>NZ_MUKA01000253.1 GCF_002150735.1 Streptomyces africanus
GGCTCGTGGGCCCTCGTGGGCCAGGGCGCACGCTAGCTTGCCTGCTGAGCCCGGGCGCCGCGGATCTCCAGCCCGTCCAGCAACTCGGCCGTGGCCTGTGCGACGGCCTCCACGGCGCGGTCGAACACCTCCTGGTTGTGAGCGGCGGGGGCGCGGAAACCCGACACCTTCCGCACGTACTGCAACGCGGCAGCCCGAATGTCCGCTTCCGTGGCCTCTTCGGGCAGGGCGGGCGGACGCAGGGTCTTGATACTCCGGCACATGCCCCCAGTCTCGCCCTTTCGGCCCCCGTACGACAGCGTCGGCTGCCATGATCTCCGCGAGGCGGCCACCACCGTGGGGCCGACCGACGAGAGGAACCGACATGGGGAACGAACTCACCGTGGCCGTCCTGGGCCCCGGCGGCGTGGGCGGTCTGCTCGCCGCCCTGCTCTCCCGCGCCGGCCACCGGGTGATCTGCCTGTCCGGCGAGGAAACGGCCCGTACCCTGCGCACGGACGGCATCCGGGTCCGCAGCGCGCACTTCGGCGACTTCACGACCCGGGTCGAGGCGGACACGCACCTGCGCGAACCTGTCGACGCGTGCCTGGTGGCCGTCAAACACACCGCCCTCGACGCCGCCCTGGAGCGCGTCCCGGCACCCGCACTGGCCGACGGACTCCTCGTGCCGTTCCTGAACGGCGTCGAACACCCCGCGACCCTGCGCGCCCGCTACCGCCCCGACCGCGTCGCCCCCGCCGTCATCCGCGTCGAGTCGACCCGTGTCGCCCCGGGCGTCATCGAACACGGCAGCCCCTTCGCGGAGATCGACCTGACCGGCACGGCGGTGCCCCGGACCCGCCTCGACACCCTCGCCGAGACTCTCGCGGCCGCCGGCCCGGCCACCCGGGTCCAGGACGACGAGACGGCGACCCTGTGGGCGAAGATGTCGTTCCTGGCCCCCATGGCCCTGCTGACCACCCGCTACGGCGTCCCTCTCGGAGACGTCCGCACCCGTCACCGCGACGAACTGACGGCACTGGTCGAGGAGGCGGCCGCGATCAGCCGCGCGTGCGGCGGACCGTCGGACCCGGCGCGGGCCCTCGCCGGCTACGACGCCTTCCCACCACCGATGAAGTCCTCTATGCAGCGCGACGCCGAGGCGGGCCGGCCGCTCGAACTGGACCCCATCGGCGGCGCGTTGCTCCGCGCGGCCGAGCGGCACGGCGTACCGGCCCCGGTGACGGCCCGGGTGGTGGGCGAGCTGTCCGCCGGGGCACATCCGTAGCGGCACGCCGCATGAACCACGGGAAGAAACTCGCCTGGCTAAATCGAACAGGCGTATCATTGGGCCGTGGCAACGACCTATGACTTTCCGAGTGACCTCCTCGCCGGTCAGGAGGAACTCCATCAGGTCCGGGCCGAACTGTCGGCCCTGCTGAAGCGGCTCCCCTGGTCGGTCGAACCACTGGACGGCTTCAGCGACGACAACGGCTGGCGCAAGGTGGAGCGCCCCGCCTCCCCCGGCTGGACCGCCGACGAACAGGCCGAGGTGGAGAAGCTCCGGCGGCGGGAACACGAACTCGCGGTGTTCATCAGCACGCACCGCTACTGGTCCGAACTCTCCGGCCCCGAGCGGGTGGCGGCCCGCTCGGAACTCAAACACGCGCACGAGGCTCCGCCGGGGGAGACGGACGGGGCCTCTTAGTACTCCAGCAGCGCTTCGTGTCTTGAGCTGCGTTTTTGGTAGTGGCAGCGGTGGGCGACGGCTTGGTGGTCTTCTCCAGGCCGACCATTTCAGTGCATGGGCGACGGGATCGCGGTCGGCTCGTGGACGGGGCAGGAGCGCGTCCAGGAGCCGCCGGATCTCTGCCACGGTGAGCGGGACGAGGGCTGATCCGTTTCTGCAGCCCCCCTTGCGGCGCTGTCAGTCTGGGCGGCGAGTGCAGTCAGGACGGCGTGGGCGAGCATGGACAGGGTGATGTGCCGATACCAGCCGATGTAGCGGCGGACCTCGTACTCGTCCAGGCCGCATTCGTTCTTCGCAGTCTGGAAGCACTCCTCGATCGCCCACCGGCTGCCGGCCACCCGGACCAGTTCGGCGATCTCGACGCCGACGGGTGCGTAGGCGAGGTAGTAGGCGATCTCGCCGGGGTCGGAGAGGCTGCGGCGGGCCATGACCCAGCGGTGATGGGTTGGCGGATCGGGATCGAAGATCAAGTTGGCGGCAGCTTGGCCGCGGCCCAGTCACAGACCCGTGCCCCTTGGCCCCGTCGCCGCAGGACAGCCGCGGCATCGTCGGGTGCTTCGTCGATGAGCCAGATACCGGCCAGGGACTTGATCTGCTGGGACTTGGGCACCGCCACCACATAGCCGACGTCGAGTTGCTCGAGCAGGCGACGAAAGTGCCAGTCCTGCCCGTAGGCCTCATCCGCGGTGACCCACCTGGCGGGCAGGCCGGCCGTGAGGCAGCGACGCACGATGTCCCGGGCCAGTTCGCCCTTGGTCGCAAAGCCCCGCTCGTCGGGGATCTTCGCCGCCCGACACCGCTGCCGGTCGGAGGTCCAGGCTTTGGGCAGGTAGAGCTCGCGGTCCACCAGGGCCCGGCCCGAACTGGTGGCGTAGGCGGCGAACACCCCGATCTGGCAGTTGTCGATCTTTCCGGAAGTACCGGTGTACTGCCGGCCGACCCCGGCCGAGGTGGTGCCCTTCTTGATGAACCCGGTGTCGTCGATGATCAGCACACCGCCAGGTCCGAGCCGTTCGGCGACATAATCACGGACGTCATCACGCAAGGCGTCCGCGTCCCAGACACTGCTGTTGAGCAACCGCTGAAAGCCGTCCGGAGTGCGGTGACCCGCCCACTCCGCGAGCTGTCAGCCGTTTTTGCGTGTCGTCTGTCCCAGCAGACCACGGACATAGTCCCGCATCCGCCACCGCAGATCCGCCCGAGCGAACCGGCCCGCCACCCGAGCGAACACCGATTCCAACTCACCAGCCCAGTCAGGGGACTTCAGTCATCCCCTCCATACCAGGACAACGGCAAAAGCCAGCTCAAGACACGAAGCGCTGCTGGAGTACTAACTGCCGTACCCGGAGTTCTCGAACTCACCGATCCTGCGAATGAGCGGAGTGATCCCGCGCCAAAACGGTAGGACAAGCTCATGCCCAGTTCCGATCCGGCCGAAGCGGGCTATACCTGAGCCATTCCGCCGTCGATGCAGAGTTCTGCACCTGTCATGAAACTGCTTTCGTCCGAGGCGAGAAACAGCGCACCATTGGCGATCTCCTCGGGAAGCCCGAGGCGGCCCATCGGGACAAGGGTACTCATGTGGGCTCGGAGAGTTACTGGATCTTGACCGAAGTACTCGGCCTGTCCATCGATGATGAATGTGTCGATCGGTCCCGGACTCAGCACGTTGACCCGAAGACCCCGGTCGCCGAACTCTGCCGCCCACGTGCGCGCGTAGGAGCGCACGGCGGCCTTCGCCGCGCTGTAAGCCCCTGCCCCGGGATCTCCCTTGAATGCCGTGATCGAGCCCAGCAAAATGATCGAGCCGCCCGTTCGTAGAAGCGGCAGCGCCTTCTGGACGGTGAACAGTGTGCCGCGGGCATTGAGGTCGAATGTTCGGTCGAAGTGTTCCTCGGTCACGTCCCCGAAGTTCATCCGCTCAATGCTTCCGGCGTTCGCTACGATCACATCGAGGTGCCCGCTCTCCTGACGGACAGCCTCGACCACATTGTCGAGATCACCCGGCACTGTAGCGTCCGCGGTGACCGCCGTGACATGTCCCTCAATGGAAGCCTTCGCGGCTTCGAGCGCCTCCTTCCGTCGCCCCGTGATGTAGACGTGGGCGCCTTCGCTTCCGAATCTCTGGGCAATCGCCAGGCCAAGGCCCGCGCTCCCGCCAGTGACGAGGGCTACCTTATTCGCGAGACGCATACTTTCTCCTTGAGTCGAGACTGTGAGCACCGGACACATTGCTTTTCCTCATCCTGCTTTTTACGGCTGGCGTCGCAGGACTTGTGTGCCTGCGGGACGCGGCTGCCGTCCCGCAGCTTTTCGGGGCCGCTGTGAGTCCGGGCAGAGTGGCTCGGTTGCCGCGTAGGCGGCATCGGCCGCCACCGTGTCGTTCAGGAGCGTCGCGGCCAGCACCGTCGGCACGACCCAGTCGTCGCCGTTCTGCGCGTCGGTCATCCGCAACTCCAGCCAGCCGCGCGGTCTGACCGGCGGGAACAGAGTGCTGAGGTGGTAGTCCAGGTCGGCCAGGGTCGGCGGCCTCAGCTCGGGTACGCCCCGCAGCCAGGCGCGGAAGGTCAATCCAGAGGGTGCGGACCAGTCCCCGTCGGGGTCGCCCGGTACGCACATCACCTGCGCGTCGAGCGCATAGCGGGTCCAGGCCACACGGGGGTCGCAGTGGTAGCGGGGCGGGCGGGTACGACCGGCATCCATCCGGGACCAGACGTCCTGCCGGCTGGACAGCCACCCGGTGGGCCACCCGTCCTGTATCGGGGAGTTGGCGAAGGCGGCGACGAGCACGGGACCGATACGGTGGGCGAGTTCCCAGCGGGAGCGGTAGCCGCCGACGCCGCGGGAGTCCTCGCCGGAGTCCAGGTTGATCTGTACGGATGCGGTGCGGCGCATCATGTCGCGGCCCCAGGGGCCCTCGCGGTCGAAGAAGCTCTCCATGGCCCGGTAGCGGGGGTGGTCGAGCACGCGAGGCGGTTCACGATAGGGATCGAGGCCCCGACCGACGAGTGCCAGATCGGCCTGCTCGAGTGCCGTGCGCAGTACGGCGAGATCCGCGGCCATCATCTCGACGCACGCGCCGAGCGAGAGGGCCGGCGGGGAACTCAGCTCCAGCTGGCCGCCCGGCTCACGGGTGAGCCTGCTGCCCCCGGGCAGGGCGCCTGTCACCTCGACCGGCGCGAGTGCGGCGTCCAGCCGGTCGACGGATATCAGCAGCCCAGGGTTGTGGCGGTCCTGGACCAGCCACTCCGTCTCCACACCAATCCGCTCAGGGAGGCCGGTCTTGAAACACACGCCGAACACATACGCTTCCGCCTCCTCCAGGGTCAGTTCGGTCATTTCTGTCCCCCTCTCGCACCATCTGGTGCGGGTCAGGCGGGTGTCGGGCTGGGTGCGGGGGTGGAGCGGCGTGTCGAGGGGGAAACCGCTCCACCCCCGCGCGGGGCCGTCAGTTGAAGACGGCCTCGGAGGTGATCTCAACGTGCTCGGGGTAGAAGGCGACGCGGCCGGCGATCGCCCCCACGGCCTCGAACGGCTCCTCGTAGAACCACACCGCGTCCGGGATCTTCTTTTCGGCAGTGGTGAGGCTGTAGTAGGACGCCTCGCCCTTGTACGGGCAGTAGGTGTGGGAGTCCGTCCGCTCCAGAAGTGCCTGGTCGACATCGGCCAGCGGGATGTAATGAACGGCCGGATAGCCGGCCTCGGTCAGCGTGACCGCAGAGGTCGTCTCGGCGACGACCTTCCCGCCGTCCCGAGTGACCACCCGGATCAGACTGGAGTTCTCGACAATGTCGATGGGGTGGTCCGGCCCAGGGATCCTCTTCTCACGGGACATCGACGTTCTCCTTTATCTCGTGGATACCGGATACAAGTGGAGGGCCCTGCCCGAGGACTTCCCGCCCTGGCGGACCTGTTACGGGTACGACGCCGGCAAGGAAATCAATGACCGCAAGCGGCACCTGGTCGTGGACACCAGGCGAATCACCCGCCGAACCTCCCGCAGGAGCGGACAGCCGGCCTCCCGCGAGGCTCAACGCGACTGATCGTCTCGGAGTGACGGCCAGCAGTCTCACCGGGAGATAGGCCCTCGAACCGGCCTCACTGTCACACCACCACGACGGCTCCATCGGGCAATCCGCAATGCCCGGCTCACAAACAGGCACTCGGGATGCGGGCCACGCCCGGAAAGGCTGGGGCGGTTGTGTCATCGGCCCGGCTGGTGGTCGGCGTCGTGACCCGGTTCGGTCTCCGGCCGCACACGGACGGGAGGCCGGAGACCATCGCGGTGGCGGTGGTCGCCGGGTCGTTCAGACGGCGAGGCGACCGCCGTCGGCCACGATCACCTGGCCGGTGACGAAGCTCGCGCGCTCGCTCGCCACGAACGCGATGACCTCGGCGAGTTCCTCGGGCGTGGCGTTGCGCTTGAGCGGGTTGATCTCGGACCAGGTCGTGAACTGGTCGGCGCCGATGAAGTCCACCACGTTATCGGTGTTCACGTTCCCAGGGGCCACCGCGTTGACGCGTATGCCGTACCGGCCCCACTCCGCGGCCCAACTACGGGTGAAGGACTCGATGGCCGCCTTCTGCGCTCCGTACGTCGCCATCTGCGGCATGGCGATCGCGGCGGCGATACTGCTGATGTTGATGATGTTGCCGCCGCCCCGCTCGATCATCCCCCGGACGAGTCGTGTGCTGAGGACGAAGGTGGCGCGCACGTTGGTGTCCCATGACTCCGCGTTCGCTTCGACGTCCTGCTCGAGGGTCGGCTTGATGCTGGCCCTGTAGCTTGCCGCGTTGTTGACCAGCACGTCGACCTCACCCGCCTCCTTCGCCAACTGCTCGACGTCGGCGAGATCACTCAGATCAGCGAGGATGAACCGGGCCTTTCCTCCGCCGGCGGTGATGTCGTCCACCACCTCGGCCCCGCGCTCAGCGTTGCGGCCGGTGATCACCACCGACGCTCCGTCGCGTGCGAACGCGTGCGCCGTCGCGGCGCCGATACCTCCTCGCGACCCCGCACCCGTAACCAGGACGCTCTTGCCCTCGAAATCCATTGTGTGCTCCTCGAAAAGAAAAGATGTCTGACGGCGCGCGCCGAGGTCGGGCGGCAGCTTTCCGGCCCTGGTGGCCGGGCTGGACGTGCACCACGGTAGGACCGGCCTGACATAGAGGCAAATAGTGGCAACGTATACTCTGCATTGGCATCTCCTATGTCACGTCGAAGGTTGGATCTCGAATGAACCTGCGCCAGTACGAATACGCCTTGGCGGTCGCCGAGGAGGGCTCGATGACAGCGGCAGCAGAACGTCTGCGGGTCACTCAGCCTTCTCTGTCGCAGCAGATCGGCGCCTTGGAGAAGCACCTCGGGGTGCAGCTGTTCACCCGCACCCCCAGCGGGGTGACGGTGACGGTGGCAGGGCGGGCCTTCCTCGCGCAGGCGGAGATCGCGACGACCGCATCCCGGCGGGCCATCACGGCCGCACGCGCAGCCGACGGGGAACTGGCAGGTGAACTCATCATGGCTGTCCACATGGGCCTGGGAGCACGCCAGTTGCCCCACGTATTGGGGCAACTGCGCAATCGCCACCCGAAGCTGCAGGTGACTCTCCACGAGGAGCCCGATCCCACGGACATGGAACGACTGGTCCGCCAGGGAACCCTCGACATGGTCCTCGTGCACCGCATCCCCGCCGGGTGCACCTTCGACACCCACCGGCTGGGCGAGGAAGCCTACGTCGCCGTCCTGCCGAAGGGGCACCCGCTTCTCTCGGACGGCGCCGCCTTGCGCCTGGAAGACCTGGCGTCAGAGGGGTGGATCCGGTTCCGGCGCGCCAGCCTGCTCGACGACTACCTCGCCCGCCTGCTCGCCGACGCGGGCCTCAGCCCGCACACGGTGGCCCGGGCGTCACAGATCTCCACCGCGGTGCGGCTCGTGGCGCAGGGCCTGGGCGTCACTGTGGTCCCGGCCTCGGCCATCCCCGAAGGCTTCGAAGAACTGGCCTGCCCACTGCTGCCCTCCCTGACCGAGCCCGTCCTCGTCGGCGTGCGGCGCAATCCGGGTGCGGCGGAAACGGCCATGCTCGACCATCTCAACCAGCAGAACTGGTGCGGTACAAGCCTCCTCTCCCAGCCCGCAACTGACTGAGCGTTCACTTTCCACGGTGCGCCAACAGGGAACGACCTCGGGCCCCGAAGCGCCCTTCACGATGCCGCCCTGTCCCCAAACTCACCCAGGAGCAGCCGACGCGCTCGCTGCTCTGGGTGTGCGGTGGGCCAGGTGATGGCGGGGGTCAGTGCCTGTTCCTGAACCTCGTACCGGCAGGTCGAAAGGCTGGGAGAGGGGGAGGGCGGCAAGGCCGCGCTGGAAGGTCTGCTGTGCCTTGCTCGTTCGTCGCCCGCGTGGCGGCAGGGGCCGGAGGCCGCGCCTGGGCGGGCTTCACGCCCAGCTCGGACAGCCGTTCCTGCTCCTCTGACAGCAGTTTCCAGGTGGCCGGCTGTTTCTGCCGCTGACGCCATCGTCCGATGTCGTCGCCGTCCAGGAGTACGCCAGGTGCGGTGTCGGGCACGACACCGCCGGGTTCGTCTTCGGCGAGGTGGGCGAGGACGCGGTAGGGACGTCCCGGTCGTGCGGCTCGACTCGGGGGACTTCCCCGCATCACTGTCGGTGGAGGCAGAGATCACCGAACACGGCCTACGCGGCCGTCTCCTCACCCCCTCCCGCAGCGCGGACCTCACCAACATCAGGGCCCTGTACTACCGACGGCCGACCGGATTCGCCTTCCCGCACCTCGACGAGCAGGACGCCCGGTTCGCCGTCACCCAGGCCCGGTACGGACTCGGCGGAGTCGTCGCCTCGCTGCCCAGGTGTCTCTACGTCAATCACCCGCACCGCATCGGCGACGCCGAGTTCAAACCGGCCGGACTGACCACGGCCGCCGACGCGGGCTTCCTGGTTCCGCCGACCCTCATCACATCCAGCCCCGACGCCGCCCGGGAGTTCATCAAGGCGCACGGCTCGGTCATCTACAAGCCGCTGCACAACCCGCTGTACCGCGTCGACGGCGTCTCCTCCTGCACCAGCAGCTCATCAACAGGATGACCACCAGTGGCAGCCTGCGCACCGAGCCGTGGAAGCGCGCCGCCGCAGCCGTCCCCCGGCACGAATTCCTGCGCGGCGGGTTCTTCCGGCGGGCCGTCGGGACGGACTTCACCGCGTGGGAGCCCGTACGAGTGGATGACGCGGGCTGGCTGGAGGGCTGCTACGCAGACGAGTCGCTGGTGACCCAGATCGCCGGCACGATCGTGCCGGAAGACATCCACGGCCAGATCATGCGCGAGCCGACCAGCTCCAGCACGCAGCCGTCGCTCGTGCTGCGCATGCTGGAGGACCTCAAGGTCGACGACGGGCACAAGGTCCTGGAGATCGGGACCGGCACCGGCTACTCGACCGCCGTGCTGTGCGCGCGGCTCGGCGCCGGGAACGTCACCTCGATCGAGTACGACTCGCGCGTAGCGTCGCGGGCGCGGGCAGCCCTTGGCCACCTCGGTACATTCCCCAACCTCGTCACCGGCGACGGACTCGTCGGCCACGGTGCTGGAGCGCCGTACGACAGGGTCATCGCGACATGCGGCGTGCGCGCGGTGCCTCCCGCCTGGTCCAGCAGACCCGGACCGGCGGCCTGATCCTGGCGACGATCTGCGGATGGCTCGGCTCCTCGGAGCTCGCGCGCCTGACGGTACACAAGGACGGTACGGCGTCCGGCCCACTGCTGGGCGGGGCCGTGTCCTTCATGCTCGCGCGGCCGCATCAGGCGCCGCCGGTCGGCCTGCTCCCCGACTTCAACGAGGGCAAGGAACGCGAGACCGGCACCGGGGCCGACGTGCTGAACAACTGGACCTCTCGGTTCGTCGCGCAGCTCGCCGTGCCGGGCGCCCAACGGCTGACGATCCAGCGGGACGGACGGAGCGAGGACGTCCTCGTCGACGTCGAGACCGGCTCGTGGACTGCGGTGTATCAGGACGGCGGCCGGTGGGTTGTCCGGCAGGACGGTCCGGAGGCGCTGTGGGACCACGTGGAGGAGCAGTTCGGCCGCTGGTGCGCGGCCGGCGCACCGACGCTGGAGGGGTTCACCGTCACCGTCACGCCGGAGGGGCAGACCATCAGCTGGTGATCAGAGGCCGGTCCCGTTCGATCACAGGAGAGGCCCCTCAGGGAGTTACCTGAGAGGCCTCTGACCTACTACTCAGTACCGTGGGCGCGGACGGTTTCGAACCGCCGACATCCTGCTTGTAAGGCAGGCGCTCTACCCCTGAGCTACGCACCCGGCTCCCGGGCCGCGCGCCCAGGACGAGTCGACAGCCTACATTGCCCGGGGCACGGTCCCGCAAACCCGATCCGTGGGTCGGCCCGGGGGTTAACCCCACTGTCGTTCCGGGAGCCGTCCGGATCCCCCGGCGGGTCCTGGATCCATACGGTCGTAGCGCGCTCGGAAGCGCGAGTCGTCCGCCCAGGGGGAGATCGTCATGGCCCGCACCACCCGCAGCACTACCCGCACTACCGGCACTACCACCGGCACCACCCGGACCGTCTCCGCCCGCGCGGGCGCCGTCGCCGGTGCCGTCGTGGTGCTCGTCGCCGGTCTCAGCGCCTGCGGCGCGTCCGCCGGGGACGATACCGACCCCGACCATCGGGCCTTCGACCTGCAGAGCCGCACGCTCACCGTCGACTCCGACGACTCGGCCCTCGAGATCGTCGCCGCCGACGAGAACCCGTCCGGC
>NZ_MUKA01000254.1 GCF_002150735.1 Streptomyces africanus
CGGATTGCGCCGCCAGCGCCACAGCCACACCTTCGGACCACGTAACGCCATCGAAGGCATCCTCCTCACGAGCGCATGACCATCCCGCCGCCCTCCCCATACGGAAGAGGGCCGCTGGATGCTCACTGCACGTACCCCGGGAGGGCGCCGCGGCCCGTGGCGGCGCCTTCGCAGGCGAGGGTGACGGACGCCCGTACACGGCGTCGACACGGCCCTGACCTGCGCCGGAGTCCGCTCGGGGGGTGACTGTCAGTGGTGGGGTGCAGACTGGCCCGTGTCTGAGACGAGGGCGTCGACGACGACGCCGCGGAGGTGATCGGCATGACCGAGGTACTGCTCGCCGTGGGCACGCGCAAAGGCCTGTTCATCGGGCGCCGGCGAGGCGGTGGCGCCTGGCAGTTCGACGAGAGCCCCTACTTCAACGCGCAGGCCGTGTACTCGGTCGCCATCGACACCCGCACGGCGACCCCGCGGCTGCTGGCCGGCGGCGACAGCGCGCACTGGGGCCCGTCCGTGTTCCACTCCGACGACCTGGGCCGGACGTGGACGGAACCGGCCCGGCCGGCCGTCAAGTTCCCCAAGGACACGGGGGCGTCGCTGGAGCGGGTGTGGCAGCTGCACCCGGCGGCGGCCGAGCCGGGCGTGGTGTACGCGGGCACGGAACCGGCCGCGTTGTACCGCTCGGAGGACCGCGGGGAGACGTTCGAGCTCGTCCGGCCCCTGTGGGAGCACCCCTCGCGGTCGAAGTGGGTGCCGGGCGGCGGCGGTGAGGGCCTGCACACCGTGCTCACCGACGCGCGCGATCCCAGGGCGGTGACGGTCGCCGTCTCGACCGCCGGCGTGTTCCGCACGCTGGACGGCGGCGCGACCTGGGCGCCCTCCAACTCGGGCGTCTCCGCGGTGTTCCTGCCCGACCCGAACCCGGAGTTCGGCCAGTGCGTGCACAAGGTCGCCCGGGACTCGGCGACCCCGGACCGGCTCTACCTCCAGAACCACTGGGGTGTCTACCGCAGCGACGACGCGGGCGCGCACTGGACGGACATCGGCGAGGGCCTGCCGTCCACGTTCGGCTTCGCGGCGGCCGCGCATCCGCACAGAGGCGACACCGCGTACGTGTTCCCGATCAACGCCGACGCCGACCGGGTCCCGGCCGACCACCGCTGCCGGGTCTACCGGACGGCGGACGCGGGCAAGAGCTGGGAGCCGCTCTCGGCGGGCCTGCCCCAGGAGGACCACTACGGCACGGTGCTGCGCGACGCGATGTGCACGGACGACGCGGATCCGGCGGGCGTCTACTTCGGCAACCGCAACGGCGAGGTGTTCGCCTCGGCGGACGACGGCGACAGCTGGCAGCAGCTCGCCTCGCATCTGCCGGACGTGCTGTGCGTGCGGGCCGCGGTCGTCGGCTGAGGGGAGGACGAGGCGGAGGGCCAGGCGGGGGGGCGAGGCGAGGGATGAGCTTACGAGCGGGCCTTGGCCACCGGTTGATCGCCGCTGCCCGTACGGCAGTAGGGTGACGCCCGTGGCACCACGACCCTTGCATGAAATCGTCGAAGCGGGCTGGGCGAAGGCCCTGGAACCGGTGGCCGAACGCGTCGCCGCCATGGGGGACTTCCTCCGGGCGGAGATCGCCGCGGGACGCACCTACCTCCCGGCCGGGCCGAACGTGTTGCGGGCCTTCCAGCAACCCTTCGACGACGTACGGGTGCTGATCGTCGGTCAGGATCCGTATCCGACCCCGGGGCACGCGGTGGGGCTGTCGTTCTCGGTCGCGCCCGAGGTGAGGCCGCTGCCCGGCAGCCTCATCAACATCTTCCGGGAGCTGAACGCCGATCTGGGCCTGCCGCAGCCGTCCAGCGGTGACCTCACGCCGTGGACGCGGCAGGGCGTGCTGCTGCTCAACAGGGCGCTCACCACCGCCCCGCGCAAGCCCGGCGCCCACCGGGGCAAGGGCTGGGAGGAGGTCACCGAGCAGGCGATCCGGGCCCTGGCGGCGCGCGGCAAGCCGCTGGTGTCCATCCTGTGGGGCCGTGACGCCCGCAATCTGCGCCCGCTGCTCGGCGACCTGCCCTCCGTGGAGTCCGCCCACCCCTCCCCCATGTCGGCGGACCGGGGCTTCTTCGGCTCCCGCCCGTTCAGCCGGGCCAACGACCTGCTGATCCGCCAGGGCGGCCAACCGGTGGACTGGCGCCTGCCGTGACCGGGGCCTCGGAAGGCCCGGCGTCGGAAATCCCGGCGTCGCAAGGCTCCGGCTTTCTCGCCGTGGACTCCGGCGGGTCCGGGCTCCGGGTGGTCGTGGGAACCGCCGAGCGCGGTCCGCTCGCCCGACGGGCGTCCGACGAGCCGGTGCGCACGGGTGACCGGGGCATCGACCCCGAGCATTTCATGGCGCGGCTGCTGCCCCTGGTGCGTGCCCTGACCGCCGAGGCGGGTCCCGTGCGGCTGACCGCCGCCGTCGTCGGCGCGGCCGGGCTCGCCTCGCTCGGTGCCGGGCTGCGCGCGGAACTGCCGGGTGCCCTGGCCCGGGAGTTCGGCGTACGGAGGGTCGCACTGGCCGCCGACGCCGTGACCGCGTACGTCGGTGCCCTCGGGCCCCGGCCGGGTGCCGTGATCGCCGGCGGCACGGGACTGATCGCGATCGGCACCGATCTTGCGGACTGGCGTCGGGCGGACGGCTGGGGTCATCTGCTCGGCGACTGCGGCGGCGGTGCCTGGATCGGGCGGGCCGGGCTGGAGGCGGCGCTGCGGGCCCATGACGGGCGGGAGGGCGGCTCGGCTCCGCTGCTGGCCTGCGCCGAGGAGGTGTTCGGGCCCGTGGCGGGGCTGCCCGGCGCGCTGTATCCGCGTCCGGACCGGCCCGCCGTCCTCGCCTCGTTCGCGCCCCGGGTGGCCGCCTGCGCGGACGGGGACCCCGTGGCGGCGGGCATCCTGCGCGCGGCCGCCCGGCACATGGCCGACTCCGCGGCGGCCGTGTGCCCGTCCGGCGGCGAGCCGCGCCTCGCCGTCACCGGCGGCCTGTTCAAGATGGGCGATCCGCTCCTCGTGCCCCTCGACGCGGAACTGGCGCGGCAGCTCCCGCACGCGCGGCGGGTGCCGGCCGAGGGCGATCCGCTGCACGGCTCGGTGCGCATGGCGGCCGAGCTGAGCACGGGTCCGCTCACTCTGCCGGGTGACGAGGCCCTGCTGAGCGTGACAACCCTGTCGGGTGACTGATCGGTCGCACACCATCCGCACGTCATTCCATCTGTACGTAACTCATCAGACAAAACCGGACGGATACCGCTCACCTGCCCCCTCCCCGAACAGGGGAGCCCAGGAAACCAGTAACATGCGGCGCCATGAGTTCCCCCACTGGACCCGAGTCCGGCCTCCCAGTACGAATGCCGCGACCCCGCCAGCCCGGACGGCACCGCCGTCCGGAGCCGCTGGTGGCTCCCGAGGGCGCGCCCGCGCTCGTCCTCGCCGTGCCGGGCACGCCCAGTAGCGCCACCCGCAGCCTCGCCGAAGAGGTCGTGAGCATCGCCCGCTCCGAGCTGCCCGGCCTCGACGCCCGCATCGGGTACCTCGACGGGGACAACGCGGAGTTCCCCACGCTTCAGGCCGTGCTCGCGTACACCGCCGAGGAGCGCACCGCCCGCTTCGAGCAGGCGCGTGCCGCCGGCCTGGACGTCAGGGAGCCCGACGGGCCCGTCGCGGTCGTCGTGCCGCTGCTCGCCGGCCCGGACAGCGCGCTGCTGCGCCGGGTCCGCCAGGCCGTCATGGAGAGCCGGATCGCCGCCGAGCTGACCGATGTCCTCGGCCCGCACCCGCTGCTCGCCGAGGCGCTGCACGTGCGGCTGTCGGAGGCCGGTCTGGCCCGGGCGGACCGTGCCCGGCTGTTCACCGTGGCCACCGCCGCCGACGGCATCATCCTGGCGTCCGTGGGTGGTGACGAGGCCGTGCAGGCGGCCGGGATCACCGGCATGCTGCTCGCCGCGCGCCTCGCGGTGCCGGTGATGGCGGCGGCCCTGGACCAGGAGGGCTCCATCGCGTCCGTGGCCGAGCAGCTGCGCTCCTCGGGTTCGCAGCAGCTGGCCCTCGCGCCGTATCTGATCGGGCCGGAGATCGAGCCGGGACTGGTCGAGGAGGCCGCGAAGGAGGCGGAGTGCTCCGCCGCCGAGTCGCTCGGGCCGTACCCGGCGATCGGGAAGCTGGCGCTGGCCAAGTACACGACGGCGTTGGGGATCACGCCGCAGCAGGCGCAGGGGACACCGGTTCGCTGACGCGAGGCGCGCCGCGTACGACCAAGAAGGCCCGCTCCCGGGTTCGGGGCGGGCCTTCGCCATCGGGGTGTGGTGTTGTCGGCCGAGTGCGGGTGCATCGTGGCTTGTCGCGCAGTTCCCCGCGCCCCTTATGGGGGGAAAGCCCCCCATGCCCCCCCGTCAGCCGACGACCACGCATGATGCTGCTGTCATCCTGATCGAGCCGCCGCGTCTTGGGATGCCCGTGCGCGGGTCGGTGGCGAACCACGTCACGTCGCCGGAGCGTTCGTTGGCGACGTAGAGGAAGCCGTCGGAGGCGGTGAGGGCGCGTGGCCAGTGGCCGCCGCAGGGCACCGTGGCGATCAGCCGCAGTTCCCCGCCCTCGACGGCGAGCACGGACAGGACGTCCTCGCCACGGGTGGCGGTCCACACGAAGCGGCCGTCGGGTGAGGTGACGATGCCCGAGGGGTAGGCGTCGCGCGCCGGTGCGCCGGGCAGGACCGGGGTCTCGATCAGGGGCGTCAGCACGCCCTCGGCCGCGTCCCAGCGGCAGACGGTGACGGAGGGGGTGAGTTCGTTGACGACGTACGCGTACGACCCGTCCGGGTGGAAGGCGAGGTGGCGTGGGCCCGAGCCGGGCCGCAGGGCCGTCTCCCGGTGCAGGGCGAGGGTGCCGTCCGTCAGCGTGCAGACCCGCACGGAGTCGGTGCCGAGGTCGACGCTCACGGCCCAGCGGCCGCTCGGGTCGGGCTGCACGTGGTGGGCGTGCGGCCCGTGCTGGCGCGGGGCGTGCGGGCCCGCGCCGGTGTGCTGGAGCACGTGGGCGGCGGACCGGGCGAGGGTGCCGTCGGGGCGGACGGGGATCGCGGTGACGCTGCCGGAGCCGTAGTTGGCGGTCAGGACGTGTCCGGCGAACAGGCTGAGGTGGGTCGGCCCGTCCCCGTCGACCGGCACGGACCGCCCGGCCGGCTCGGGCTTGTCCCCGTCCACGCGGTACGCGGCCACCGCGCCCTCGGCCGTCTCGCTGACCGCGTACAGGATGTCCGCGTCGGGGGACAGGGCCAGGTAGGAGGGGTCGGGGACGGCGTCGACGCTGCTCAGGAAGGTCAGCGCGCCGCTGTCGGCGTCGACGGCCGCCGTCACGATCCCGGGGCCGCCGGCCGCCGTGAAGGACCCGATGTACGCCCGCCGCCCGCTCGCGTCAGCCACGGCTGTCCCCTCTCGTCCCGCAACCATCCGGAATGACCGCGCAGCCGATCATGCGCGGTCTAGACCAAACGGTCAAGGACTGAGCCCTGGCGATCGACAGAGTCCGGCCGGGGCCCTTCCCGGGGCGTGCAGCACTCAGCCCCGGCCGGCAGCGACCCCGCCGACCGCCGGGCAAGCCCGCCAGAGCCCCTCAGCGCCGCGCGGCGCCGGCACCCCGACCCACGGTCGACCGGCGGGGCGCGCCTGGCCGAGCGAGATCCGACCGGGCCTCAGGGCGCGCATCGGCCGGGCGAGAACCGACCGGGCCCTCCCCAGGGCGTGCAGCACTGTGCACTCACGCGCCCACCCACGGCGAACCCGACGGGGCGCGCAGCGGCCGGGCGAGTTCCGACAGGGCCCGTTCCAGGCCGTGGAGGTGGGCCAGGGCGGGTTCCGTCGTGGTGGGGGCGTCCGTCTGGACCGAGACGTCTCCGCCGTCGGTGAGCGCCTCGACCGCGGCCTGCACGCGATAGCAGGCGGCAGCCAGACGGGCGTCGTGAGAGGCCTCGGGGTCGGCGGCGACGGCGACCAGGCCCCGGATCTCCCGGGCGCAGTCGTCGAGGAGGGCGAGTACGTGCCGGGCGCGTCGCTTGCGGCCGAGCATCGGGTTCAGCGGGTGCACCAGCGGGGCGACCGAGAGCCGCACCCGGGCGAGCAGCTGCTCCAGTTCGGCCGCCCGCGGGGCCGGGTCGGCGTCGGCCGTGCCCGCCAGGCGCCGGGCGGCCTCGGCGGTGCAGGCGTGGACACAGCGCAGGGCCCGCTGGATCCAGGCGTCGGTGATGCTGTGGGTGGTGACGGGCAGGATGAAGATCACGGCCAGCGCGGCGCCAAGTGCGCCGACGCCGGTCTCGGCGAGCCGCAGGGCGAGCAGTCCGGGGCCCAGCACGCCGAGGAGGCCGTAGAGCAGCCCGGCGAGAAGCGTCACCCAGAGCATCATCCAGGTGTAGGACACGGCGGCCGTGTAGAAGATGCCGAAGACGCAGGCCGCGGCGAGGACCGCCGTGACCGTCGGGTCCCCATGCACGGGCAGGGCCACGAGCAGGCCGACGGCGATGCCGATGACCGTGCCGAGGAGCCGGCGGAAGCCGCGGACCAGGGTCTCACCGCGCGAGGTGGTGTTGACGAAGATCCACCAGGTGGCGCCGACGGCCCAGTACCAGCGCTGCCCGGACACCAGCTGGCCCACGAGCAGGGCGAATCCGGCACCGGCGGTCGCCTGGACCGCCTGGCGGGTGGTCACCCGGGCCAGGCCGGTGCCGCCCGGCGGTACGGGCACGGCGGGCGCCGGCAGGCGGCGCTCATAGCACCAGAGCCCGAAGCGCACCACGGCGGCGGCGGGGACGGAGAGCAGGACCGCGGCGTAGACCTCGGGCAGCTGGGCCGGGGTGGCGTGCAGGAACTGCGCCACGAAGAACGTCATGAACGCGAACACGCCGAGGCTGTGTCCGCGCGGCCCCCAGCGGCGCGCGTAGACGCCCGCGCCGACCACGGCGAGGAAGGTGAGGTCGCGGGCCACCGGGTGGTCGTGCAGTCCGGCCGCGGCGGTGAGCACGGGCAGCCCGACGGCGGGCAGCAGCGCGGTGGTGACCGCCTGGCCGCGAACCGTGGCGTCGGTGACGGTGAACAGGGCGAGCAGGGCGGCGAGACCGCCGGTGACGGCCCCGGTGAGGGAGTGTCCGGCGAGGCCGCACACGGCGACCGCGAGCGCGATGCCCAGCACGGCACGCGTGGCGAACCGCAGCCGCGTCCGCCCCGGGTCCGGAGCCACGAACACCCTCGTCAGCACCACTTACCGCCCCCTTTACACCACCGGATCACGACACCGGATGAGCAAGCATGGAAAAGGCGCCGCGGAGTCCGCAGCGCCATCGACGCTTCCATATCAGCATCCCGGAGGCCACTGGCTCAACAGCCTCTTTCTAGACTGGTCCATTGGTACAGCCGGAGCTGTCGCGGAGCAGCCGTGGCAGGGCCAACGGACGAGGAGGGCGCGGCATGGCCGTGGACGAGCTCGACACCCGCATCCTGCGGCTGTTGCTGGAGCAGCCGCGCACGAGCGTGCGCGAGTACGCCCGGATCCTCGGTGTCGCCCGGGGCACGTTGCAGGCCCGGCTCGACCGTCTGGAGCGCGACGGCGTGATCACCGGCACGGCACCGGCCCTCTCCCCCGCCGCGCTCGGGCATCCGGTGCTCGCGTTCGTGCACATCGAGGTCACCCAGGGGCATCTCGACGAGGTGGGCGACGCGCTGGCGGCGGTGCCCGAGATCGTCGAGGCGTTCTCCATCACGGGCGGCGGGGATCTGCTCACGCGGGTCGTGGCGCGGGACAACGCGCACCTGGAGGACGTCGTCCAGAAGCTGATCAGCCTGCCCGGGGTCGTCCGCACCCGCACCGAGATCGCCCTGCGCGAGCGCGTCCCCCACCGGCTGCTGCCGCTGGTGGAGTCGATCGGCCGCGCGGCCCGGTCCTGACCCCCCGGCGGTCTGCGGATCATGGTCTTTGACATGCTGGAACCATGAGCAGTCTCGGCGGCATATCGGTCATCTTCGATCTCGACGGAACGCTCGTGGACAGCGAGCCGAACTACTACGAGGCGGGCCGGCAGACCCTCGCCGAGCACGGCGTCACCGACTTCAGCTGGACGGACCACGAGCGGTACGTCGGCATCAGCACGCAGGAGACGGTCGCGGACTGGATCGAGCGGTACGGCCTGCGGGCCTCCGTCGCGGAGCTGTTCACCGCCAAGAACCGTCGCTATCTGGAACTGGCGCGCCGTTCCACGCGCGCGTACCCCGAGATGCGCACGTTCGTCGAACTGCTCGCGGCCGAGGACGTTCCCATGGCCGTGGCCTCGGGATCCTCACCCGAGGCCATCGAGGCGGTCCTGGCGGGCACGGGCCTCGACACCCATCTGCGGACCGTCGTCTCGGCCGACGAGGTCGCGCACGGCAAGCCGGCCCCCGACGTCTTCCTGGAGGCGGCCCGCCGGCTCGGGGCGGACCCGGCGGCCTGCGTGGTGCTGGAGGACGCCGCCCCGGGCGCCGCCGCCGCGCACGCGGCGGGGA
>NZ_MUKA01000255.1 GCF_002150735.1 Streptomyces africanus
ACCACTACGACCACCTGGACGCCCCCACGCTGCGCCGCCTCCCGCGCGACACCCCCGTGTTCGTCCCGGCCGGCCTGGCCCGCTGGTTCCACCGTCGCCGCTTCACCCGTGTCACGGAGCTCGACTGGTGGGAGGCGGCCGAACTGGACGGCGTCCGCTTCGACTTCGTCCCGTCCCACCACTGGTCCAAGCGCACCCTCACCGACACCTGCCGCAGCCTGTGGGGCGGCTGGGTCCTGACCGACCAGGAGGGGCAGCGCGTCTACTTCGCGGGCGACACGGGCTACGGCCACTGGTTCTCCCGCATCGGCCGCCGCTACCCCGGCATCGACCTCGCCCTCCTCCCCATCGGCGCCTACGACCCCCGCTGGTGGCTCAGCGACGTCCACTGCGACCCGGAGGAGGCGGTCCGCGCGGCCCAGGACCTGGGAGCGACCAGGATGGCCCCCATGCACTGGGCCACCTTCGTCCTGTCGGCGGAACCGGTCCTGGAACCCCTCACGCGGGTACGCGCCGCCTGGGAAAAGACAGGCCTGCCCCGGGAGAACCTGTGGGACATGCCGGTCGGCGCTTCAAGAGTCCTATAGGTATGTAGGGGCGCGGGGAACTGCGCGATCAACCCCCACAACCCGCGCCCCGAAAACGACAGCACCCCCAACGGCGCTACCGAACCCGCCGCACCGCACTCGGCACCACACTGATCACCAACGTCAGCCCGATCGCCGCCACAACCCCCTCCCACGGCTCATCGAACAACGACCCCCCGAGAATCCCGATCAGCTGATACGTCACGGCCCAGGCCAGACAGGCCGGCAGATTCCCCCGGGAAAACCTCCGCAGCGGCCACTTCGCCAGCAGACACGCCAGCATCACCGGAATCCGCCCGGCAGGCACCAGCCGCGACAGCACCAGCACCGCCACCCCGTGCTCGGCGAGTTTCGTCTGCGCCTGCTCCAGCCGGTCCTCCGGCGCCCGCGCCCGGATCGCCTCCAGCCAGCGCGAGCCGTTCTTCGACTTCATCCCGCGCCGACCCAGCCAGTACAGCGCCGCATCGCCGAGGAACGCCGCCAGCGACGCCGTCACGAACACCATCGCCAGCGAGAACGGCGCCGTCTGGTGGAAGGCGACCACCGCCGCCGAACTCACCAGCGCGCCCGTCGGGATCACCGGCACCAGCGCCCCGACCAGCACCAGCAGAAAAAGCGTCGGATAACCGACCGCCTGCTGCGTCGACTCCGGCACGACGGACGCCGGGGTGACGGCCGACACCGCGAGCAGGGGCACGGCGGCCTGCGCCACCGGCGCGGTCCAGATCACCGCGCGACCTCCAGGCGCACGCCCTCCCCGTGCCCGAGCCGGTGCACCGCCACGCCGGGCGCGTGCCGCGCCGCGAGCCGTACGAACTCGTCGCCCGGCGCATGGAACTCGTGGGGGCGCACGGCGTCCATCCCGATCGGCCAGTACGTGCCGTAGTGCACCGGCACCGCACTGCGCGGCGCCAGCCGGGCCAGCGCCTGAGCCGCCCGGCCCGCGTCCAGATGGCCCTCGCCCAGGTACGGCCCCCAGCCGCCCACCGGCAGCAGCGCCACCTCGACCGGCCCGACCTCCTCGGCCATCTCGTCGAACAGCCCTGTGTCCCCGGCGAAGTACGTCCGGGCCTCGCCGGCTATGACGTAGCCGAGCGCGGGGGAGCGGTGCGGTCCGAGCGGCAGCCGGCGTCCGTCGTGGCGCGCGGGCACGGCCCGTACGACGATGTCGCCGACCGGGATCTCGTCCCCGGGCGCCACCTCGCTGACCCGCAGGTGCGTGAGCCGGCGCAGACCCGGCACCGCACGGCGCGCGCCCCGGGGCACGAGCAGGCGCGTGCCCGGAACGAGCCGCATCAGCGACGGCACATGCAGATGATCGGCGTGCAGATGCGAGACCAGCGCGACATCCGCCCGGCGGGCGCCGGGAGGCGGCAGATCCCCGCGCCGGCGGCGCAGGTGTGCGAGCCGGCGCGCGAACAACGGATCGGTGAGCACGCGTACGTTCGAGTCCTCGACCGTGCAAGTGGCGTGACCCCACCAGGTGATCTCCACCGGCACTTCTTTGCCCCCTTCGCGCGACTCCCCGAAGCCTACGTGCAGGAGTAGGGTCGGCGGCGAAACCGGAGGTGAGGGGGGACGCCATGGTGCCGGTCCGGGTCACGGCGATCGCGAGTCTGACGCCGCTGGAGGAGCTCGACGACGATCCGTTCCTCGTCGACTCCCGCAGCCAGCACGCGATGTGCGCCCGCTGGGCCGCCGAGCGGGGCTATGTGATCAGCCGGGAGTTACTGGTCCGGGGGCTGCGTCCCGACCACTGCGCGCTGTGGGACGGCGTCCGCCCCGGCCTGGACCTGTTCGTGGCACCCAGCCGGAGAGTGCTGGAGAGCGCGCTCGCCTCCGTCGAGGAGTTCACCGCGGAGTGCGCGCGACGCGGGGTACGCGTCGAGACGGTGGGGCGCGCGGAACCGGCGTACGACGCGGCGATGAAGGCGTGCGTGCACCGCCGGCTGTCGATGCCGACCGCCGGCTACGACGGACGCTGACGCGACGGTTCGGGGGGCACCAGGCGTTCCTGGAGCGTTGTGGCAGTGTGGGTGAGAGCCCGTGGTCGCGACGGGCCGGGACGTGAGGTGGCGGGGCGTGCGGGGCGTGCGGTGGCGGCGGGTCGCCAGTCAGGTGGGGCGGAGCGTCGCGGTATGGGCGGTCTCCACCCTCACCATGCTCGTGCTCGCCGGGCTCCTGCCCGACTTCCGGCTCCGCTCGGCCGACGGCGACAGCGCCACCGACATAGCCGTCACGGCGGCCTTCGGCGCCGGCGCCTTCGGTGTGCTGTCGGCCGTGGTCTGGCCCCTGCTGGTCCGGCTCCTGCTCCTCGTACCGGCGCTCGTGCTCGGGCTGCTGGTGTTCTTCCTCAACGGCGCGCTGCTGCTGCTCGCCCTGCGCCTCGACCCCGGGGAGCGCGGCACCGTCGCCCCGGAGACCGCCGTCGTGGTCGCCGCCGTGATGTCCGCCGTGGCGTCCGCCACCGGTGCCGCCCTGGCCGTGCGCGACGACGACGCCTACCGCCGCCGGCTGTACCGCCTGTCCGACCGCCGCCGCCGGTCCGGACCGCCCTGCCCGTCCACCCCCGGCACGGTCTTCGTGCAACTCGACGGCGTCGGCCACGACGTCCTGCTGGACGCGGTCGCCAAGGGCCTGATGCCCACGGTCGCCCGCTGGCTCGGCATCGGCGACGGCTCCCGCCCCACCCACCGGCTCACCCCCTGGCGCACGGACTGGTCCAGCCAGACCGGCGCCAGCCAGCTCGGCATCCTGCACGGCAGCAACCACGACGTCCCCGCGTTCCGCTGGTACGAGAAGGACACCCGCGAGGTCGTCGTCTGCAACCGCCCGACCAGCGCCGCCGAACTCCAGCGCCGCGCCGTGGGACACGCGGGGCACGGCGGCCTGCTCACCGTCGACGGCGCCAGCCGCGGCAACCTGTTCAGCGGCGGCGCCGAGCAGCAGGCCCTCGTGCTGTCCGTCGCCGCCCGCCGCAGCCGGGAGAACCGCTCCCGCGCGGGTTACTTCGCCTACTTCTCCGATCCGGCCAACGCCGTGCGCACGGCCCTGTCCTTCGTCGCCGAGGTGGGCCGGGAGATCGGCCAGTCCACCCGGGCCCGCCTCGGCAAGCAGCGCCCGCGTGTCTCCCGCGGCGGCCTCTATCCGCTCGTGAGGGCCTTCGCGACCGTCGTCGAGCGGGACGTCGTCGTGGCCGCCGTGACGGGCGACATGCTCGCCGGCCGCACCGCCGTCTACGCCGACCTCGTGGCCTACGACGAGGTCGCCCATCACTCCGGACCGGCGAGCCGCGACGCGCGGAAGGTCCTGGAACGCCTGGACCGCTCCCTCGCCCTCATCGAGAACGTCACCGAGCACGCCCCGCGCCCGTACCGGATCGTCGTGCTGTCCGACCACGGCCAGAGCCCCGGCGAGACGTTCCGCTCCCGCTACGGCCTCACCCTCGGCGACCTGGTGCGGGCGGGCAGCGGACTGCCCGTGCCGCGCCGGGCGGAGCGCACCCGCAGCGGGGCGGAGGCCCGCGCCGCCGTGCGCGCGGCCCTGCGCATACCGGTCGAGGAGGGCGGCGAGCGGCACCGCCCCACGCGCCGCTCGGAGCCGATCGTGCTGGCCTCCGGCAACCTCGGCCTGGTGTCCTTCCCGGACGTCACGCACCGCATGAGCAAGGAGGAGATCGACGCCCGCCACCCCGCGCTGTTGCCGACCCTCGCCAGCCACCCCGGCATCGGCTTCCTGCTGGTCCGCAGCGACGAGCACGGCGGGGTCGTCCTCGGCGCGTACGGCGCCGAGATACCGCTGGCCGACCTCGACGACAACCCGGGCCCGCTCGCCGCGTTCGGCCCGGGCGCCGCCGACGCGGTACGCCGTACGCACTCCTTCCCGCACACCGCCGACATCATGGTCAACTCCTTCCACGACCCGGCCGACGGCGAAGTCCTCGCCTTCGAGGAGCAGATCGGCTCGCACGGCGGCCTCGGCGGCGAACAGGGCAAACCCTTCCTGCTGTCGCCGCTCGGCTTCTCCGCGCCGGTCGGCGAGGGGGAGGAACTCGTCGGCGCCGAACACGTCCACCGCGTCCTGCGCCGCTGGATGCGCGAGTCGGACGGCCCGCAGGTGCCGCTGGAGACCAGCGAGGAGCGCGCCGCCTGACAGCGCGGCTGCCGTTCGGCGTCCGAGGGCCGGTCTTCCGCGTGCGCGGAGCGGGAGTGTGATCGGATGGTGGCCAGGAACCCGGTCGCGGTTCCGGATACTCATCGAAAGGATGCGTCATGGCAGCCACGCGCTCCGCACACACCGTGTGGGAAGGCAACCTGTTCAAGGGCAACGGCGTCGTCACCTTCGACTCCTCCGGCATCCTCGCCGAGCAGCCGGTCAGCTGGGCGGCCCGCACCGAGGAGCCGGGCGGGAAGACCAGCCCGGAGGAGCTGATCGCCGCCGCCCACTCCAGCTGCTTCTCGATGGCCTTCTCCAACATCCTCGACAAGGCCGGCACCCCGCCGACCAAGCTGGTCACCTCCGCCGACGTCACCTTCCAGCCCGGCGAGGGCATCACCGGCATCCACCTCACCGTCGAGGGCACCGTCCCCGGCATGGACGAGGCGGCCTTCCTCGCCGCCGCCGAGGAGGCCAAGGTCGGCTGCCCGGTCAGCCAGGCCCTCAAGGCCACGCCCATCACCCTGACCGCCAAGCTCGCCTGACCCGCCCCACCCACCTCGCGCGGGCCCGCCCACCAGGGCCGGGCCCGCGCGACGTCGTCGGTTCGCCGTCCACGCCCGGGGTATGAACCAGACGCTCTGCCGCCGACGCTCCGGAAGGAACGCGATGCTGCCGGGAACGTCCACCAGCGCGACGGCGCTCGACTCCGCCACCCGTGACCGGACCCGCGTCCTGCTGCTGTTCAGCCTCTCCGGCCGGCTCCGCCCCCGGGACACCGTCCTCGGCGGCCTCGTCGACCGCTACGACTTCGGCCGTTTCACCTCCCACCTGATGTCCGGCCAGGACGTCCTGCCCGTCCCGGTGCTGGACGAACAGATCGCGCCCCGCCGGCTGCGGCTGCCGCACGGCGATCACGGCCTGGGCCTCGGGTCCCTGCGGATCCTCGTCGTCACCACCCCGCGCGGCGACGCCACCCTCGTCGTGGACTGCGTCTTCGCGGGCGAGACCACGGCCGGCGACCTCGCCGCCTGGCTGGCCACCACCTGCTTCGACCGGGAGCGGATCGAACTCGACGACCGTCCGCTCCTGACGGCGCTGACCGACCAGCTCGGCCGGCCGCTCGCCCTCGGCCAGAACGTGCACCAACTGGTCTTCCCCGGCGGCCGGTTACAGCGCGAGCTGCTCAGCGCCGACGAGGCCCGCAAGGCGATCCTGCTGAACGAGATCGTCTACCGCGGCCGGATGCCCTGGAACCCCGCCACGCCCTACGACGCGAGCCTCGCGCCGCACCTCAGGAACCACGGCGTCACCCTGTCCGCGCTCGGCCGGGGCGTCTCCGTCCAGGCAGGCTGGGCCCCGCACGTCGAGAACGGCCTGATGCTCGTCGCCATCGGCATGATCTCCGCCCTGGCCGCGCTCCAGCGCACCCGGCTCGCCGCCTTCGCGACGATGAAGGCCAACGAGCAGGCCCTGGCCGACTCGCCCACCGAGATCCGCTCCCTGATCTCCCGCCTGTCCGCGGGCGTCAACGAACTCCAGCTGGACCTCGCCTTCGGCGTCGAGGCCTACGTCGACAGCCTGCTGATCCCCGAGATGGTCATGGAGGCGTTCCAGTCCTCGCTGCGTGACGCGCTCGGCATCCGCGACAGCCTGGAGAACTCGGCCCGCATGGTCGAGCGCCTGACCTCGGTGATCAGCGCTCGCTCCGCCGCCCTGGACGCCGAACTCGCCGAGCGCGACGACCGCCGGGACCGTACCGTCTCCGGCCTGGTCGCCGCCGCCACGCTGATCGCGCTGCCGCCCACCCTGCTGCTGGCCTTCTTCGGCGTGAACGGCACGAACGTCGACGAGCACCGCTCCATCCTCGACCTGCGCGCCTACGCTCCGGCCTACGCGCTGGCCTGGCTCCCCTTCGTGGTCCTGGTCCTGATCGGCTACGTCCTGCTCAGACGGATCAGCACCCGCTCCGGCTCGCTGCTGCCGGCGCCCGATGACGACACGGTCCCCGTCCCGCCTCCGCGCTCGCCCTCCGGGAGCCGACGACCATGACGCCACGCCCCGCCGTCTCCGCCCACCGGGGCGGCTCCGAGCGCGCCGGACCCGCCACCTGGCAGGCGTACGAGGACGCGCTGGAGTCCGGCGCGGAGTACGCCGAGTTCGACATCCGCCGTACGAAGGACGGCGTCCTGGTCGTCTACCACGACCCCCGGGTCGGGCCGGCCGGGCCGCCGCTGGCCGCGCTCACGCACGCCGAGCTGAGCGAGCGGGCCGGCTACGACGTGCCGGTGGTGGACGAGGTCATGGCGCTGATCGCCGGGAAGCTCGTGGCGCACCTGGACCTGAAGGAGGTCGGCTACGAGCGGGAGGTGATCGACCGGGCGGTGGCCCTGCTCGGCGCGGACGGGCTCGTCGTGACGTCGCTGGAGGACTGCTCCGTGGCCGCCGTCGCACAGGACTTCCCCGGGGTGCGGACCGCGCTCTCCCTGGGGCGCGACCGCCGGGAGCTGGCCCTGGCCCGGCTGCCCGGGACCCGGCTGCGCGAGCTGTTCCCGGTCCGCCGTATCCGGGCCTGCGGGGCCCACGGCGTCGCCGTGCACCAGCGGCTGGCCAGGACCACCGTGCTGCGCGAGGCGACCCGGCACGGCCTGTTCACCATGGTGTGGACGGTCAACGACGACACCCTGATGCGGGCCTTCCTCGCCCACCCGCGCGTGGACGTGCTCGTCACCGACCGGCCCCGGCGGGCCGTGGCGCTCCGCGGGCCGGTCACCCCCTCGCGCCATTGACAACGGCGCACTCAGGTTTTGTGCTGGAAGTGAGAGCGCCCTGGCGGAAGGGGACAGCGATGGGACGTGCGGTCGGGATCGACCTCGGAACCACGAACTCGGTGGTCGCCGTGCTGGAAGGCGGCGAGCCCACCGTCATCGCCAACGCGGAGGGGGCCAGGACCACGCCCTCGGTCGTGGCGTTCGCCAAGAACGGCGAGGTGCTGGTCGGGGAGGTGGCCAAGCGGCAGGCCGTGACGAACGTGGACCGCACCGCCCGCTCGGTCAAGCGCCACATGGGTGACGCGCACTGGCGCTTCCCCGACCACGGCGACATCGACGGCACCCGCTACCGGGCGCAGGAGCTGTCCGCGCGGGTGCTGCAGAAGCTGAAGCGGGACGCGGAGTCGTATCTCGGCGAGGACGTCACCGACGCGGTGGTCACCGTCCCGGCGTACTTCGACGACAGCCAGCGGCAGGCCACGAAGGAGGCCGGGGAGATCGCGGGCCTGAAGGTGCTGCGGATCATCAACGAGCCGACGGCCGCCGCCCTCGCCTACGGCCTGGACAAGGAGAACGACCAGACGGTGCTCGTCTTCGACCTCGGCGGCGGCACCTTCGACGTGTCGCTGCTGGAGATGGGCGAGGGCGTCATCGAGGTGAAGGCCACCAACGGCGACACCCACCTCGGCGGCGACGACTGGGACCAGCGGGTCGTCGAGCACTTGGTCAAGCGCTTCAAGGGCCAGTACGGCGTCGACCTGGCGGGCGACAAAATGGCTGTGCAGCGGCTGCGCGAGGGCGCCGAGAAGGCCAAGATCGAGCTGTCCAGCTCCACCGAGACGACGATCAACCTGCCGTACATCACGGCCTCGGCGGAGGGGCCGCTGCACCTCGACGAGAAGCTGACCCGGGCCCAGTTCCAGGAGCTCACCGCCGACCTGCTCGACCGCTGCAAGGCGCCCTTCCACCAGGCGGTCCAGGACGCGGGGGTGAAGCTCTCGGCGATCGACCACGTGATCCTGGTCGGCGGCTCGACCCGGATGCCCGCGGTGACCGACCTGGTCAAGGAACTCACCGGCAAGGAACCGCACAAGGGCGTCAACCCCGACGAGGTCGTGGCCGTGGGCGCCGCGCTCCAGGCGGGCGTCATCCGCGGCGACGTCAAGGACGTGCTGCTGCTCGACGTCACGCCGCTGTCCCTGGGCATCGAGACCAAGGGCGGCATCATGACGAAGCTCATCGAACGCAACACGACGATCCCCACCCGGCGTTCGGAGATCTTCACCACCGCCGCCGACAACCAGCCCTCGGTCGGCATCCAGGTCTACCAGGGCGAACGGGAGATCGCCGCGTACAACAAGAAGCTCGGCGTCTTCGACCTGACGGGCCTGCCGCCGGCGCCGCGCGGCGTGCCGCAGATCGAGGTGGCCTTCGACATCGACGCCAACGGCATCATGCACGTCTCCGCGAAGGACCTGGCGACCGGCCGCGAGCAGAAGATGACCGTCACCGGCGGCTCGGCCCTGCCCAAGGACGACATCGACCGGATGATGCGCGAGGCCGAGCAGTACGCGGAGGAGGACCGCAAACGCCGCGAGGCCGCCGAGACCCGCAACCAGGCCGAGCAACTCGTCTACCAGACCGAGAAGTTCCTCCGCGACAACGGCGACAAGATCCCGTCCGACACGAAGACCGAGGTCGAGTCGGCCATCACCGAGGTGAAGGGACAGCTGGAGCAGCAGGCGGACACCGCCGCCCTGCGCGCCGGCGTGGAGAAGCTCGCCTCGGTCAGCCAGAAGATGGGCCAGGCGATGTACGCCCAGGCCCAGCAGACACCCTCCGAGGAGCCCTCCGACGCCCCACGGGACGAGGAGGGCGTCGTCGACGCGGAGATCGTGGACGAGGAGAAGGACCGGCGGGACGACAAGGGCGGCGCCGCCTAGACCCTGCGCGGACGGTACCGGACGCGTCGCCGCGGTTCCCCGTCAGCGGAACGCGGCGACGTGACGCCGGGCCCACTCGGCGAACGGGCGGGGCGCGCGGCCGAGGATGCGTTCGGCGTCGGGGCTGACGCGCTGCTCCGCCGGCGTGGGCTCCCCGAGGATGGCCAGGGTCGTCTCGACCACGGGCCCGGGCATGAACCGCAGCATCCCGTCCCGGGCCTCGTCGGGCCGCTGTTCGACGAAGCGCACCGGTTCGCCGAGCGCCTCGCCGAGGTCCTGGGCACGTTGCCGGGGCGTGCTCAGGGCAGGGCCGGTCAGCTCGTAGGTCCGACCGGAGTGGCCCGGTTCGCGCAGCGTCGCGGCGGCGACCTGGGCGATGTCCTCCGGGTCGACGACCGGCAGTCCGACGTCACCGAACGGCGCGGCGACCGCACGCCGGGTCCGCACGGACTCGGCCCAGGCGAACGCGTTGGAGGCGAAGCCGCCGGGACGCAGAATCACCCAGTCCAGCCCCGACTGTCTGACGGCGTCCTCCAGCACGCTTCCGACGCCGCCGTGCGAGGCCGACTCCGGCCGTGTCGCGACTCCCTGGGAGGACAGCAGCACCACGCGTCGGACCCCGCCGGCCTTGGCGACGTCGAGGATGTGCCCGGCATCCAGCAGGTGCGCGTCGGCTCCGCCGTTCTGCAGGAACAGCGCGTCGGCGCCGTCGAGAACGGGACGGAGGGTCTCCGCGTCGGTGAGGTCCGCCCTCCGGTGCGCCACACCCTCCGGCACATCCGCGGCCGAGATTCCCCGGGACGTCGCGGACACCCGCTCGCCGTCCGCCACCAGGATCCGTACGAGCGACCGGCCCACGTTCCCCGTCGCCCCCGTCACCACGATCATGAGCAACTCCTCTGTTTTTCGGTGCTGTTGCCGTGGCTCAGGACGCTAACACCGTCGATATAGTGGGTACCTAGAGGAAAGTGACTGCCCTGGGGGGAAGCGCATGGCGGGCGACACGAGGAGCCGGACGGAACCGGCCGCGACCGAAGCGGAACTGGCCTGCCCCATCGCCCCGGTCGTGGACATCGTCTTCAGCCGGTGGACCACACCGATCCTGTGGACGCTCCACACGCACGGCCGGCAGCGCTTCGTCGAACTGGAACGGCGCATCGGCACGATCACGCCGAAGGTGCTGACCCAGCGGCTGCGGCAACTGGAGCGGGACGGCCTGGTCGTGCGGACGTACCACCCGGAGGTCCCCCCGAGGGTCGAGTACGAGATCAGCGCGCTCGGCCGCAGCCTCGCGCCGCTCTTCGCGCACCTCGCCGAGTGGGCGGACACCCACCTGGGCGAGGTCGAGCGGGCCCGGCACGCCTACGACGACGGGGCCTGACGTCCCGGCGCGTCGGGCGGCAGGGTCACGCACACCGCGTCCAGGACGGTCGCGTACGGCGTACCGAAGCGGGTGAGCCTGGAGCGGAGCCGGTCCAGACCGTCGCGGTGGTCCGTCAGGAGCAGGGTGTCGCCGGTGCGGGCCGCGCACTCCAGGACCGCGGGGAGGAAGTCCGGCGGTTCCTCGCCGGTCGTCTCCAGCCCGTGCGCGCGGTACAGCTCCTCGGAGGGCGTCGGCGCCGCCTCGCGCCAGGCGCTGAGATACAGGCTGTGGTCCGGCTCCGCCTCGAAGACCTCGACGTAGTGCGCCGCCAGCTCACGCGGTGGGCTGAGCGCCGCGTGGTCGGCGAACTCCCGCAGTTGCGGGGCCGCTTCGCGCAGCAGCGGCAGCCGGGCGCGGAAGGCGTCGTCGGGGAACATCAAGCACAGCGCGGCCGCCTGGTACAGCACCTCGAATCCAGGCATCGGACCTCCTTCCCGTGCGCCCCGCGATCCCGACGGTAGGGGCCGCCATGGGGGCACACCCGTCGGCGGGGTCCGTACGGGTCACTGTGGCAGGCCCGGCGCTGGACACCGCCGGAGCGTGACTCAGAAGCTCTCGCGGTACTCCCGCAGCAGCCGCTCGGTGCGCTGGGTGGAGGCCGCGCCCGCGGTCATGTGGTCGAGGACCTCCAGGTGCGCGGAGACCTCCTTGCGGGAGTCGAGATACAGCGCGCCGGTCAGGTACTCGGTGAAGACCATGTCGGGCAGTTCGGGCTCGGCGAAGCGGAACAGGGAGAACGGCGCGTACGTTCCCGGGTGCGGGCCGTCCTTGAACTCGGCGATCTGGAGCGTGACGCGGTCCCGCTCGGAGTACTCCAGCAGTTTGTCCAGCTGGTCCCGCATCACCTGGCCGTCGACGCTCACCGGCCGCCGCAGCACCGTCTCGTCCATGATCACCCACAGGTGCGGCGGGTTCGGGCGGTCCAGCAGCCGCTGCCGCTCCATGCGCAGCGACACATGCCGCTCCACGGCCTGAGGCCCGGAGTTCCCGATGGTGCCGGCCTGCAGAACCGCACGCGCGTACTCCTCGGTCTGCAACAGCCCCGGCACGAAGTGCGGCTCGTAGGACCGGATGATCCGGGCGGCGCCCTCCAGACTCACGTACAGGCTGAACCACTCCGGCAGCACGTCGTGGAACCGCTGCCACCAGCCCGGCCGGTTCGCCTCCTCGGCGAGCTCGACGAACGCGGTCACCTCGTCCTCGGGCACGCCGTACGCCGTCAGCAGGATCTGCACGTAGGGGATCTTGAGCGCGACGTCGGCGGTCTCCATCCGCCGGACCGTCGCGGGGGCGACGCGCAGCACCCGGGCGGCCTCGTCACGACTGAGGCCCGCCGCCTCGCGCAGCTCCTGGAGCCGCTTGCCCAGCACCACCTGGCCCACGGTGGGTGCGGCCCGCCGTTCACTCACGCCACGCCTCCCCAACGCGCCCAAGCCTGTGATCAGTCTGTCACGTTCCGACGGCAGTCTCACAGGGGCGCGGACGAGGAGATCGCGGAAAACGGCCTCGTCGCCGGACATGACCCCGGGGGTAATCGACCGGCCGCACACGGCACGGGATCGTGAACGCACCGGGTCCCGGGCCGGCGCACTCCGGCCCGGGACCCGGCACCCGCTGCCGCACCACGACCCGACGGAGAGTGATGCACCATGTCCGCGACCCCGCTCACCACCCTCGCCCGGACCAGTGCGCCGCAGTCTGTGCTGCGCCGCTTCCTCGCCCTGGACGCGGTGGTGACCGGCACCAACGCGCTCGCCTATCTCGCCTTCTCCGGCCCGCTCGGCCGTTTCCTCGGCGTGGACGCCGCCCTGCTGCTCGCACTGGGCGCGTTCCTCACCGCCTACGCGGCGGGCGTGGGCCTGCTGGCCTCCCGCCGGCAGCCGCCGGCGCTCGGCGTGCGGGCCGTCGTGGAGGCCAACCTCGCCTGGGCGGCGGTGAGCCTCGTGGCCCTGGGGCTGTGGCTCACGCCGAGCACGGCGGGTGCCGTGTGGACGGTGCTCCAGGCCCTGGTCGTGGCCGGGTTCGGCGCGCTCCAGCACACCGCGCTGAAGGCCCGTCAGGGCATGAGCGAGTGAAGGTACTTGACCGTCGCCGGGTCGGCCGGGAGGAGCGTCTCGATGGCCAGCTCGGCGACGGTCACGTCCATCGGTGTGTTGAACGTGGAGATCGAGGAGATGAACGACAGCGTCCGCCCCTCGTGCTCGATCCGCAGCGGCAGCGCGAAGTGCGGCACCGGTTCCGCGGACTCCTGAGCCGGATCCGCGTCGGGCACCGGATAGGCCGCCACCTCCTCGTACAGCTCCCGCAGCGGCTGCGAGCGGTGCAGCGCGATCTGCCGCTCCATCTGCTCCAGCAGGTGTCCGCGCCAGGCGCGCAGGTTGCGGATGCGCGGCGCCAGGCCCTTCGGGTGCAGGGCGAGCCGCATCGCGTTCAGCGGCGGTTCGAGCAGCGACTCGCAGACGCCGTCGACCAGCGTCATGATCCCCCGGTTGGCCGCCACGACGTCGTACAGCGCGTCCACCACCAGCGCCGGATACGGCTCGTAGCCCCCGATCAGCCGTTCGATGCCCTCGCGCAGCGCGCCCAGCGCCGGGTCCTCCAGCGGCGTCTCGGGATAGCGCGGGGCGTAACCGGCCGCGAGCAGCAGCGCGTTGCGCTCCCGCACGGGGACGTCCAGGTGCTCGGCCAGCCGCAGCACCATCTCCTCGCTGGGCCGGGAGCGGCCCGTCTCGATGAAGCTGATGTGCCGGGCCGACGAGTCCGCGCGCAGGGCCAGCTCCAGCTGGCTGACCCGGCGCTGCTCCCGCCAGGCCCGCAGCAGCGGGCCCACGCCCTGGCCGGCGGTGGACGGATGAGTGGTCATGCCGGGACCGTAGCCGAGAACCGGTCGCGCCGGACAGGCGCACCGCCTGCGACCAGGGCCCTTGACGTCGCGCTGTGGCAGGCTGAGAAGGGAGAAGAGACTCCGGCGTCAGGGAAGGAGCGCTGCCCATGCCCGTCGAACCGCTGTCGCAGAAGGAGGTCGAGGACCGGCTGGCCGAACTGCCGGGCTGGTCGCTCGACGGTGACCGCCTCACTCGCTCCTACCGGCTCGGCTCGCACTTCGCCGCGACGGCGATGGTCGTGCACATCGCCCAGGTCCAGGAGGAGCTCGACCACCACTCCGACCTCACGCTCGGTTACAACACGGTGTCCCTGTCCGTGCACACGCACAGTGCGGGCGGCGCCGTCACCGAGAAGGACGTCGAGCTCGCCCGCAGGGTGGAGGACCTGGCCCCGGGGCACGGGGCACACTGACTGCGTGCTGGACTACGACAAGGAAGCGGAGCGGTACGACGCCTCGCGCGGCGGTGAGCCCAGGGCGGCCGCCGCCGCGGCGGCGGTGCTGAGCCTCGTGCCGCCGGACGCGCGCAGCCTGCTCGACGTCGCCTGCGGCACCGGCATCGTGACCCGCCGGGTCGCGGCCGGGCGCGACGGTGTGCGGGTGACCGGCGTGGATCTCGCCCCGGCGATGGCCCGGCAGGCCGCCGCCCGGCTGACCGGTGCCGTGGTCCTCGCCGACAGCCGCCGGCTGCCCTTCCGGGACGGCGAGTTCGACGCCGTGTCCAGCGTGTGGCTGCTGCACCTGGCCGCCGGGCC
>NZ_MUKA01000256.1:0-164 GCF_002150735.1 Streptomyces africanus
GCGGGGGACGGACGCGGGGGTGTTCGCGTGCCCGTTACGGCACATGGGATGTGCAGGATGTTATCCGTACAAGTGACCGCGGGGCCCGGGCCTGACCGAATCTTTGGCGACACCGTCACAGGAAGGGTCCGGTCACCGGGTCCCGGCGGCGGCGAACCGTGCCA
>NZ_MUKA01000256.1:180-5183 GCF_002150735.1 Streptomyces africanus
CTGGAGGTAGGGCTGCTGGTCCACGGCGAACTGCACCTCGCCGCCCCGGACCGCCTTGACCAGGTCCTTGTTGAGGTCGAAGGTGGCGACCTTGGCTCTGCTGCCGGCCTGCTCGACGGCGTCGACCGCGCTGAGCCCGTACTGGGCGCCCAGGGTGACGACCTCGTCGATGCTGGAGTCCTGCCGCAGCCGGGACGCGATCGTGGCGGTCACCGCGTTCATGTCGGTGCCGTCCACGTACACGTTGTCGGTCTCGCCGTCGAACGTCTTGCGCACTCCGGCGCAGCGGGCCTCCAGTGCGACGTTGCCCCGCTCGTGCACGACGCACAGGGCGTGCTTGGCCTTGACCTCGTCCAGCTTGTCGCCGACGGCCCGGCCGGCGACGGACTCGTCCTGGCCGAAGTACTCCAGCAGGCCCGCCGGCCGCCAGGCGTCGATACCGGAGTTGAGCCCGACGACGGGGATGCCGGCCGCCTTGGCCTGGGCGATCGGGCCGCGCATCGCCGCCGGCTTGGCGAGCGTCACCGCGATGCCGTCGACCTTGTCGCGGACCGCGCTCCGCACCAGCGCGGCCTGCGCGGCCCCGTCGGCGTCGCTGGCGTACGTCAGGTCGATGCCGTCCTTGGCCGCCGCCGTCTCGGCGCCCCGGCGCACCAGGTCCCAGAAGGCGTCGCCCTTGCCGCCGTGCGTGACCAGGGCGACCTTCATCCCGCCGCCCGGCCCGCCCACCGGGTCCGCGTCCGAGCCGTCGTCACTCGCGCCGAGGACGGAGCAGCCGGCCACCAGCAGACACACGGCAGCGGACACCAGGGCCGCGACATGGGTGAGTCTCGCGGAGGTGTGCGGCGGGGGAGGAGTGTTCATGAGGGGCGGACCTCGCTGTGCGGCCGAGCAAGAGCAGGATGAGAGCCGGGCGGACCGCACCTGAGCACGGTCCGGATGACTCTCGCTGGCCCGGAGCCAACCGTGTGTGACCACTGGGCGTCAAGTGAGCAGCCACATGCCGTGAGTTAGTGCTGCCGCATCGTGATGATCTGTCCGACTGATCGAACAGTGGAGGTCATCGCCATGATTTTCATACCGTCCGTGCGGTTCGGGTCCCGGCGTCCCGCTGGCAAAGGCCCCCGGAGCGGCTGCCGGGGCCGCCTAGACTGGTGCGGCTCGCAGGACGACGAAGGCGACGGAGGGGACGGCGACGGTGGCGGCAGCCGGCAGTGGCTTCGAGGACCCGCCCGCCGACGTGCTCGACAGCACCTCACCAAGCTGAAGCTGGCCGGACTCGTCGGCTCCCGCCGCGAGGGCCGCCGTCAGGTGTACTACGTCGACGACCCCGATGTCGTCGACGTCGTGCGGCTCCTGGTGGGCCGGCTCACCGACCGCGCCGCGCCGCCGCGCCGCCGTCTCCATGGCCTCTGAGACCGCCGACGGCACCACCCTGGAGGTGCTGCGGCGGCTGGAGTCGGGCCCCGGGGACTGACCGGGACCGAGGCCGTCGCCAGGCTGCTCACCCATGGCGAGAACACCCTGCCGGAGCGGCGCACCTGGTGTCCGCCGCCGTCGCCTCCTGGGGCACCGCCGTGGTCATCCTCGCCCTGGTCGTGCTCAGTTGCGTGCTGCGCGCGAGCGGGGAGCACCGGGCCGACCGCTCCCTGGCCGCCCTGCGCGAACTCGTCGCCGGCACGGCCACGGTGCTGCGGCGCGACACCGACGGGGAGCCGCCCCGGCCCCGCGAGGTGCCGGTCACGGAACTCGTCCCCGGCGGCCTCGTCCCGGTGGACGTACGGCTGCTGCGCGCCCGCGGACTCACGGTGCACCAGGCCGCGCTCACCGGGGAGTCGGCGCCGGTGGCCAAGAGGGCGGTGCAGGGAGCGGCCGGATCCGGCGCGGACCCAGGGCAGTAGCGTCGCCACGGGCAGCGGTACCGCCGTCGTCGTCGCGACCGGCGACGGCACCCGGTTCGACCCGGCCGCCGGAGATCCGGCCGGGCCCGCCGCGCCGCCCGTCAGCCCGTCAGAACCGGCAGCGACCGATGGCCGTGGGAGATGAACGAGTCCACCGGCCGCAGCTCGTCCGCCGGTACGGCGAGGGCGAGGCCGGGGAACCGCTCGAACAGGGCCGGCAGGGCCACGCGCGCCTCCAGCCGGCCGAGCGGGGCGCCCAGGCAGTGGTGGACGCCGTATCCGAAGGCCAGGTGATCCTTCACGGCGCGGGTGACGTCGAAGGCACCGGCGTCCGGGCCGTGCTCCTGCGGGTCGCGTCCGGCGGCGGCGTACGCGGCGAGGATCGCCTCGCCCTTGCGGATCACACTGCCCTCCGGGCCGCCCAGCTCGCCGAGGGGCAGGTCCTCGACCGCGTACCGCAGCGGCAGGCTGGCCACCGGTGCCTCGGCCCGCAGGGTCTCCTCGATCACGTCGTCCCAGGAGGCGCGACCCCCGCGGACGTGCGCGAGCTGGTCGGGGTGGGTGAGCAGCGCGTGGACGGCGTTGTCGAGCAGGTTGACCGTCGTCTCGTGGCCGGCGCTGATCATCAGCATCAGCGTGTCGAGCAGCTCCTGCTCGCTGAGCCGCGTGCCGCTCTCCTCCTCGCGGGCCGTGATCAGCGCGCTGGTCAGGTCGTCGCCGGGCGCCGCCCGCTTCGCGGCGACGAGCTCACCGAGGACGGCGTAGAACCGGGCATAGGTGTCGGCGACTTCGGCCGCGTCGGCCGAGGTGTGGAAGATGCTGTCCACCACGGCGCGCAGCTCGGGCCCCAACTCCTCGGGTAAGCCCAGCAGTTCGCCGATGACCTGGATGGGCAGCGGATAGCAGAACTCCTCCCGCAGATCGACCGCGTGGTCGTCCGCCCCGCCGCCCGCCCCGGCCTTGGCGACCCGGTCGAGCAGCGCCGCGGTGATCTCCTCGATCCGGGGCCGCAGCTCTGCGGTGCGGCGGGCGGTGAACGCCTTGGAGACCAGGATGCGCAGCCGTTTGTGCTCGGTGCCGTAGGCCGTGAACATGTTCCGCACCGCGACCCAGGTGTACAGCGGCCAGTCCGGTGAGACCTCGCCGTCGAGCCAGCGGTACCAGTGCCGGCGTGCGTCCTTCGACACCCGCGGGTCGGTGAGCAGCCGTTTCAGGAGCGGGGCGCTGCTGACCGCCCAGGCCGGGACACCGTGGGGGAGTTCGACGGGCGTGACGGGTCCGCGCTCGCGGATCCGGGCGGCCTCGCCGTGGATGTCGCGGCCGGTCGGGTCGATCACTATCGGGTGTGTGAACTCCATCGGACTCTCTCCCTGGGCTGACGGCGGTTCGCGGGGCACGCGGACGCCCTCGTGGGCGGGTACGTGCCACGTCCAGCCAAGTGGCCGCGGCCGGGCCGCGCCAGAGGGTGGAGAATCACTGGCCTGTTTCAGGCGGTCCGGCCGGCCTCCCGCTCCAGGGGCCGGGCCACCGCCTGCGCGGCCCGGGCCGCCTTCCTGCGCTGCCGCCGGCTGACACGCGGCTCCTGGTCCGGCAGCCAGCCGAAGGTGAGGCAGCTGCCTACCACGCCCAGGAGCAGGCCCACGAAGAAGCCGCCCAGGTTCGAGGTCAGCCAGGTCCCCAGGGAGACCAGCACCCCGATCACCGAGTAGAACAGGCGCTGGGAGGGATTGAAGAGGATCAGCACGCCGCACAGCAGCATCACGGCCGGGAGCAGATAGCCGGCCAGGCCCTGCATGCCGACGTGCAGGATGACGTCCAGCGACGCCTTCAGGGTGAGCAGCACCTCCGCCCCGCCCAGGGCGAGCAGCAGCCCGCCCCAGAAGGGACGGCCCGCCCGCCACCGGCGGAAGGCGGGCCGGAACGTCCCGCGCGGACCGCCGGGCATCAGCAACCCGACCCGCTGAAGCCCAGTTTCAGCCCGGGCAGCTTGAACACACCTGCCGTCGTGGCGTAGTTGGTCTGCCGCAGCTTGGCGATGTGGACGGTGTCGGACTGCTGGCTGAACACGCCCTTGGGCCCACGGCCCTGCGGCCCGGCCTTGTTCAGCGTGCTGGCGTCGTTGCCGATCTCGATGTTCTTGAAGGCCGCGTCGCCCGTGAGCTCCGTGGAGTCGGTGGTCAGGTCGCTGGCCCGGACCTTCGCCGCACCCTCGCCCGCCCTGATGATCAGGTTCGTGCCGCCCAGGTCCACGCTCTGGCACAGCTTGGTGAGCGTCGCGTCCTTGATCACGGAGGTGACGACCAGGACCTGGCCGCCGGTCTCGCCCGCGTTGGGGCTGCCCTCGGCCATCTCGTCCAGACCGCCGAACTGTGCGAAGCCGGTGCCGTTCAGCTCGGTGGCGGTGACCGTGAAGGGCATACCGGAGATGGCGAACTGCACGCCCAGCGCCCCCTCGGCCGTGAGGATCGCGAGGCCGGCGGCGACCGCGGCGGCCGGCACGGCCATCACGGCGGCCCGGCGGGCCCGGACTCGGCCGCGGCGCGCGGGAACGTCACCGGTGTCCGCGGCGGCGGTGCNNCGCGGACACCGACTGCGTACGCACGTCTCCCCGCAACTCCCGGCGGTTGCAAGGGCTTTCTCGTTACGCCGCAGTAGCCGACTCGGAAGTTACCGGGGGTTACATGAAGGGTCAAGGGAAGTGTGAACGAAGAGTGTCGAATGTGCGCCGCATGTGAGTCACCGCCCTTCAGGAAGTCTCACCGAACGCACAACTCCCTTGCAAAGCCTTGACGTTGGCTGACGGGCAGGTCTACAACTCTCCTCGTCCCACCGGATCCGTGGCGCCGGATCCGCCGCGCGGCGCTGTCCGCGTGTCCCGGAACCGCGTGTCCCGGAACCGCTCGTCCCGTACGGGCAGCTCGCCGCCCGGTGCGTCCTCCGCACGGGCTTTCCACTGCACGGGTCCGACCCTCCGCGGCACCGGCACGGGCCCTTTCCCCGGTGCGCCGTGCCACCAGCCACCCCCCGCCCGGCCCGGCCGACGGCCCGTTCCCGTGCGTGCCTCCGGCCGGTCACCGGTCTGCCGTTGCCGGTCCGTCACGT
>NZ_MUKA01000257.1:0-190 GCF_002150735.1 Streptomyces africanus
GGGGAGATGAGCTCGGGGGTGGCGGGGGGCATTGCGTTCGCTTTCTCAGTAGCTGGCTGCACAGCAGGACCCGCAGACCGTTCGGCCTGCGGGTCCTTCCGTCACATCGGCTCGGAGCCGGGCGTCAGGCCGCCTTGGGGGCGTTGACGTCGCTCGGCAGCGCCTTCTGGGCGACCTCGACGAGCGCGGC
>NZ_MUKA01000257.1:230-4998 GCF_002150735.1 Streptomyces africanus
TCCTTGGCCTTGCGGTACAGGCGCGAACGCTGACCGCGGTAGCCGGAGGCCTGCTCGAGGATCGCCCGGCGCTTCTTGTGGGCGTTCACTGCCCGCTTGACGCGTGCCACTTTTTAACTCCTTGTAGCGGGGCCGCGGTGGTCTTCACACGGCCCGAAATCGATTGGGTCCCGGTCCTGACGTACGGCGCATGCGCGCCCGAACGTCACTTGCCGAGAAGCTTCTTGATCTTCTTGGCGTCGCCCGGGGCCATCTCGGCGTTGCCGGTGAGGCGACGCGTCACACGGGACGACTTGTGCTCGTTGTAGTGGCGAATGCCGGCGCGCTCACGGAGCACCTTGCCCGAGCCAGTGACCTTGAAGCGCTTCCTGGACCCGCTGTGCGACTTGTTCTTCGGCATAGCGCCGTACTCTCCTCGTCGGTGGCGCTCCGGTGCCCGGTCGCGAAACCGGGCACGGTGGAGCGTCGTCTTGTTTCGGTTGCTTCCTGGGGACTCGCGTCCCCCGGGATCACGCGTCGGCGGAAGCCTCGGCCGGAGCCTCGGTGTCCTCGGCGAGCTCGGCCTCAGCGGCGTTCTGCGACTTGCCGGGGTTGGCCTTCGCCTCGGCCTTGCGGGCCTCCTGCGCCTGGCGAGCCTCGGCCATCGCCTCGGTCTTCTTCTTGTGCGGACCGAGAACCATGATCATGTTTCGGCCGTCCTGCTTCGGGTTCGACTCGACGAAACCGAGGTCCTGGACGTCCTCCGCGAGCCGCTGGAGCAGTCGGTAGCCCAGCTCGGGCCGGGACTGCTCGCGACCACGGAACATGATCGTGATCTTGACCTTGTCGCCCTGCTTGAGGAACCGAACGACGTGACCCTTCTTGGTGTCATAGTCGTGCGGGTCGATCTTCGGCCGGAGCTTCATCTCCTTGATGACCGTGTGCGCCTGGTTCTTGCGCGCCTCACGGGCCTTCATGGCCGACTCGTACTTGAACTTCCCGTAGTCCATGAGCTTGCACACGGGCGGACGGGCGTTCGCCGCGACCTCGACCAGGTCCAGGTCGTACTCCTGCGCAAGCTCCAGTGCCTTGGCCAGGGGGACGATGCCCACCTGCTCGCCACTGGGACCGACAAGTCGCACCTCGGGAACGCGAATCCGGTCGTTGATGCGGGGCTCGGCGCTGATGGATCCTCCTCGGTAGCACCACGCGACGGTCTGGCGGACGGCCGCGTAACGTCTCTATTCGATAGACCTAACCGCGTCGAAGCACAAAAAATGCCCCGGACGATTCCCAGGCGGGGCTCCTCGAACTACCGGAGCACCGCCGCGGGGAGCCGCGGGGCGCGCTTTCGGACGGATCGCCGCCGCTGGGACGGGACCGTCTGACCGGTGACCCGCCGCCCTGGGGGCGGTCGGGTGGGAGTTCGAAAGCCTCCACTTGTGGGTCGGGCTCGCGGGCCAGGAGGCATACGGGTCCGACCGGTCGTTACACGAGATTACCAGCATGGGCCAGGAACGGCTAATCGTGGCACCCCGGGGCCTGGTACGGCGCACGCCCGGCCTGCGCCTATCGTGTGGGGCATGAGTGAGACCCCTCCTGAGTCCCCCGACTTCGACGCCATGGCCCGCGACATCGCCGAGGTCCCGGCGGTCGAGGTGATCGTGACGGTCGCCGTCAACCTGATGAGCGCCGCCGCGGTGAAGCTCGGTCTGACCGAGGAGGGCGACCGGCACAAGGACCTGGACGAGGCCCGCAAGCTGGTGCACGCGCTGGCCGGCCTGCTCGACGCGTCCGCCACCGAGATCAGCTCGTTCCACGCGTCGCCCCTGCGCGACGGCCTGAAGTCTCTCCAGCTGGCGTTCCGCGAGGCGTCACTCGTCCCGGACGAGCCGGGCAAGGGCCCGGGCGAGAAGTACACGGGCCCGGTCTACGGCTAGCCCGCACAGGCTCCTCAGCGTTCGTACAAGGGCTCGCCCGGAGGCGTCGACCCGGCCGGCAGCAGTGCCAGGTCGAGGCCGCGTACCAGGCGGGCCCTCAGTGTCTCGTCGGCGGCGAGCCGCCTGGCGACCGCCTGGGCGGTTTCGGCGGCGGCCGCGGCCGGGTCCAGGACCAGGGCGAGGGTGCCGTCGGCCTGGCCCGGGCCGAGGTGGGCGCGCAGGACGGCGGGCTCGGCGGCCACGGCGTCGCGTACGGCCCCGACGACGGCCGGGTCGGCGAGCGGGTCGGTGGTCGCACGGCCCTCCGCGAGGGCGAGCAGGGCGGGCCCGGTCAGTTCGAAGGGCACGGGCCCGGCCAGGTCGAGCACGACCGTGTCCGCCTTCTCGTGCGCGGCGGCCTGGAGGGCCTGGTGCAGGGGTACGGCGACGGGGCGGGCCGCCGGGTCCCAGCGGGCGAGGGAGTCGGTGGAGGTGAAGGCGGGCAGCGCGGTGCGGTTCCCGGCCTTCAGGGTCGGTACGGCCATGTCGCTGGTCTTCTCGCGGCGCAGTCCCCGCTCGTCCTCCTCGACCTCGCCGAGCACGGCCACGACGGGGACGAGCAGCCGGGCGCCCTTGAGGGCGTCGAGGACCGGGCCCACGGCACTGCGGTCTTCCGACCAGGCGGCGAGTGCCGCGCTCAGCCGGGGGTCGGCGGAACCGTCGTCGTCGGAGAAGCCGGAGTCGGGGATGTTCTTGTTCGCCACGATCGTCGACCCTATAGGCCGGGTGCCGCCGCTTCGGCGGGCGGTCCGGCGGGGCGGCGGCCGGAGGGTCTTGTGCGCGGGCTAGAACTCGTCGGGGCGCGTGCTGCGGCCGCGCCACAGGACCACGGCCGCGACCAGCAGGACGCCGCCGACGCTGCCCGCGAGGGGGGCGGCCCAGTCGGCGGTGTCGTCGTCGGTGCCGGTGGCGTCCGGGCCGTTGCCGAAGTACGTCGCGCCGTACGCCGCCGAGTGGAGCCCCTGCGGCTTCAGCCGGCCGGCGGCCTTGATGGCGGCGGCCGGGTCGACGAAGCCGAAGCCGCGGGAGTCGTCGCGGCCCGCGGCCGGGGCGTTGCGGGCGGTGTCCTCCAGGAGCGACTTGACCTGGGCCGGGGTCAGATCGGGGTGGGCGGCCTTGACCAAAGCGGCGGCGCCGGAGACGAAGGCGGCGGCGGCGCTGGTGCCCCAGCCCTCGTAGTACTTGTGGTCGGGGTCGGCGATGACGACGTCGACGCCGGGGGCGCTGACCGTGGCGTACCAGCGGCGGGTGGAGAAGGGGGCGCGGGTTCCGGCGCGGTCGACGGCGGTGGCGGCTATGACGCCCGGGTAGGCGGCCGGGTAGGAGATGCGGTCGCCCTTCTCGCCGCCGTTGCCTGCGGAGGCGACGACGATCACGCCCTTCTTCAGGGCGTACTGGATGGCCTGGTCCTCGGCGGGTTCCGGATGCGCGGAGGCGGAGTCGTCGCCGAGGGAGAGGTTGATGACGTCGGCGCCGTGGTCGGCGGCCCAGCGGATGCCGTCGGCGAGGGCGTTGCCGCGGGTGCTGCGGGCCTTGGCGCGGGAGGGGTCGCCGTCCTCCAGGATCACGCGCACGGGGAGGATCTTCGCCTCGGGGGCGATGCCGAGGACGCCGTCCGCGTCGCCCGGGCCGTGGCCGTGCCCGGCGATGATGCCGGCCATGGCGGTGCCGTGCCGGGCCCAGGCGCGGTCGCCGGGTTCGGCTCCGAAGCCGACCAGGTCCTTGCCGGTGAGGACGTTGCCGATCAGGTCGGGGTGGTCGGTCTCGACGCCGGTGTCCAGGACGGCGACGGTGACGCCGTCGCCCTTCGTGGTCCGCCAGGCCTCCTGGGTGTGCATGGCCTCCAGGGCCCACTGCTGGGCGCGGATGCCGTCGGCGTGGGCGGTGGTGGCGGGCAGCAGGACGAGCCCGGCGGCGAGCAGCACGCTCAGGGCCGCGGACCGGCCGGCCCCGGCGGCTCTGCCGGCCGGTTTCCCGGTGGTTTTCCCGGCCGGTTTCCTGGTGGTTTTCACGACGGCTGCTCCGTGGCCGAGCGGACGTTCTTGCGCAGGCCGCGTTCGACGCGGTCGGCGAGGCCCTGGGCCTCGTTGCCGAGGCCGGCCTGGGCGGGGGCGGTGGTGGCGCCGGACTGCATGGCGTCCCCGGCGGGCTGCGGGTCGTCGACGGTACGGCCGTCGGCCCAGCCGGAGACGGCGTAGACGACGACCGGGGCCTCGGTCAGCACGGAGACGGTCCAGGCGGCGCGCTGCTCCGGGCCGAAGTGGGCGGCGGGCGTGTCCTTCGCGGCGTACGGCAGCGGCATCAGGTCGCTGCGGCGGTCCAGGCGCTCCTTGCGGAAACGGTTCGCGAGGGCGGTCATGCCCGGGGCGTCGGCCGTGGTGAAGAGCAGGCCGACGGTGGTCACGTAGCTCTCGGTGGCGTCGGTGTAGGTGGCGCGCAGGAGGCGTTCGCAGCCGACGGGGGCGAGGGCCTTGCGCAGCAGGGGGTCGAAGGCGTCCTTGCAGCCGCTGTCCGGGGCGACGGCGATCCGGGTCCAGGTGCGGTCGGCTCCGCCGGGCCCTGCGCCCTGGCCCTGCACGGTGGGCGGGAACAGCTGGTCGACGGGCACGCTGTGCCAGAGGCTGCCGGCCGCGGCGAAGGTGCTGCGCGTGCCCTCCTCCCCGGGGTCCCCCACGAGCCAGCTCCCGGTGACCGCGCCCGAGATGAGTCCCAGCCCGAGCACGAGACAGACGGCGGCAGCGGCGGCCTGGGACGCCCCGCGCCGCCCGAGCGGCCGGGGCCGCGCGGCTCCGTCGTATCCCTCCGGCTCC
>NZ_MUKA01000258.1 GCF_002150735.1 Streptomyces africanus
CCCGTACCCGCACCAGCTGGGGAACTCGGAGAGTGAGTGGGCGGAGCTGGACGCGGTCGTCAAGTTCATCAGGGGCCTGCCCGGCAGGAACAAGCCGATCCGTTTCATCGGCTATTCCCTGGGCGCGGCCATCATGGGCTCCTACGTCCTCCAGCACCCCGACAACGTCGAGAGCCTGCTCCTGCTCGCCCCCGTCTTTCCGCCCAAGGGACGGTGGTCGGGCAACCCCGCCGCCCCCTTCGGACGCCCGGCCGAGGCCCAGACGCTGCCCGTGTCCACGCCGGCCCTCACCTGGGGCTTCCCGATGCTCGTCGGCACCAAGACAGGGTTCAGGACGGGGCTGGACGGCAACCCCGCACTGCGGGAGCCCGACATCGTGGACCTCGCCTGGGAGGCCTGCATGGAGAACGATCCCCTCGGCAGCAAGTGGGGCCCCGAAGTGGCACCGGGTGAGTACGAGGGCATCCTGCGGTACCGGAACACCTACTGGTGGGGCTGGAACAACCAGACGGTGCCGCACGAGAACCCGGTTGGCACACGCGTCCTCGGCCAACGGGTTCCCGTACTCATCATCTACGGGGAGCAGGACCGGACCGCCAACAGCCCCGCGACCTTCCCCGACCCCATCCGCTTCTCCGTGCCGGCCCTCTACGCGGCCGTCCAGGGTCCCCAGAAGCTGATGTTCTGCCTCGCCGGAGCAGGCCACTCCCTGGTGTGGGAGCGCACCGCCAAGACCGTGCACCACATGTCGAAGCAGTGGTTCAAGAACGGCAAGGTGGAGGGCCTCGGCGGCGGCAGCTACTTCAGGGACCCGGACGGTGAGCTGACACCCCTGCCGTGACGGCTCAGGTCAGGAAGTCCCGCCCGATCCGCTCCGCCACCCGCTCCAGGATCGGCCCCGCCTCGGCGATGCACTTCGCCACGTCGGGCTCCGCGTCCGTCAGGGGGTAGACCCGGCGGAAACCGGCCCGGCCCAGTGCCTGAGGGGACAGGGCCAGGCGGCCGCAGACCGCGACGACCTCCTTGCCCGCCGCCCGGGCCGCCGCGGCGACGCCCGCCGGGGCCTTGCCGTGGAGGGTCTGTTCGTCGAGGGAGCCCTCGCCGGTGATCACCAGATCGGCACGGTCCAGGGCGGGGGCGAAGCCCAGGACGTCGAGCATGACCTCGATGCCGGCGCGGAAACGGGCGCCGAGCAGCAGGGCGCCGTAGCCGATGCCGCCCGCCGCGCCCGCGCCCGGCGAGGCGGCGTACGCGGCGGCCTTCGGTCCGGCCGACTCCTCCAGCACCTTCGCGAAGTGCGCGAGGGCGGCGTCCAGGGCCGCCACGTCGTCCGGTGAGGCGCCCTTCTGCGGGCCGTAGACCGCGGGCGCGCCCTTCGGTCCGGTCAGCGGGTTGTCCACGTCGCTCGCGAGGACCAGTTCGACCTCCGACAGGCGCGGGTCGAGGGCCGAGAGGTCGGCGGTGGCCAGGTCGGCGAGTCCGGCGCCGCCCGGGGGTACCGGCTCGCCGTGCCCGTCCAGGAAGCGCGCGCCCAGCGCGGACAGCATTCCGGCGCCGCCGTCCGTGGTGGCGCTGCCGCCGACGCCGAAGACGATCGTGCGGGCGCCCGCGTCCAGCGCGGCCCGCAGCAGCTCGCCGGAGCCGTACGTGGAGGCCGTGAGCGGGGCGAAGACCCCGGCGGGCAGCCGCTGGAGTCCGCTCGCCTCGGCCATCTCCACGACCGCGGTGCCCTCGCGCAGCGCGAACGCCGCCGTCACCTCGTCGCCGAGCGGACCGGCGACCCGTACCTCCCGGCGCTCGAACCCGGCCGCGACCGCCGCGGCCACGGTTCCGTCACCGCCGTCGGCCACGGGCAGCGCCTCGACCTCCAGGTCCGGTACGGCCCGGCGCAGCCCGGCCGTCACCCGCTCGGCCACCTCCACGGCCGTCAGCGATCCCTTGAACTTGTCCGCGGCGACGAGCACCCGCCGTGCCTTCCGGGTATCGCTCACTGCAGCGTCCGCCACTTGCACTCCCCTTGCTCTCCGGGCCCTCACGCACGTCAGGGCCAGTCGCGCCGCAGCGACCTTAACCGCAGCACGCCCCGCCCGTCAGCTCTTGCCCACCCCGTGGACCGAGGCCCTCAGGGGCGCGGGGAACTGCGCGCCCAACCACGACGTACCGGCAGCCGCGAGCACACCGCAGTCCCCCGCCCCTCCGGCGCACCGAAAACGGGTAGACCATAACCATGCCCCCAGCGCACACCCGGACAGACCTCCCCGACCGCATCCTCGGCGGCTGGCAGGGCCGCATCGCGGGCAACATGCTCGGCAAGCCGGTCGAGCAGGGCGAGGTCTGGACCCGCGACCGCATCGACCGCTACCTCCGCCAGGCCGCCGCCCTGCCGCTGACCGACTACCTCCCCGAACCGATCACCGAACACGACGGCTTCGAGCTGCGCCCCGAATGGCGCCAGTGCGTACGCGGCCGTATCCACGGCAGTTGCCGTGACGACGACGTCGACTACGCGATCCTCGGCCTGGACCTGCTGGAGACCCACGGCTTCGGCTTCAGCACCGAGCAGGTCGGCGACCTGTGGCTGCTGCGCCTGCCGTACCTGCAGACGTTCACCGCCGAGCGGGCCGCGTACCGCAACCTCGCGAACGGGCTCAAACCGCCGCTGACGGCGACGTACGACAATCCGTACCAGGAGTGGATCGGGGCGCTGATCAGGGCCGACATCCACGGCTGGACCTGCCCGGGCCTGCCGCGCCGGGCCGCTTCGCTGGCGCGGCGGGACGCGGTGCTGTCGCACACCGGCAACGGGGTCTACGGGGCGATGTGGGCGGCGGCGCTGATCGCCGCGGCGTTCACGGCGCCCACCGTGCGGCACGCGATCGAGGAGGCGCTGGCCGTGATCCCGGCGAGCAGTCGGCTGGCCCGCACGGTGCGCCGGGTCGTCTCCCTGCACGACACCCGGATGTCCTGGGAGGACACGCTCACCACGCTCACCGAGGAGACGGCCGGGATGGGCTGGATCCACACCGTCCCGAACGCCGCCGTCCTCACCGCCGGCCTGCTCTACGGCGACGGCGACTTCACCCGCACCATCGCCCTGACCGTGCGCGGCGGCCTGGACACCGACTCCAACGGTGCGACGGCGGGGTCGGTGGCCGGGGTTCTCGGCGGGGCGGCGGCCATTCCGCAGCAGTGGACGGTTCCGCTGGAGGACACGGTCCGCAGCGCGGTGTTCGGCTTCGACGGGGTGCGGATCAGCGAGCTGGCGGAGCGGACACTGCGGCTGGCCGAGCACCAGCTCTGACCGGATCGAACCGGCCATTCCCCGGCCGGACGGGGTGCCCGAGCGGCTGTTTCCGGCCACGTGTCCATGGTCCGACTATGTCGATCAAAACCAAACGTAAGGTGATCTGGCCATTGACCCATTTGATCATTTCCAGTCACCTGGTCCGCGCCCTCGCGCCCGACAGAAAGCGTTTGCTCCTCATGTCTCGTCTCAGAACCGCCCTGCGTGCCACCGCCACCGCGACCGTCCTGACCGCCGCCGTGCTCACCGCGCCGGGGGCCGTGGCCGCAGAGCAGTCCCCGGCCTCCGCCTCCGCCACCGTATGCGGCGCCGGCTACACGCTGCGCAAGACGGTCCCGCTGCCCCTCGGCGTCGACCCCGACCTGCGCAAGGCGATGCTCTTCGCCTACGAGAACGGCAGCAAGGGCTGCGTCATTCTCGACAACAACGTCGGCCGGGCGCAGTACATGTCCGTGCAGATCTGCAAGGTGGACGGCACGGCCTGCGACCCCGACACGGGCACCTTCAGCGAATACGCGGGCCCGGTGTACGTCTCCAGCTTCGCCTGCGCCCCGGTGACCGCCAAGATGGGCTCGTCCTCCAGCAGCCTCTACATCAACTACAAGTCCAGCTACGTCTTCCCCTGCGGCTGAGCCGTCACCGGGTGGCTACCCTGCCCCCATGACGACCTCTTCTGACTTCGCCGCCTACATCGCGTCCCTGCCCCGCGTCCTGGCCGGAGCCGCCGCGCTGTTCCGGGACGGCGAGGGCCGGGTGCTGCTCGTCGAGCCCAACTACCGCGAGGGCTGGGCGCTGCCCGGCGGCACGATCGAGTCCGACGACGGCGAGACGCCGCGGCAGGGCGCGCGGCGCGAGACGGCGGAGGAGATCGGGCTGGACCGCGAGCTCGGCCGGCTGCTGGCGGTGGACTGGGTGCACGGCCCGGGGCGTCCGCCGCTGGTGGCGTATCTGTACGACGGCGGGGTGCTCGGCGAGGACGAGTTCAAGGCGATCCGGCTCCAGGAGGAGGAACTGCTCTCCTGGCGGCTGGTCCCGCGCGAGGAGCTGGCCGAGTATCTCCCGGGCGCCCTCGGCCGCCGTGTCCTGGCCGGCCTGGACGTGCTGGCGGACGGCTCGGGCACGGCGGAGCTGGAGAACGGGCACCGGGTGTCCTGACCGGCCCCGCCCGTTCACCCGCCGGGATCCCGTTCGATAACCGCTCGCAGGCGTCGTACGGCCCGGCCTACCCTCGGGGACATGGCCAAGCCCCTCGTCGCGCTCCTCACCGGTGCCGGTATCAGCACGGACTCCGGGATCCCGGACTACCGCGGGCCGAACGGGCTCTGGCGGCGGGATCCGGAGGCCGAGAAGCTCGTCACGTACGAGTACTACATGGGCGACCCGGAGATCCGCCGCCGCTCCTGGCGGATGCGGCGCGAGAACCGGGCCCTTCAGGCGGAGCCCAACGCCGCGCACCGGGCGGTGGCCGAACTGGAGCGGTCCGGGGTACCCGTCCGGGTGATCACGCAGAACGTGGACGGGCTGCACCAGCTCGCCGGGATGCCCGACCGCAAGGTCCTCGAACTGCACGGCACCGCCCGGAGTGTCGTCTGTACCGGATGCCACGCCCGCGGCCCGATGGAGGACGTCCTCGCCCGGGTCGAGGCCGGTGAGGACGACCCGCCGTGCCTGGAGTGCGGCGGCGTCCTGAAGTCGGCGACGGTGATGTTCGGCGAGCGGCTCGACCCCGTCGTCCTCGGCGAGGCGGCCGCCATCAGCAAGGCCTGCCAGGTGTTCGTCGCCGTCGGCACGAGCCTCCAGGTCCAGCCCGCCGCCGGTCTCGCCGGTGTCGCCGCCGATCACGGCGCCCGCCTGATCATCGTCAACGCCGAGCCGACGCCGTACGACGACCGTGCCGACGAGATCGTCCGCGAGCCCATCGGCACGGCGCTGCCGGAGTTGCTGCGCGGCCTCACGGATGACGGGCCGCCCACAGGTCCTCCAGGCGCGTGAGTGCGTCGTGGCCCTGGTCGCGCTCGGCGTCGGTGAGGCGGAGCGCGGCGGCCCGGGCGAGGGCGGTCGCCGCCGTCTCCTCGTCGCCGAGTCGTCCCGCGATGTCCGCGCGCAGCACGAGGAGCTGAAGCAGCTGTACGGGCGTCGGCGTCTCGTCCGTCAGACGCAGGACACGGTCGACGACCTTGGCGGCGCCCACCGCGTCCCCCTTGGAGTCCGCCAGGAGCGACGCGTGGGTGCTGATCGAGTCGGTCGCGGTTCGTAGTGCTTCATCGCGAAGAACTGGAGCTCGAAGCCGCCGCGTTCCACGACCGCGTACGGGTTGGGGCTGCGCTGTTCGAACGTCACCTCGAAGCCGAGGGCCGTGTAGAAGTCGAGGAGTCACATTTGACCAGCCGCGGGCCTAGAAGAGTGCGGCTCCCCGCTCGAAGTCCAGCAGGCGCTGCTTGCGGTCCAGGCCGCCCCCATACCCCGTCAGGCTCCCGTTCGCGCCGATGACGCGGTGGCAGGGGACGATGACGCCGACGGGGTTGCGGCCGTTGGCGAGGCCGACCGCGCGGGAGGCCGTGGGGGTGCCGAGGGCGTCGGCGAGTTGGCCGTAGGTGCGGGTCTCGCCGTAGGGGATGCGCCGGAGCTGGTCCCAGACGGCACGCTGGAACGGCGTGCCGGTCAGGCGGAGTTCGACGGTGAACTGCTTGAGCTCTCCCGCGAAGTAGGCCTTCAGTTGTTCCTCCGCCCGCGCGAACAGGGTGTCGTCGCGGGTGCCGAAGGTCTCCTCCGGCGGGCGGTGACGCTGGCCGGTCATGTAGAGGCCGCACAGGACACCGTCGTCGGCGACGAGGGTGAGGGGGCCGTAGGGGCTGTCGGTCACGGTGTGGTGCTTCATGGAACGTCCCTATACCGGTAGGAAGTTGATGGGGTGGCTGTCGGTCGCCCAGAGGTACTGGACCGCGTAGGCCCGCCAGGGGCGCCAGGCCGCCGCGCGGGCGGTGAGGGCGG
>NZ_MUKA01000003.1 GCF_002150735.1 Streptomyces africanus
CGGCGACCTCGCGCCGCTGTCCCTCCAACTGCAGCCTCAGCACGGTCAGTTCGGCGAAGTCGGAGGCCGCCGCCTCCTCCAGCCGCTCCGGGGTGCGGCGCCGGGCGCGGTCGCGTATCTGGCGCATGGCGATCGCCACCAGCCAGGACCGGAAGCTGTCCGGGTCGCGCAGCGCACCGAGGTTGTCGACCGCGCGCAGCATGGTCTCCTGGACGACGTCGTCGACGTCGGCGTGGCCGTTCAGGGCCCGGCCCACGATGTTGTAGACCAGCGGCAGCCAGCCCGCGACCAGCTCGTCCAGCGCCTGCCGGTCGCCGGCCTGCGCCGCCGTGATGACGGCGCGCCAGTGCTGACTGTCCACGGTGGCCTCTCGCCGGCTGAGATCAGTACTTTTCCGCACGCACCCTCTCAGGCAGGACGGGGGCCTTGGCTATGTGGGGGATCACATGCGGGGAGACGGCGTGAAGGTTCCCGGGATAACAGTTTTTTCTCAGCCGCTGGGTACCGGGGCGGCGGCCGCCGGCGCGGTCAGCGCCTCCAGCCGCTTGATCCGCTGCCGTACGACGTACAGCGGGATCACCCCGAGCACCCCGAAGGCCATGTCGATCACCGACCACCAGAAGGGGATCCCGCGCAGCGGTCCGCAGATCAGGGCGAGCGGGATGATCCCCGCGCAGGCGATCATCGCGAACTCGACGACCCAGATGTTGCGGACCGGGTCGCGGTAGGGCCCGTAGAAGGCGACCGCGATCACCAGGTGTGCGAAGGCCAGCCAGTCCGTGCCGTAGAGCAGGAAGGGGTAGTCGGCGTCGGCCTGGTCGAGCCCGGCCCGCACCCGCTCGATCCAGTCGGTCAGACCCGGCAGGTGCTCACCCACGGACAGCGCGCGCAGCAGGTCCTCGGTCCAGCGCAGTTCGTGGACCAGGGGGAAGGCCGTGGCGCCACTGAGCACCAGGCACACGACGAAGAAGACCAGCCAGGCGCGAATGCCCTTCAGCAGGGCGGCTCTGTCGCTCATGGCGGCACTCTACGCCCATGTTGAACATGTTCAAAAACAGTTCCGCGGACAGACGAACGGCCCCGGGCGGCATCAGCGCCCGGGGCCGTCCCGACGGAACGGGGTGACTACGCGTCCAGCGACGTCATCACGTGCTTGATCCGCGTGTAGTCGTCGAAGCCGTACGCCGACAGGTCCTTGCCGTAGCCGGACTTCTTGAAGCCGCCGTGCGGCATCTCGGCGACCAGCGCGATGTGCGTGTTGATCCACACACAGCCGAAGTCGAGCCTCTTGGACATCCGCATGGCGCGGCCGTGGTCCTTGGTCCACACGGAGGACGCGAGCGCGTACTCGACGCCGTTGGCCCACTCCACCGCCTGGTCCTCGTCCGAGAAGGACTGCACGGTGATGACCGGGCCGAAGATCTCCTTCTGGATGATCTCGTCGTCCTGCTTCAGACCCGAGACGACGGTCGGCGCGTAGAAGTAGCCCTTGTCGCCGACCCGCTTTCCGCCGGTCTCCACGCGCGCGTGCGCCGGCAGCCGGTCGATGAAGCCCTCGACCTGCGCGAGCTGGTTGGGGTTGTTGAGCGGGCCGAAGAGCACGTCCTCGTCGTCCGGCTGCCCCGTCTTCGTCTCGGACGCGGCCTTCGCCAGCGCGGAGACGAACTCATCGTGGATGGACTCGTGGACGAGCACGCGCGTGGCGGCCGTGCAGTCCTGGCCGGCGTTGAAGTAGCCGGCGACGGAGATGTCCTCGACGGCCTTGGCGATGTCGGTGTCCTCGAAGACCACGACCGGCGCCTTGCCGCCCAGCTCCAGGTGGACGCGCTTGAGGTCCTTGGAGGCGGACTCGGCGACCTGCATGCCGGCGCGCACCGAGCCGGTGATGGAGGCCATCGCCGGGATCTCGTGCTCGACCATCAGACGGCCGGTCTCGCGGTCGCCGCAGATGACGTTGAAGACGCCCTTCGGCAGGATCCCGCCGAGGATCTCGGCGATCAGCACCGTGGACGCCGGGGTGGTGTCGGACGGCTTCAGGACGACCGTGTTGCCCGCCGCGATCGCGGGGGCGAACTTCCACACGGCCATCATCATCGGGTAGTTCCACGGCGCGACCTGCGCGCAGACGCCGACCGGCTCCCGGCGGACGATGGAGGTCAGGCCCTCCATGTACTCACCGGCCGAGCGGCCCTCCAGCATCCGCGCCGCACCCGCGAAGAAGCGGATCTGGTCGACCATCGGCGGGATCTCCTCGGAGCGGGTCAGCCCGACCGGCTTGCCCGTGTTCTCCACCTCGGCCGCGATCAGTTCCTCGGCGCGCTCCTCGAAGGCGTCCGCGATCTTCAGCAGGGCCTTCTGACGCTCGGCGGGCGTGGTGTCGCGCCAGCCGGGGAAGGCCTCGGCGGCCGCCGCCATCGCGGCGTCCACGTCCGCCTGCCCGGACAGCGGAGCGGTCGCGTACGCCTCGCCCGTCGCGGGATTGACCACCTCGGTGGTCCGTCCGTCGGCGGCGTCCCGGAACTCACCGCCGATGTAGTTGCGCAGACGACGCAGCTCGGTGCTCACTGCCGGCCCTCCAGTTCGGATGTCCAGTACTTGAGACACCCACCCTAGTCGGCCGGTCCACGTTTTCAACACCCCCACTCCCTTCGATCGTACGGAATCCGCAGATGCGAGCAACCCAAACAACGGATTTCATCGATCAGACCTTGCGGAAGTGTCGAGACCTCGTGCACAGTGAGCCGGTGGCCAGTCGAAGCGCAGATCACAGGGACTCCCGCGAGTCCAAGAACGGCGGTCCCCAGCTGGACGCCGTCTCCCTCGCCATCATCGAGCAGCTCCAGGAGGACGGCCGCCGGCCGTACGCCGCCATCGGCAAGGCCGTGGGCCTGTCGGAGGCGGCCGTGCGCCAGCGCGTCCAGAAGCTGCTCGACCAGGGCGTGATGCAGATCGTCGCCGTCACGGACCCGCTCACCGTGGGCTTCCGCAGACAGGCGATGGTCGGCGTCAACGTCGAGGGCGACGTGGAGTCGGTGGCGGACGCGCTCGCGGCCATGTCCGAGTGCGAGTACGTGGTGATGACCGCGGGCTCCTTCGACCTGATGGTGGAGATCGTCTGCGAGGACGACGACCACCTCCTGGAGGTCATCAACAAACGCATCCGGGCCGTCCCCGGAGTGCGCTCCACCGAGAGCTTCGTCTACCTCAAGCTCAAGAAGCAGACCTACATGTGGGGAACCCGATAACCGTGAGGACCCGATAGCCGTGAGCAAGGACCTCTCCCAGACCGCGTACGACCACCTGTGGATGCACTTCACGCGCATGTCGTCGTACGAGAAGGCCCCCGTCCCCACCATCGTCCGGGGGGAGGGCACGTACATCTACGACGACCAGGGCAAGCGCTACCTCGACGGTCTCGCCGGCCTGTTCGTGGTGCAGGCCGGGCACGGCCGCGTCGAGCTCGCCGAGACCGCCTTCAAGCAGGCGCAGGAGCTGGCGTTCTTCCCGGTGTGGTCCTACGCCCACCCCAAGGCCGTCGAGCTGGCCGAGCGCCTCGCGCACCACGCCCCGGGCGACCTGAACAAGGTCTTCTTCACCACCGGCGGCGGTGAGGCGGTCGAGACCGCCTGGAAGCTCGCCAAGCAGTACTTCAAGCTGGTCGGCAAGCCCACCAAGCACAAGGTCATCTCCCGCGCCGTCGCCTACCACGGCACCCCGCAGGGCGCCCTGTCCATCACCGGACTGCCCGCTCTGAAGGCGCCCTTCGAGCCCCTGGTACCGGGCGCCCACAAGGTCCCGAACACGAACATCTACCGGGCGCCGATCCACGGCGACGACCCCGAGGCCTTCGGCCGCTGGGCCGCCGACCAGATCGAGCAGCAGATCCTCTTCGAGGGCCCGGACACGGTCGCCGCGGTCTTCCTGGAGCCGGTGCAGAACGCGGGCGGCTGCTTCCCGCCCCCGCCCGGCTACTTCCGGCGGGTGCGCGAGATCTGCGACCAGTACGACGTGCTGCTCGTCTCCGACGAGGTCATCTGCGCCTTCGGCCGCCTGGGCACGATGTTCGCCTGCGACAAGTTCGACTACGTCCCGGACATGATCACCTGTGCCAAGGGCATGACCTCGGGCTACTCCCCCATAGGCGCGTGCATCGTCTCCGACCGCCTGGCCGAGCCGTTCTACAAGGGCGACAACGTCTTCCTGCACGGCTACACCTTCGGCGGCCACCCGGTCTCCGCGGCCGTGGGCCTGGCCAACCTCGACCTGTTCGAGCGCGAGAACCTCAACCAGCACGTCCTCGACCACGAGGGCGCGTTCCGCTCCACCCTGGAGAAGCTCCACGACCTGCCGATCGTCGGCGACGTCCGCGGCAACGGCTTCTTCTACGGCATCGAGCTGGTCAAGGACAAGGACACCAAGGAGTCCTTCGACGCGGACGAGACCGAGCGGGTCCTGTACGGCTTCCTCTCCAAGAAGCTGTACGAGAACGGCCTGTACTGCCGTGCCGACGACCGCGGCGACCCGGTCGTCCAGCTCGCCCCGCCGCTGATCTCCGACCAGTCGACGTTCGACGAGATCGAGCAGATCCTGCGCGCCACCCTGTCGGAGGCGTGGACGAAGCTCTGAGCCCGCGTCGCTCCGATCGTCTGCATGGATGATCAACACCGGCCCCGGTGCCGCCCGTCCGAGTGAGAAACGGCGGTCCGGGGCCGCGTGCTGTCCGGCGTCCCGCCGCCTTCTGCCTAGCGTGCCAGTGACCGATCGGCCCTGCCTTCGTTCCCCCGCACGGGGGATTGGCACGGGAACTACGGATCTGAACCGAGGTGTACGCCCATGGAGGCCCCGCCGGACAACGACGTGCTCTGGGCACGCGCCCTGCACTTCCAGCACGACGACGGCTCCCCCGCGCTCAGCGGTGTCTCGCTCGGCGTCCGGGAGAGCGAGATCCTCGCCGTCAGCGGCCCGCGCGGCAGCGGCAAGACCACCCTGCTGCGGTGCCTGTCCGGCCTGGTGCCCGTCCGGCGCGGCGAGGTCTGGTTCAACAGCGTGCCCGTGCACACCATGGGCTCCCTCACCCGCGAGCGGCTGCGCCGTGACCGCTTCGGCTGGATCGACCCGGCTCCCTCGCTGGTCCCGGAGCTCAACGCCTGGGAGAACACCGCCCTGCCGCTGATGCTGCGCGGCACCAGCCGGCGCCGCGCCAAGAAGGCGGCCCTGGAGTGGCTGGAGCGCCTGGACATCGGCGAGGGCGCCCGCAAACGCCCGCACCAGCTGGTGCAGGCCGAGCGGCAGCGGGTGTGCATCGCCCGTGCCCTCGCCCCCGCCCCGTCGGTCCTGTTCGCCGACGAGCCGACGGCGTCCCTGCACCGCGCCGACCGCGCCCACGCGCTGCGCACCCTCACCACGGCGGCCCGCTCCCACGGCATCACGGTCGTCCTGGCCACGCACGACCCGGAGACCGCGGCGCTCGCCGACCGCACGGTGTCCCTGCTCGACGGGCGGTGCGTGCAGACGGTGCACCTGCCCCCGGTCGGCGGCCCCACCGAGTCGGAAGGCCGGGCCGCGTGCTCGCTCTCCGTCTGACCCGCGCCGCCCACCCCGCCGTCCAGCTGCGCCGCCTCCTGGTCGCGGCGGCCGCGGCGGGGACGGGTTTCCTGCTGCTGTGCGCCCTCGGCTACGCACTGGGCCACCCCGGCTCCACCGGCGCCGCTCTGCTGCGGCTCGCCTGGTGCGTGGCTCCGCTGGCCGCCACGGTGTACTTCGCGGTCGCTGTGGCCCGCACCGACCCCGCCACGAAGCCCCGCGCCGGCCTCTCCGCGATCGGCCTCGGCCCGCTGCGCCTGATGGCCGTCTCGGCGACGACGACGGCCCTGTCCTGCACCCTGGGCTCGATGCTGGCCCTGCTGTTCTTCCTGCACCTGCGCGGCGACCTGACGGGCATGCCGTTCGACGGCGCGGCCGCCGAGGCCCTCGCGGCGGACCGGCCGCTCCCCCTGCCGGGAGCCCTGACGCTGCTCGCGCTCGTGCCCGGAGCGGCGTCGGTGGCGGTGGCGCTGGCGCTGCGGCCGAGGGAGGCGGGCCCGGCCCCGGCCCGGCCGGCCGGGACGTACGGCCGTTTCGGCACGTACCGGCGCACCGCCACACGCGAGACCTTCGGGGCGTACGGCCGCTTCGGCCGGCAGATCGTCCCGCCCGCGGACGGTCGTGCCACCGAGCCCGGCGCGTCGGCCGGGCAGAACGGCGGGCCGCCTCCGGCGCGGACGGGCGGGTCCGTCCCGGCATCGGCCACGGGCCCGGCCGCACGGGGCGCCGTGAGCACGCTGAGCGCGGTCGAGGACCCGGCCGAGCCGTCCGGGTCAAAGACGGTGGCACAGGGCACCGTGAGCGCGGTGATCCCGGCGGGCAGCGCCGCGCACGCGGCCGGAAGCCGCACGCATGCGGCCGTGGACGCCGCCGCCCATGAGGCCGGGGACACCGCCGCGCGCGAGGCCGGGGACACCGCCCGGCACCCGGCGGCACCGGGCGGCGACGGCGATCCCGCCGCTGCCGACGCGGCCCTGCCGGAAGCCGCCCTGCCCGGCACCGTCCTGCCC
>NZ_MUKA01000030.1:0-136 GCF_002150735.1 Streptomyces africanus
CCGCCGCCCCGCCCTCCCCGCTTCCCACGCCCACCGAGGTGGCGTCCGCGACCGAGCCGCGCATCGCCGCCGCACGCACCGCCCTGGACGACGGCGGCCACCGCCGGTTCACCGCAGCCGCCGAACAGGCCGGTGC
>NZ_MUKA01000030.1:186-41655 GCF_002150735.1 Streptomyces africanus
GCCCTGCTGCGCGCCCTGATCGAGGACCATCCCGCGTACGGCGCCGAGACGCTCCTCCTCAACCGGCACCTGCGCCGGCTGCCCGACGTGGTGCGGGGACACGCCGACGCACGTGAACTCCTGCCGGCCGGGGACAGCGCCTACGAGCAACTCCACGAGTCCGGCCCCGCCCACCGCTTCGCCCACCGTGCCGTGCAGGCCCTGCTCGGTGACATCGTCACCCGCTGGCCCGCCGACCGTCCGCTGCGCGTCCTGGAATTCGGCGCGACCACCACCGCCCTGACGGCCGCGGCCCTGCCCGTACTGCCGGCCGACCGGACCCGCTACACCTGCACCGCACCCACCGGCAGCACCCTCACCCGCGCCGAACACCGCTTCTCGGCCCACGACTTCGTCGACTACCGCACTCTCAACCCGAATGCCGATCCGGCCGACCAAGGCCTGCCCCGAAACGGATTCGACCTCGTCCTCGCGGGCGACGCCCTGCACACCACCACCGACCTGGCCGCGACCCTGCGCCGGCTGCACAGCGTGCTGGCCCCCGGCGGACACCTGCTGGCCACCGAACCCCACCACGCCCCGCTCCAGGCCCTGCTGTACGGCACGCTGAACGATTTCTGGGAGCGTGGGGACCACACCCTGCGTCCCGTGACCCGCATCCTCGCCCGGGACCGGTGGGCACCGCTGCTGCACCGGTGCGGCTTCTCCGGTGTGGTGCAGACCGGGCCCGAGGACCGCTCCGTCCTCCTCGCCGCGGCGGACCACAGCCAGGCGGTGGCCACCACCGAGACAGCGGGGCCGGTTCTGGGCACGACCTGGGTGATCGCCGTCGAGGACGGCACCGAGACGGCGACCGCGCGAGCTCTGGCCGCCCGCCTCGGCAAGGCCACCGTGATCACCGCGCCCGACGAGGCCGCCGCCTGGAAGGCGGCCCTGCCCACGGACCCCGATCCGCGCGTCGTCCTGCTGCTCGCCGCACCCGGCCCGCACGAGACCGTCACACGGACCACTCGCCGGGCGGCCCTCCTGCGCTCCCTGGCCACCGCCTGCGACGGCCTGACGGGCGGAACCAGCCCTCAGGTATGGCTCGTCACACGCCCCACCGGCCTCTTCCCGGCCCCGGAGCAGCCGACGCACCCGGTGGACGCAGCCGTCTGGGCGGCCTGCCGCACCTTCGCCAACGAGCGCCCGGACCTGTGCCTGCGCCGCCTGTCCTGCCACCGCACCGGTGAAGCCGACACCGACGCCCGCCGCCTGGCCGGTGAACTTCTCGCACCCGGCGACGACGACCGGAGCGCTCGGGAGGACGAGATCATTCTGACCGCACGGGGCCGGTTCGTGCCCCGGCAGGTTCAGCACCCGGTGGACGAGCCCCCGGGCGTCCCCGCCGGTACGCCGTTCATTCTGGAAGCCCGTGACCCGGGCCTGCACCGGCGGCTCGTCTGGCGGCAGGCAGACGCCCTGGAGCCGGGACCGGGCGAGGTGGTCCTGGAGATGCGGGCCGTGGCCCTGAACTACCGCGACCCCATGCGGGCCAACGGCCTGCTTCCGCCCGAGGCGGTGGAGAACAGTCCGCTCAGCAGGGGACTGGGCACCGACGGTGCCGGCATCGTGCGTGCCGTGGGAGCGGGGGTAGGGGACCTGAAGCCAGGCGACCGGGTCTGCGGCATCGTGCCCGCCGCACTCGCCTCACACGCCACGGCCCCCGCCTTCTCCGTCGTCCGCGTTCCCGACGAGATGAGCTTCACGGAGGCGGCGACCTTCCCCGTCGCCTTTCTGACCGTCCACCAGACCCTGGTCCACCAGGCCCGTCTCGGTGGCGGGGAGACCGTGCTCGTCCACGGCGGAGCCGGGGCGGTGGGTCTGGCTGTCCTGCAGTGCGCCCGTCGGCAGGGCGCCCGCGTCATCGCCACCGCCGGCACGGAGACCAAACGGGACCTGCTGCGCACGCTCGGCGTCGAGCACGTACTCGACTCCCGCAGCCTGGACTTCGTCCCCCGAGTGCGCGAGCTGACCGGTGGTCAGGGTGCGGACGTCGTGGTGAACTCCCTCAGCGGCGAGGCCATCGCCCAGGGCCTGGACCTCCTGCGCCCCAACGGCCGCTTCATCGAGCTCGGCAAGAGGGACATCTTCCTCAACAATCCGATCATGTTGCGCCCTTTCAACGGCAGTCTCACCTTCATCGGCTTCAACCTCGACGCCGTCGTGGAGGACCCGGCCCTGCGAACCCGGCTCGTCGAGGACTTCGGCGCGGCGATCGGCTCCCGCTCCTACCGGCCCTTGCCCCACTCGGCCTATCCCGCCGCCCGTGTCGACGAGGCCTTCCACCTCCTGCAGCACTCCCGGCACACCGGCAAGGTCGTCGTCACCTTCGACCCCCTGGACGAACCCGTCCCCGTCGAACCCGCCCTCGGCTCCCTCAGCCTCGACGGCGAGGGCACCTACCTGATCACCGGGGGACTGAGCGGGCTCGGCGCAGCCACCGCCCACCTGCTGGCCGACCGCGGGGCCCGGCACTTGGCCCTGCTCTCCCGCAGCGGACCCGACGCCCCCGGTGCGCACACCCTGCTACGGGAACTCACCGACCGCGGTGTGCAGGCCACCGCACACGCTGCCGACGTCACCGAGGAAGCGGCGCTGCGCCGGGTCCTCGACGCCGTGGACGCCACCGGGCGCACCCTGCGGGGCATCGTGCACGCGGCGATGCACATGGACGACGCGGTGCTGTCCGACCTCACCGACGAGCGGTTCGCCGCCGTACTGGCGCCCAAGGCGGCGGGCGCCGCCCTGCTGGACCGCCTCACCGCCGACCGCGACCTGGACCTGTTCCTCGCGTACTCGTCCGTGTCCGCCAGTATCGGAAACCCGGGACAGTCCGCCTACGCGGCGGCCAACGCCTACCTGGAGGCCCTCACCCGGGCCCGGCGCGGCACCGGCCGGACGGGTACGGCGCTGGCCTGGGGGCCGATCGGCGAAACCGGCTACGTCGCCCGCAGCGGCATGGAGGCCGCCATGGCCGGACGCGGCCTCGAGCTGCTCACCCCCGCCGAGGTCCTGACCACCGCCGACCACCTTGTGGCCGCCGGCACCGACGTCGCCGGAGCCGGCCGTTACAGCTGGGAGACCGCACGCCATCTGCTGCCTGCCCTGGCCACCCCCCGGTTCGCCCCGCTGGCTCCGGCGTCCTCCGCGGCATCCCCGGACGCCCGTAAGGAGCTCCTGAACGCGCTGGCGGACCTCCCGGCGGACGAGGCGGTACGCAAGATCACCGACGCGATCACCCAGCTCCTCGCCGATGTCCTGCAGGCCGACCCGGTCGATCTCGAGCCCACGGTCAACGTCACCGACTTCGGACTGGACTCGCTGCTGGGGATGCAGTTCCTGATGCAGGCCCGGGACTTGTTCGACATCCGCCTCGGACCGGCCGACCTGGCCACCGGACGCACCCTGGCCCACTTCGCCCGTCTGGTCCACCAGCGGCTGGAACTGAGCGCCGACGAGCGGCAATAGACGCAAGGCGGGCGTCCGCCGTGCCGGGCTCCCCGGTATGGCGGACATCCCGCAGCCAAGGACCGGTCCACACCGCAGCGCAAGCGCCTGATGGAGGCGGAGGACACCGTCAGTGGGTGTGCTGATCGCAGCAGGTGAGCGTCAGCAGCGTGGAGCGCTGGCTGCCTGGTGGCAGGGCGTGTATGCGGGGCGGTCTGCTGTCTTGAGGTGACCAGGTGGCTGCTGCCGTCCGGTCGCCATCGGGTTGGCTGGCTGTCGCGGAGGCGGCTACTCACACGTTGAGAACTTCAGCAGCCGCTGGGCAGGTGCGACCTCTCGGTTTGGGACAGTGGGTGAGGGACAGCGGGCCTGGTTGTGTTGCTGCTGGTCAGTGGTGGTTGAGGGGGGTGGGGTCACTGTTTCGGAGGCGAGATTTCCGTGGGGAGTAGCTGTTGCGGGGGCGTTATTGCATCAGGGGTGACGCTGTCTCAGTTTCGTGAGTTCTGATCCGCTGGCCGATGGGTGTTGGTGTGCTCGGGGGTGTGGATCAGGGAGAGCAGGACCCGGCCTCGGAAGGGGTGGGTGGTGAGGCGAGTGGGGCTTTGCCGGCTGTGTCGGTTCGGGCGTTGCGCGGTGTGGCGGTGCGCCGTCTGCTGGCCCTGCGGCGGGAGGGGAAGCTCACCACTGGGCAGGTGAGGTCGGCGGCGGACGTGCTCGGGGTTTGCGGAGCGTGCGGTGCGGCGGTGGCGGGCGGCCGCCGAGCGGGACGAGGCTGCGGCCCGGGCACCGGGGGAGTGGGCCGCGTATCCCGGGCGGTTCACGGTTACTGATGAGGTCCGGGCTCTGCTGGGGCTGTGGAAGGGGAACGTCGCGGCGGTGCATCGCGAGCTGACCGCTCGCGCGGCCAGGGGCGAGGGTCAGCGGGGCATCCTCAGGGAGCGCGCAGCGCCGCGAGGCCTACGCCAACGACCAGGACCAGGAGGCATCACTGGTCGCGGTCACGGCCCGCTCCAACAGGAGCAAGGCCGACCAGGACCCGGCCCAGTGGCTGCCGCCCGCGGTCGAGGCGCACTGCGGCTACGCCGCGGAGTGGGTGGGCACCAAGCTCCGCTGGAGCCTGACCGTGGACGAACCCGAGCTGGCAGCTTTGCGGGAACTGGGTGCAGCTGCCCGCTGCAGGACGTCGCCTACGAGCCGGCCGACCGATAAGGCGGCCAGCCGGGGCTGTCAGTGACGGCTGCGGGGCCTCCCGCAGTCCAGGGAACAGGCGCACGTGAGGGAGCCGGGCTTGGTCGTCGTCGACGTCGCGGCCACCGATGACGACACCGCGCTCGCCCTGTCGGCGGCGTTGAATAGCGATTCAGCGCCGCCGACACGCTGCTAGTGATGGAGAGTCGCGGTGCGATTGGTGGAAGCCGGACGGATGAAACCACCCAAGCCAGCGATGGTGGTGAACCGGTCGAACACCAAACGTGTTGCACGCTGTATGGTCGACCATGGAGCGCTGAGCTGCATCAACGCGAGAACATTGGTACCGCAACGGCTCGTTCCCCCCAGAGAACCCATGTCCTCCAGGTGGTACTGGTGGAACCTGATCGAGTGGTCCTCGGTGGCGCTGGCAAGGGTGATCGGCACGGTGGTGTTGACTGAGTTGACGAATAACCACAGGTCAGATGGCATCTCTGCTAGCTTCCGCTCATGCTTGAGACGGGTGATCCCTCTCGGGATCTGATCAACTTCGTGCTGCCACAGACCGGTGCCCTGGTCGAGGTGGCCGACCCAGCCCAGTCGTACGTCGTGCTGGACGCCGCCGGGGACGTAGTGGAGCCGGTCTCGGCGTTCTTCGCCCAGCCGGCGTCCTGTTCGCTGGCGCGATGGTCCGCATGCACGTGCAGTTCGACGGCGACCCGGCGCTGTTCGTCCAGCTGGCCGGGTACGTTGGTCAGATCAGCCCACGCTGGGCATGTCCCATCCGGACCGGGGAGCTGGAGCGCGTCGCCCAGGACCTCCACGACAAAGTGATCATGTGCGCCCAGCTGTCCAGACCGTGACCCACGGCGACAACCTCGTCCTGGAAGACTACCTCCGGAACTGGGCTGCGGAACTGCGCCGCCGCTGACGGAGCTCGTCGTCGGCGGACCGCCCAACGGCGCCCCCTGCCGTCACGCGGGTGCCGGCTGCGGCACCTCCAGCACCCCGGCGACCTTCCGTGCGAGCTTGGCGACGTCACACAGGCGGGCGCGCAGCCCGTGCAGGCAGGCCTCGGTGAACAGTCGCTGCTCATCGGCCGTCGACATCAGCCCTCCTTCCGCATACCCCTGGCCCCACGAGAAGTGGGGCTGCGCCGGCGCGGCCAGGCGGCCCGCGCCGTGACCCTGGTGCTTAGTCGGCGGCAGTTGGTGGGAAGAAGACCCGCTCGGCCCCCGTATTTCAGAGGGACACGCGCACTGTTCTGCCAGCGGCAGAACAGCCGCCGGACCGGGCTCGACGATCACTACAGTCCAGTCTCATGACGACGATCACGACGCGTACGGTCGAGTACCCGGCCGACGGTCTGACGATGATCGGGCACCTCGCGCTCCCGGCCGGTGTCGACCGCCGGCCCGCAGTGCTGCTCGGACCGGAGGGCACGGGGCTCAGCGACGTCGAGCGCCGCCGGGCCGATGCTCTCGCCGAGCTGGGATACGTAGCGCTGGCCTTCGACCTTCACGGCGGGCGCTATGTGGGCGACCCCGAGGAGATGTTGGCCCGTTGCCTGCCACTGCTCGCTGATCCCGAGCGGATGCGGGGCATCGGCCATGCGGCGCTCGACGTGTTGCGCACCGAACCGCGGACCGACCCCGACCGGATCGCCGTCGTCGGCTACGGCACCGGGGGCGCCATCGGGCTGGAACTCGGGCGCGACGGCGTCAACCTGCGCGCGATCGGCACAGTCAACGCAACTACCACGGGCCGACCGGGCGAGGCGGCGCGTATTCGCTGCCCGGTGTGGGCCGGGGTCGGGTCGGAAGACCCGATCATGCATCCCGCGCAACGGAACGCGTTCACCGCTGAGATGCAGGCCGCGGGCGTCGACTGGCGCCTCGCGGTCTACGGCGGCGCCTTGCACGCCTTCCACCATCCGCCGGTCGACCACCCCACGGTCCCCGGCGTCGGCTACCACCCACAGCACGCGCAGCGAGCCTGGCGCGACGTCGTCGACCTGCTCGCGGAGTGCCTGCCCGTGACGGAAGATCTGCGGGCATGACCCAGGCAAACAGCCTGGCGCCAGGCCTTCCGCGTCGGGCACTCACAGTCCCCCCCCCAAGTCCCCATAGTCGAATCGCATTCGGGCGGATTCTCGACCGCGGAGAACGCGTTCGCAACTGCCGCAGTAAGTACCGGATTTACTGCGACGGAGCCCCTGCCGTGATCCTCGCGACCTGCGGCGGTCCGTTCCGGCCGCCAGGGCGGGGTCTACGCATTTACTGCGGCCTCACTGCGCTGACCACGTGCGAAGTCGCATCAAGATCAACTAATTGGCCCTTTGGCGCGTATCTCAGCTGTTCCGGAATCGCTGCGGCCAATGGGCGCAAGTGAAGGAAGCTGCGAACGCCGTGGCGCCGTAGCGGGTACGGGAGGCGGGCCTCACCGGCCCGCCTCCCGGCCCTCGGTGCCGACCGCCAGCTGGCCGGAATCCTGGGCGGCCTGCGCGTCGGCGACCGGCTCGGTCTGCAGCAGGTCGGCGACCGTGCAGTCGAGCGCCGCGTACATCAGGTCCAGGTCGTCCAGGGCGAACCGTGACCGGCTTGCCGCCCCACAGCGCGGCAACCCTGCTCAGCGACGGGTTGAACCCCACCCGCTGGAACGCGGCCAGCACCTCAGTCGGCCGCCATAGTCCCGTTGGGCGGCGACCATCCGCAGATTCCGCTTCACCGCAGGTGCCCCGTGTTCACCACCAGTCGTGGGGCCGCCCGGGCACTGGCGGCCAGATTCGCGTGCTCCGGTTCGGCGTGCGCGGTCGCCATGTACCGAAGTGCCGTGGTGGCCCAGGCGTGTCCGAGGAGCCGAGTACGACGAAGCGGCCCCAATGGCCGTGCTCCCGGTGCAGGTCGCCCATGCACACCCCGCACAGCTCGTTGGCCCGGACTCCGGACAGGCACGCGATCTTCGTCATCACATAATCGCGGCAGGCAACCAGGTACATCCGGGCGCCTGGCAGGTCCTCGCGCCAGCGGCCGAAGACGTCCTGCATCGCCGTCTGCGAGGGCGGGACACGCAAGCCGAATTCGCCGCGGTGCCGGGGCCGGTTGAACGGGTCGATCGGCGGCTCGACGGCGTGCCCGAAGCGGCGCATGATCTCGCAGGCATAGCGCTGTTCGAGGAACGCGAAGCGGGACTACGCCTCGCGCGCCCGGACCCAGGCGTAGAGCTGGTCGTCGCCGGATCCGGCGACGACCCGGGCAGCGGTGGCGAATCAGCTGCGGGACTCGCGGCGGCTGCCCAGGTCGTGCAAGACGATCGCGCTCATGCCGGCCATCTGCCTGGCCGTCCGGCACATTCAATCCCGACAAGGCCCTGTGCCGTCCCCGGCCGCCACCGATCAACGCCTTCGGCCCGCCGCCCTCGACTGCCGTCCCCTGGATTGCCCCAACGTCGCCCTCACCCCTGCCAACATCAGCGCCCTCACCGCTGAAGCCCACCGTCTCGACGCCGAGATCCGCCCCCGTCCCACGGTCCCGCCCTTCCTGCTCGCCAGCCTCGAACGCCGCCGCGAGCAATCCACCAGGCCCGCCACGATTACCCGGACCACGTCATGCCCCCCAGAGCCGTCCGCTGCCCAGCCGCCAGGACATCCGCAACGCCATCGATACACTCACTGCCGAGACAGGGCGCTCGCCGAGCGCCCTCGCGCTCGCCACTCAGCTGCAAGCGGCCAACACGACCTTCCGTCGCGACTACCCCCGACATCCGCGACGACCTGGCTCGCTCCCCGCGGGGGACTCCGCGCAGCAACAGCCGCGCCACCGAACGGCTTCAGCAGGCTCAAGATCGGCAACGACCGCCTGCGACGCGCCAACCGCGGCCCCGACCGAGCAGCTCGACTTGGCCGTCGCCGCAAACGTCGTGCTCATGAACATCCGGATGCCTGCCTCGCCAATAGAGGCTCAAGGACGCCGGTCAGAGATTGCGCCGTGCGGGCCGCTCTCGATGAGATCGGGCTGTACCACGCCCGGGGGAGACAGACTGTCGACCGATGCTCATGGGCCTTTCACGTGATGCTTGCTGCAACAACCAGCGGTTATAGTCGTGGCAGGGAACGTTCCCGGATGACATTGGCTGAAGAGTGTAGGGAGCTGGAACGGATGGCGAGGGTCCGCGGCAAGGCTCCTACGATTTTGGACATCGCCGCGGAAGCCGGGGTCTCCAAATCTGCCGTGTCACGTGCCCTTTCGGGACAAGGTGAGGTGAGCGCCGCTACCCGGGACCGGGTCGAGCGCGCCGCCCGCAAACTCGGCTACGTGGCCAATGCGATGGCCCGGGGGCTTGTCGCCTCGCAGACGAAGACGGTCGGTGTCCTGCTCCGGGACGTCACTCGGCCGTTCTACGCATGGCTGCAGACTGCGATGCAGCGCGCGGCCGAGGATCGCGGCTATCAGATCGTCACCGCCACCAGTGCCGCCGACCTGGGCGTGGCCGATGCATTGCGTGCGCTGACGACCCTCGTCTCCTTGCAGGTGGACGGCCTGGTCGTGTCGTCGGCTCGTTTGCCCTCGGAAGAGATCGTCCCGTTCATCGAACGAGTACCGATCGTGGTGGCCGGCCGCCGCGAGACAAGCCGCGGCATCACGAGTGTGTTCTGCGATGACGCTGACGGCGGCACGATGCTGGCGGAGCATCTGCTGCAGCTCGGACACGGGCGCATCGCGGTGGTCCTGACCGACCGCTCGTATTCGCTGAGCCAGTACGCCAGGGGCATTGCCATGATCGAGGGCGTACGGGCCGCAGGGAAAACCGCCGTTGTCTGGGAGGCCGCCTCGGACAGGGAAGCGGGCCAGGTGATCACAGACCAGATCGATGGATCTGGAGTCACGGCCATCATGTGTCCTACCGACGCGGCCGCCGTCGACGCCCTGGAGGTGCTGCGGCAGCGGGGGGAATCGGCACCCGAGCATTACACAGTGACCGGTTACGACGGTTTCGGCCCGCTGGCTACCCCTTACCTGGGGCTCACCACGTTCCGCCAGCCGGTGGAAGAGATCGGCAGAACCTCGATCGATCTCCTGATCGACAGGATCGAAGGCAAGACAGACCAGGACCGCCTGGTCGAGCTCAGAGGGAGTCTCGTCGAAGGCCGGACTGCGGGCGGAGTTCGTCGGTTGCCGTGATCGTCGCGCGGCTTGCGGGTCCGGTCAGTCGTCGGTTTCGGCGGGCCACCACCGGCTGGATGTCACCTTCGGGTCCAGCCCGATCCGCTGGACCGCAACCTCCAGGCCGGCCGTATCACCGGCGTGCTGTGCCGAGACACCCGCCATGACCTTCGTCTGTGAACTCTTCCCGGGCCGTATGTCGAGCGACCGCAGCCTGTACTCCGGTCGATCGACTGCCTGCAGTACCAGCGCCCTGATGCGCGACTCGCTCTTGTCGGTGGTGACGACTTCGAGCATGAAGTCGGTCGGGACGTCTTCGTCGTCCGCTTGCTGCAGCAGTGACCCGGCCTGCCGTTGGCGTCCGTTGACGAATCGGCCCAGGGGCCGCAGGAGCGTGTTGGTGGCGATGATCGCCACGCAGCCGATGACCGCCATGACTTCCATCCCCGCTCCGGCGAGAGAGCCGACCGCCGCCGCACACCACAGGGTCGCGGCCGTGGTCAGTCCTCTGATGTCGACCCCGTCCCGCAGGATGACGCCGGCCCCGAGGAAACCGATCCCGGACACGACCTGGGCCGCCACGCGCGTGGGATCCGCCCCGGGATCCGTGCCGAGCCCCACGGCCCCCATGACCACGAACAGGGAAGCGCCGACGGAGACCAGGGCGTTGGTGCGAATGCCGGCGGTGCGCAGGCGCCACTGGCGCTCCATGCCGATCGCCGCGCCCAGCACCATCGCGACGAGGATTCTGAACGCGAGCCCGAGGATGACACCGGGGTCCGACACAGGACGCCCCTTTCCTGGTTTGCCGTAGGCATCCGGCACACCATCGGACCGGGAGCGTTCCCGGCGGCAGGCTACGCCGATCGCCCGTGTTCGACAAGGGTGACGGGCGGCAGACACGGACTTTTGTTGCAACCTGCCGTTTGCCGAAGCGTTGCTTGTTCGCTTCGCCGGGCCTCTGATACTTTCAAGCCATTGCCAGCCCGGGAACGTTCCCGTAACGTGGCGGACCTGCGGTACGCCGGGCAAAGGAGTTCATATGCCTTCACATACGTCGTCTTCCCTGGCGGCGAGGTGGCGAAGAAACGGCGTCGGCCCGTGGCTTGTTCTGCCGGCTGCCGCGCTGCTGGCGGTCTTTGTCTTCAGGCCGCTTGTCCGGAGCCTGCAGCTCAGTACCTACGCCAGCGACCTCATCGGGAATCCGACCCGGTTCGTCGGCCTGGACAACTACACCTCGCTGCTGTCGGACCCGGATTTCCTGCATACGGTCGTCATCTCGGTCGTCATCGCCCTGCTGGGGATGTTCCTGGCGACCTTCGGTGCGCTGTGCGCGGTGCTTCTGCTGCGCGGCCGGCTTCCGGGCGGCGGGATCTTCAACGTGATTTTCTCGCTGCCGTTCGCCTACTCCGCGGCCTCGGCTTCCACGGTGTTCGCGGGGCTCTTCGCGCCGTCGGTGGGAGTTCTCAACATCATTCTCGGCAATCTGGGAGTGCCCGGCCCGCACTGGCTGGACAGCCCTGTTGCCGCGGTGTGGTCCATCGCCATCGCGACCGCCTGGTACGAGTTCGGGTTCGCCTTCCTCGTCCTGACAGCAGCCGTGCGCGACGTGCCGCCGGAGGTCATCGAGGCCGCGCAGCTCGACGGCGCGGCCGGCTTCCGCCTCGCGGCTCGCATCCTCGTGCCCATCATGCGTCCGAGCATCCTGTTCCTGGTGGTGACCCAGACGATCACGGGGCTGCAGTCGTTCGCGCAGATCCAGGTACTGACCCGGGGCGGACCCGCCGGAGCCACGACCAACCTGGTCTACCGCATGTACCAGTTGGCCTTCGGCAACGGCACACCGGACTTCGGCCGGGCATCGGTCATCGCGATCGTTCTCGTTCTCATCGTCGCGGTGATCACGGCGCTCCAGTTCCGGCTGCTCGGACGGGAGAAGGCAGCATGATTTCGACAGAACTCAGGCCGGCTCCGATGAAGCCGGAGGCTGATGCGGCGCCCTCCTCCCCGCACAGGGTGCACGTTGCGGGAGCGTGGGCCATTGCCCGGTTCGCGGCTGTGCTGGTCTTCGCGGCGATCGTCTTCCTGCCCGTGTACGTCTCGTTCGTCGGTGCCTTCACGCCCAACGGGGAGTTCGCGCGCAGCGGGATCGTTCCCAGCCCGGCCGATGTGACGGTCGGCAACTTCCACGAGGCGATGACGGCCATACCGCTGGTGCGGGAGTACTTCGTGAGCGTCGGCGTCGTCACACTGCAGACACTCGGGCAGCTCCTGACCGGGGCTCTGGCGGCGTATGCCCTGGTCTTCCCGCGCTGGCGGGGCCGCAAGATCGCCTTCGTTCTGGTCCTTGTCACGCTGGCGATCCCCGCCGAGAGCATCGTCATCCCCAACTACGAACTTGTCAGCGCGATCGGGCTGCGTAACACGATCCTCGGGGTCGTGATCCCGTACGTGGCTGCGGGATACCCGGTCTTCCTGCTCCGGCAGGCGTTCGCCGCCGTGCCCACCGAAATCTGGGAGGCGGCACGGATGGACGGCGCCGGTGACATCCGGGCCCTGTTCACGATCATCATGCCGGCCTGCCGGCCCCAGGTCACCAACGCGGTGATCTGGAGTGCTCTGGCTGCGTGGAACGGTTTCTTCTGGCCGCTGCTGATCACCGACACGGCCGCCGCCCGGACCATCCAGGTCGGGATCTCCCAGCTCGCCGCTTCCGAGGCGGCCAGCCCGGCAGTGATCTTCGCGGGTGCTGTCCTCGTGGTCGTCCCCACGATCCTCCTCGTCATCTTCGCCCAGCGCTTCCTCATCAACGGCTTGACCCGCGGCGTCCTGCGCTGAACCGGCCCCGTCCCTCCTCATTGATCCGAAGGAACCGTCATGAAAAGCAGATTCGCGGCTGCCGCCATAGCGGTAACCGTCATGGCCGGCTCAGCGGCCTGCAGTCCGGCCTCGAGCGGGGGCGGCAGCGGGGCGCCCGACGCGTCCGCACTGAAGAACGCCAAGGGCGTCACCGAGATCACGGTCTGGCACGGTCTCGGCGCCGCCAACGGTGTCGCCTTCAACAAGCTGATCAGTCAGTTCAACGCGGCCAACAAGGGCAAGATCCACGTCAAGGCCACCTTCCAGGGCATCTACGCCGACCTGCTGGCCAAGTACACGGCGGGCCTGCGCGGCAACTCCACCCCGACCATCATGGTCGCCGGTGACATCGCCACAGGGTTCATGACCGACGTCAAGAAGAGCATCCCGGCGGCGGACATGGCCAAGGCCAACCCCGGTGACCTGAAGCTCGCGGATCTCTCCGCGACAGGCCGCAACTACTACACGGTCAACGGCAAACTGCAGGCCGTCCCGATGAACATGTCCACACCGGCACTGTGGGTCAACCGCGACCTGCTCGCGAAGGCCGGCATCCCCAAGAGCACCGATCTCAGCACGCTGGACGCCGTGGTCGCCGCGGCCAGGACCGTGGCCGAGAAGACCGGGCAGAAGGGCTTCACCATGCCCGACGACGACTGGTACATCGAACAGCTCGCAGCCACCGCGGGCCAGGACTTCTGCACGCCGGACAACGGTCGCAAGGGCACCGCGGCCTCCGGTATCACCATCAACACCGGTGCGGCGAAGTCGGCTATCACGAAGGTAGCGGACCTCTACCGCACGGGTGTGGCTGTGGATGGGGCGCCCGACGGCTCTGCTGCCCTTTCCGGCTTCCAGGCCGGCAAGGTCGCCTTCATGCTGAACAGCTCGGGCGCACTCGGTGCGCTGAAGGGCGGCACCAGGTTCGACTACGAGGCCCTGCCGTTCCCCACAACTGGTCCCAGGGGCAGCTCCGGCCCCGTCATCGGAGGCTCCGCCCTCTGGCTCAGCAGCACCGCCACGGACGCGCAGAAGGTGGCCGGCTGGAAGCTGGAGACCTTCCTCACCTCGGCCGCCGCTCAGGAGCAGTTCAGCCATGCGACCGGCTATGTGCCGGTCAACTCCAAGACCGACGCGTCCTCCTCCCAGCAGGCGTACCTCAAGGCGAATCCGAACTTCCGGACGTTCACCACCCAGATCAAGAACACCCCCACCGTGTCGGCACCAGCCGGCTGCGTGACCGGCGCGATGACCGCCATCCGTACCGGCAACATCAACCAGATCCAGGCCGCTTTCTCCGGCCAGAAGTCGATCGACGAGGCGCTCGACCAGGCAGCCGCCGACGCCAAGAAGGCGATCAAGGCCTACCAGGACCAGCTCGGCCAGTAGCTGCCCCAACCAGCACCGACGAGAACAGAGAGGGATGACCTTGACGGACATCCGCTACGGAATCTTCCTCCGGCCCGACCCCGCAACCTGCTGGGCCGTCACCCAGGTGACTTTCGCGCTGAACAGGCAATTCGGACTCGTGTCGGCAGGCGCGTTCCCACCGCACGCCACCCTCATCGGGAATCTGTGCACCCAGGCCACCGAGACCGAACTCATCACCGTCCTTGATTCCGTCTTCGAGAACGTCACACCGTTTCCCGTCTACAACCACGGCATAACCCGGACAGGGACAGGCTCATACGAATACAACGTCAATCTCGACGCCTCCGGGAACCGGCCCAACGAACCGCTCGGCCGAGTCGCTGATGCGGTGGCCAAGGCGGTAGTGCCGCTCTCGGTCCCCGTCGACGACTTCCTGGTGACCCCGGTCGCCGACTACAGGTTCGCCGGACATCTCGCCCTGGCAAGTCACGAACTGGCCGTCGACAACCGGCTGAGCAATGAGGTCGGGGACTTCCTGGCCGGCCTCCCTCTGCACGCGCCAGAATCCTTCGCCGCCCGGTGGTACTCGCTGTTCGAGTTCCAAGCCGACTGGAGCAGCCACTGGTGGCAGAACATGTCGTGGCGCCACCTCCACTCGTGGGAGGCCGTGTGACACCCTCCGCCGCAACCGCTCCGAGCGCGGTCATCTTCGATCTCGGTGAAGTACTCGCCACCCCACCAGGTCTGTACGCATCCCTGGCGGCATGCCTGCCCCATCAACCCGAAGCTTTGGAAACCGCCTACTGGGCGCACCGCGACGCGTACGACCGGGGCGGCACCGCACACGCCTACTGGACCTCAGTCCTTGCCGACCTCGGCATTTCGGCAACGCCCAGCGTCATCGCCGACCTGGTCCGCATCGACACCCAAGCGTGGACGACCATCCGTCCGGACGCGATCTCCCTCCTTGCGGCCCTGTCGGACAGCGGCATCCGCGTCGGGATACTGTCCAACGCGACTCTTGAGATGGCCACGGCCGCCCGCGCAGCCCCCTGGGGCGGTTACGTCACCGACTGGTTTTTCTCCTGCGAACTGCGGCTGGCGAAACCCGACGCCGCGATCTACCACCACGTCACGAACGAACTAGCGCTCCCAGCCGCATCAATCCTGTTCATCGACGACCGCCGGGCGAACGTGAACGGCGCTCTGGACGCCGGCTGGAACGCCCACGTATGGACCTCAGGCCCGGACACCGCGAGTCTGCTGACGGACCTGGGGGTGCTCAAGCCGGTCTGAACCCGAACCGGCACGCCCGTCGCCCTCGGCGCACCTCGAGCCGTGCCATGACCGAGCGGGGTGTGCGCGTGATCGCGTCCGAGTCGTGGTGTTGGCGTGTGAGGGGGGCCTGGTGGCGCCCCGGCAGCGCACGGAAATGCTGACGTCAGGCGAGGGACGATCTCTCCCGCGGAAGCGGCGCGGGCAGGGGCGCGGACTCCCACTGCGGTGTCACCCCTTGGCCCGTCGCCACTGCCGGTACAACTGTTCGTAGCGTGCCGCGACCGCGGCCCGGGGAAGGAATCGTGCTGAGCTCCTGGCGCACGTCCAGGCAGCGCAGCCGGACACTGAGCTGCTCGGGATCCCGTGTCGTACGGTCCGACGTCGCGGTGGCCCACCGTCTGCAACGGATCTCACCGAACCCGGCGGTGCCGCCGGTACGGCCGAAAGATCTGAACCAATACCGGGAATCAGGCGGCGACGAGCTCCTGCTCGCGGTCCGGCGTTTTGACCTTGGGCTTCTTGTTCGGCAGCGAGAGCCGGAAGACCTTGCGCCACGCGGAGAACACCTGCTTGGGCAGCGGGCCGGTGACGTACTCCAGCTCGTACTTCTCGAACAGCGCGCGCACCTTCACCGCGACCTCGGCGTACCGGTTGCTCGGCAGGTCCGGGAACAGGTGGTGCTCGATCTGGTGCGACAGGTTGCCGGTCATGAAGTGCATGGCCCTGCTGCCGCTGATGTTCGCCGAGCCCATCATCTGGCGCAGGTACCACTGGCCGCGCGTCTCGCCCTTGATCGACCGGCGCTCGAAGACCTGCACGCCCTCGGGGAAGTGCCCGCACATGATCACCGAGTGGGACCAGATGTTGCGGACCAGGTTCGCGGTGAACGTGGCGGCGAGCGTGGGGAGGAACGACGGGCCCGACAGCAGCGGGTGGATCACGTAGTCCTTGAGCACCTGCTTGCGGATCTTGCGGCCCACGGCCTTGGCCCGCGCGCGGAACTCGGGGTTCTTGCGGCGGCGCTTGTGCAGGTTCTTGCCGAGCTCCAGGTCGTACGCGGCGATGCCGTACTCGAAGAAGCAGGCGTTGATGAAGTTCCACAGCGGCTGGCCGAGGTGGATCGGGTGCCACCTCTGGTCCTCGTCGACGCGCATGATGCCGTAGCCGAGGTCGTTGTCCTTGCCGATCACGTTGGTGTACGTGTGGTGCAGCTCGTTGTGCGAGTGCTTCCACTGGTCGGCCGGCGATACGTGATCCCATTCCCAGGTGGTGGAGTGGATCTTCGGGTCCCGCATCCAGTCCCACTGGCCGTGCAGGATGTTGTGGCCGATCTCCATGTTGTCCATGATCTTCGCCACGGACAGCCCGGCGGTGCCGAGCAGCCACGCGGGCGGGAAGATCGAGAACAGCAGCACGCCCCTGCTGACCAGCTCGAGCTTGCGCTGCGCCGAGATGACCTTACGGATGTAGGCGGCGTCTTTCTCGCCGCGGCCGGCGATCACCTCGTCGCGGATCGCGTCCAGCTCGCGGCCCAGCTCCTCGATCTGCTCCGCGGTCAGGTGGGCGGTGGGGTCGATGGCGGTCAAGGTGCTCCTACCGGTCGATGTCGCAGGGGCCCGCCGCGGCGGACACGCAGGTCTGGATGAGGACGCCCGGCTCGGCCTCGGTGATCTCGCCGGTGCGCAGGTCGCGGACGGCGCCCGCCTTGAGCGGTGTGATGCAGCCGAAGCAGATGCCCATGCGGCACCCGGAGGGCATGAGCACGCCGGCCTCCTCACCGATGTCCAGCAACGGCGTGGCGCCATCCGCGTCGACGGTCTTGCCGGTGGCGCTGAACCTGACCTCGCCGCCGTCGCCGGCGACGACGATGCTGGGGCGGAAGCGTTCGGTGTGCAGGCGCTCTGGGACGCCGTGCTCGCTCCAGTGCTCTTCGGCGGCGTCGAGCAGGCCCGCGGGCCCGCAAGCCCAGGTCTCGCGCTCGGCCCAGTCGGGCACGAGTTCGTCGAGACGGGCGATGTCGAGCTTGCCGTCCGTGTCGGTGTGCACCTCGGTGAGCCGCAGCTTCTTGTCCGCGACCAGGTCGTGCAGTTCGTTGCGGAAGATCACGTCTTGCGGCTGTGGCGCGCAGTGGACCATGACGACGTCGTCGAACGCGGTGTCGCGCAGCATGCCCATCACGGGCGTGATGCCGCTGCCGGCCGTCAGGTAGAGCACCTTGGCGGGCTTGGCATGCGGCAGCACGAAGTCACCGGTCGGCTGGTCGAGCTGGATCAGCGTGCCCGGTTTCGCCCTGCGGACCAGGTGGTTGCTGACCTTGCCGTCCGGGATCGCCTTCACGGTGATCGTGAGGCGGCCGTCCTGGCGGTTTGTCGGCGAGGTGAGGGAGTAGGCACGCCACAGGCGCACCCCGTCGACGTCGACCCCGATCCGTACGTACTGACCGGCTGTGTGGCCGCGCCAGCCCCGTCCCGGCCTGATCACGACAGTCGCGGCGTCGCCCGTCTCGGGGTGCACGGCCTCGATGCGCCCCCGCAGGTCAGCGCCCGCACGCAGCGGGCTGACCAGGTCGAGGTAGTCCGAAGGCAACAGCGGCGTCGTGACCATCTCCAGCAGTTTCCACGCCCTGCTGCGGAGGGCTGCACTCGTCATGACTCCAGCTTGCTGCGCCTCAAGGCGTAAAGTCCTGACCGCAGGACGTAAATCTGGTCGGCTGAATTGTTCGCAAGGAACAAAAAAGTGAGCCATGCAATCCGGAGGGCCAGCGAACTGGCCCTTGATGAGACGACGGTCACCGCACTTCGGGCGGCGGTGAAGACCACCGCCGACGAGGTCGTCCAGGCGATCATCGACGAGGTCCCCTCCTACGCCAACGCCCTTTCGGGCAGCATGGGCGCCACCATCCGCCGAGCCGTCCGAACCGCCCTGGGGCACTACCTGGACCTCGCGAGCGGGAAGACCACAGGCGGCGACGGCGGTGACGCAGCCTACGAGCTGGGCCGCGGCGAAGTGCGCGACGGCCGTTCGATGGACGCCCTGCTCAGCGCCTACCGCGTCGGCGCCCGCGTGGCCTGGCGATGCCTGGCAGCGGGTGCCGTACCCGCAGGTCTGCCCGCCGCCGAGGTCGCCAAGTTCGCCGAGCTGACCTTCGCCTACATCGACGAGCTCTCCGCCGCGAGCGCCGCGGGCCACGCCGACGAACTGGCCGCTCGGGGCCGGGCCCACGAGCGTCACCTGGAACACCTGGCCCGCGACCTCCTCGCCGGCGCGAGCCCGGACGTGCTGCTGGCCTCTGCTCAACGGGCCGGGTGGCAGCCTCCGGTTTCGCTGACCGCGGTCCTGCTGCCCGCCGCCCAGGCCCGGCCTGCCTACCGCGCGCTCGACCCGAGCACCCTCGTCCTCGACGATCTGCCGGATGCCACCGGTGTGCTGCTCGTCCCCGATGCCGACCGATCACATCTCTTGCGGCAGCTGACCGACCGCACGGCCGTGGTCGGCCCGCCCCGGCCTTGGACTCGTGCGTCCGCCTCGTACGCACGAGCTGTACGCGCGCGCTTGCTCTCCTCCGATATTCGCGACACCGAGGACCACCTGCCCGAGCTGGTGCTGAGCGCCGACGCGGACGCGTTCGCAGACCTGCGTACCCGAGCCCTCGCACCGTTGCGGACCTTGCCCGTCGCGACCGCACAGCGGCTGGAGGAGACGTTGCGGGCGTGGCTGCTGCACCAGGGCAGGCGGGACGAGGTGGCGGCGGCGTTGTTCGTCCATCCCCAGACAGTCCGGTACCGGATGTCGCAGCTGCGGGAGCTGTTTCCGGATCTCGCATCGCCACACCGGGTCCTTGAACTGACGCTGGCGGTCGGTCTTCGGGCCAGCTGACGAGTACAGCCTCGTTCTCGGTGCCATCAGCTGGCTCATGCGGCAGAAGAGCGGTATTGGCCAGAGCTGAGACCAGGGGTTGATGTGAAGACCAGACAAGGCCTCGGGAAGCCCGTTGGGGGGCGCTGTCTCTGAGAAGCGCGGAGCGAGGTCGCGGCCTGCAGCACGTCCATCGCCCGGCCCCACCGCGTGCGGTGCCTGCGACTCCTACAGGAAGGGCGCTTGCGCTCTTGGTCCGGTATGACCATTGCACCCACACGGGCGGCGCACTGAGCAAACAGGTGATAGCGCCCGCCCCGTCGCAGGTCGCTATCAACAACTCATGCTCAAAGCCGTGCTGCGCGCCTGGTCGCCGCCTCTCTCGCTGTCCTGTCCTTCCCGCTCGCGCCGCTCGCCTACGCGGCATAGGCCCTTCCGCTGTCCGAAGCTGTCGCCAACGTGTCCCCGGGGACCGTGTCCCGGGACGGCTACGACCGGGATGCCTTCCGCCACGGGAACGCCGGTGTCAACCCGTCCGACGGCTGCAACACGCGCGCCGAGGTCTTGATCTCCGAGGCTGTCGAACCTCCAGCTATCGGCCCCAACTGCCCTCTGACGGGCGGGCGCTGATGGTCGTACTGCGACCAGGTGTGGGTGACGTCAGCCTCCGGCCTGGACATCGAGCACATGGTGCCCCTGGCGGAAAGCTGGGACAGCGGTGCGTCGGCGTGGACGGCTCAAGCCCGCGAGGCGTACGCCAATGACCGGGGCGCGGCCACCAGCCTGGTCGCTGTCACGGCCCGCTCGAACCGGTCCAAGGCAGATCAGGATCTTGCCCAGTGGCTGCCGCCTGCCGCCTGCGTGCCCTGCCGGTACGTCGCCGAGTGGGTCGCAACGAAGCTCCGCCTTATGGCCGATGAAGCCGAGGCGGCCGGCCTGCGCGACGTGGCGGCCGGCGGTCCGGACCAGACTGTGACGTTACGAGCCGGTCGCGTAACCGACCTGCTCATCCGGCCGTTTCCGGGCGGCGGAGCCGCTGGCCGGCGCCGGTCGCTGGTGCGGTGACACCAGAGGGGGCAGTGGCCCGTGCACGGCATGGCCTTCGAAGGAGCCGATTCCGGCGCATCTTCAGGAACACCTGACCACAACGGTGGCGCAGTGGCGTGCCCGCCGGCTGAGTGAGCGTAGGACGGAAGTTCGCGGGTAACTGACGTGGGCTGGTCGGGAGCGGCGCAACGCCTGGGGAGGTCGAGCGCCGCTCCCCAAGCGCCCGTCATGACGCCTGCATAACAAGAGGCAGCATTCCGGGGGTGCGCTATTCGGTGACCCACCGCCCGGAGATGGGTGTCGGTGCACCGGCCTGCTGAGTGCAGGAGCGGCCAGCTGAAGTGGCGCGCGGTGCGGGGCGTCGGGGTGGCTGGGGTCCGGTGGTTCGGAGGCGCAGGTTCCACTGCTTCACCGGGCCCCAGCTATGAGGCCCGGTTCCCAAGAAGGTGGTAGATACACCGTTTGCGCGGAGGGATGTCCTGTTCCGGGACATGCCTGTGGGCCCCGGATGCACCGGAGCCCACGCGCATGCTGCTGTTACCAGCGATACCAGCGGCCCTTGCGGCCACCTGTGTCCGCGGAGCGCATGACGAAGCCCAGCAGCCAGACGACCAGCACGATGACGGCGATCCACCACAGTGCCTTCAGTGCGAAACCCGCGCCGAAGAGGATCAGAGCCAGCAGAAGAACGAGAAGCAGGGGAACCATAGTTATCAACCTCCGTCGCTCCTCGTGCCCGGCGAATGCAAGAACACACAGTCGATTTCCCTGGTTTCTCCACTGCTTCTGCGGGCACAGGACCCAGTTTCTCCACAGCGTCCACCTCGCCACCCGGCTGGTGGACGGCTGCCGGTTCAGCCGGGTTCCATGCACCGTGGCCGCAGGCACCGGCAGTACGTGACACCATCGACGCCTTCCGTCGAAGCACGATCGGCTAGGTTCTGTCTCCTTGGTCGGCGTCCTGTCCAGATGAGGATGGCGGCGAGGTGGAGTGCGGCCTGGCGAGTTTGTCGGTTCGTGTGGCCAGGCCGCGCCACTGTTTGAGGCGGTTGATGCACCGCTCGACGGTGTTGCGCTGCTTGTAGGCCTCTGCATCGAAGCCGGGCGGACGCCCACCTTGGCTGCCCCGCTGCAGACGGTGGCCGATCTGGTCCGACGGTTGTGGGATGACAGCGCGGATCTGCCGGCGACGCAGGTGACTGCGGATCGCGCGGGATGAGTAGGCGCGGTCGGCCAGGACCATGGTGGGGCGGGTCCGGGGCCGGCCTGGCCGGTTTTCGGCACGCGGATACGGGCCATGACCGCCTCGAAGACGGGCGCGTCACCGGCCTGGCCCGCGGTGACGGCCAGAGCCAGGGGCCGTGCATGGCCGTCTGCCGCCAGGTGGATCTTGGTGCTCAGCCCTCCGCGGGAGCGTCCGAGTGCGTGGCCGGCCGGCTCGTTTCGGCCTGCGGCCCCCTTTTGAGTGCTCCGGCGGCGTGCTGGTGGGCCCGCACGACGGTCGAGTCGACCGACACGATCCAGGCAACGTCGTCGGCGGCGTCCGCTGCCGCGAGAAGGGCGGCGAGGATCTTCTCCCACGTCCCCTCGACGGCCCACCTAATCACTAATCGGACAGGCACACCGATCAACTGATGACCCACCAAAGAGACACGTGGGTCAGGTCGGTGTCGCCCCTGGTGGAGCAGGTCGAAGGCGACGTAGTGCGCCGGCCCCTGCCGTGCCGCCTCGGCCGCACCGGCTCCGCGGCGGGCCAGGCGCCGCTGCAGCCGCTCGAACGCCGACCGCCGTCCGTTGCTGTTGCGGGCGACGTCGACGTCGACTTCCATCACGACTTCCGGCTGCACCAGGACGGCCTCGAGGGCGCTGCGTTCGCCAGCCTGCCGAGAACGTTCAGCCCGTTCACGGCTGCGCGCCGTGCGGCGTTGCCAGCTTGTCGGCCACAGCGCGGCCGGCGGCCCGGGACCGAGTGGTGCTGTGGCCGACGTACCACCGACACCACGCGCCGGGACATCGTCGAAGACGGCACCACCGGCTGCGTCGCCCACACCATCGAAGCCGCCCGCCGGACCATGGCCGACCCCGCCAGCCGCAAGATCCTACTCGCCTTCGTCCGCGACGACGAAGGCACCGCCGTCGCCCGCGCCCTCGGACTCGGGCCGGACGACACCGCGCAGTTCCTGAACGGCGGCCTCACCCTGCGCCCGGAACACCGCGCCGGCTGATCCTCACCGTTCCCGGCGGCCGCGCCCCGGCTGCCAAGACCCCCGCATTGGAGCGCCACGTTGCCCTTCGAGGCCCGCGATCTGAACCTGACCGATCCGACGAAGGGCTACCTGAACTTCGTCCTCTACACCGAACCCCAGCGCGGCGTCGCCTCGTCGTCGCTGAACGCCGTGCTGGACATCGAGGCGTTCCAGACCGTGACACCTCGTCCAGGAGTGGCTGAGCAGGCTGGTGCGCTGCGAGCCGAACGCGATGCACTGCACACTCGTGGAGCCGAAGAAGATCCCGATCCTGTTCCACCCGTGCGTCACGGAGGACAAGGACAGCCCCTAGGCCACCGACGGATCGGGCTGCATGTGCCGCCGAACCTTCTACGACCCCGAGTTCGGGCTGCCCGTCGTGGGCGAGCACTTCAAGCACGAGGGCACCGGCGGCACGGATCAGTGGAGCTACACGACGTACGCCCCGCTCGAACTGCGCCCGAACGACATCTTCAGCCGCTTCCACACCGGCCGCGGTCTGTTCTGGGCCCGGACGGACAAGGGCGTTCTGTCGTTCCTACCGCAGAAGAACGCTCTGGGCTACGAGATCGGGTACAGCGGCAGCGGCCCGCACGCCCTGGCCGCCTGCCTCACCCAGGTCGCCACCACCGACGGGCAGCACACGACCGCCGGCGCCCACTACCAGGATGCGTACCCGGCGATCGTTGCCTGGACGCAGAGCAAGGCGGCGGACCGTGGCACGAACGAGCTGTCGCTGAGCGACCTCCGGGCCATGATGGCGAGCTGACCGCTGACAGCGCCGACGTCCACGGACCAGATGCCCGTGGGCGTCGGCGCATTCGCATGTGGGCGGAAGGTCACCGACGACCCATGGGAGCGGATCGAGGCGCGGGGATGGGACCAGCCACGCGAGTCGCGCCCGCACCTGTACGAGGACTGCCAGAGCCGGTCCGCCGCAGCCCAGCAGCAGACGGAAGCGGACGAACGCGAGCGCCAGGAGCAGGACGCCGCATCCAGGAGCACCGCTGAGAAGGCCGGCGGCTGCCTCTCCCGCTTCCGCACCTGACCCAGCAAGGCCGCGCCACCGGCGGCGCGGGCAGCCCCTGGGCAGCCCGCGTTGTCGGTGGCGGCTGCAAGGCTGATCGGATGAACGGCGATGAGCAGCTGCTGAGGGGCCGGGTATACGGCCACGACCACGACGACCCCAACCCCGGCCCGCTCCCACACCGGACCTACGCGGAACTGGTCGGCGGGCCACTGGACGGTCTGCTGCTGGACATCCACGGGTGGCGGACCGAAGAAGTCGACGACGGCGTGGCCCTGTCCACCGAACTCGGACGGTGGCCCGGAGGCCGCGCCCTGTACGACCCGCGCCCCGGCGAACCCCGCTCACCCGGCCCCGGCGTCAGCTGCCGCTTCTACTACTGCGGCGACACGCCCTGACGGCCGCCCGGGCACCGCAGCGTCCATTCGACGCCGGCCCCGCCACCCGGGCTCCGCGCCGTCGTACCGGTCTTCGGCGTCGGCGCGGATGTGGGCCGCGAGGGTGCGCAGGCCCTTCTGCAGCCCCTGCCGATGCGCCGTGTCCACGGCCTGGCGCATCTCGTCAGTGATATCACCGGGCGGGAGCTCGCTCATCGCCCACCTTGGACGACCGGCCCCACCGATGGCCATACCGGAAGGTCACCAACCTGTTCCCCCCCCCCGCGGCGGAAGCCAGTATCGAGGTGCTGATCTGTTTCAAGCCGCATCCGCCCTACGCCCACTTCCAGCGCCCGGGGCACTGAGCCGGCCGTCGATCCCGGGGAGTCGCTCGCCTTCACGCCGTCCGCTGCCGGGCCCTGTGGTCAGCAGTTCCGAGGAGGGTGCCACTACCAGCCGCCGGGCAGCCTCAATGTCGCCCTCGAAGATGAGCCGGTCGACGACGTGCGTCCGTTCCCCAGCCCATCAAGGTGCTGAGGAACGGACGCTCCCCCCGGCCGTGCTGATCAGCGCGTCTGCAGGAACCCGTCCGCCAGGCCGCCCTTGCCCGCGCAGTAGGCGTACGACCACTGGCCCGTCGCGTAGCGCCAAGGGCCGGGCTGGACAGTGCCGTTGCCGCACAGGGCCACGGCTCGGAACTGCACGTTGCCGTTGCCGGTGCAGTAGTACCCGATGGTGTTCCGGTCCGACCAGGGGTCGTTGCATGAAAGGGCGGCTATACCTGTATCGCCCGTCGGTGCGGCCTGAGCGGGGGCGGTGAGGGGCCCGGTGAGGGCCCCGAGAACTACGACGGCCCCGGCTGCGGCTCCGATGAAACCTCGCTTGATGGACATGAGCGCCTCTTCCTGCGGTTGATTTCGGGCCCCGTGGTGGGGCCGCCTGGTCATGTCCCACCATGCTCTGGACGCCTGCAGCGAACCTTGGGAAAGTCTTGAATCACCGCTGGTCCCGCTGGTCAGCGCCGTATACACCGATAAGGGGAGCAGAGCGAGCGGGGGGAGTGGCAGTGCGGTTCGGGATCCTTGGCGCCATAGAGGTGTGGCGCGACGGCACACCGGTGGCCGTGGGGCATGCGCGGCAGCGGCGGGTGCTGGCGGCGTTGCTCATGGATGTCGGCCGAACGGTGCCGACGGACGCACTGCTGGACCGCGTGTGGGGCGAGGGGGTGCCGTCACGGGGCCTGGGAACGCTGTACGGGTATGTGTCGCGGCTGCGTAAGGCCCTGGCCCCCTCGGGCGTGGACATCGTGAGCGACCAGGGCGGTTACCGGCTCTTGGTGGAGCCGGCGGCGGTGGATGTGCACCGGTTCCGCCGGCTTGCGGACCAGGCCAGGGCGGCGGACACGGATGAGCACGCGGTGGCGTTGTGGCAGGAGGCGCTGGAGCTGTGGCGTGGGGAGGCGTTCGCCGGGGCGGACACCTCATGGTTCAACGACCAGCGTTCCCGCCTCGACGCCGAGCGGCTGGCAGCGCAGATCGACCTGGCCGATGCTCGGCTGCGGCTCGGGCAGCACGCCCGGTTGCCGGCGGAACTGTCCGCTCGCGCCGAGCAGCATCCGCTGGATGAGCGGGTGGCCGGGCAGCTGATGCTGGCCCTGTACCGGTGCGGGCGGCAGGCCGAGGCGCTGGAACGCTTCGAGCGCGCCCGACGGCAGTTGGCCGAGGAGATGGGCGTCGATCCCGGCGCACCGCTGCGCCGGCTCCACCAACAGATCCTTACTTCTGACCCCGCGCTCCAGCCCGCCAAGACCAGCGCCGCAGCGCCCGCGACGGTGCACCGGGGAGTCGTTCCGCGACAACTCCCCGCTCCACCCCTGGCCTTCGTCGGCCGCGATCGTGAACTCGCCGCCCTCGACAACCTTGTGAAGGACGCTGCCGACACTGACCAACCGCTGCTCATCTCGGCGATCGGCGGCGTGGGAGGCATAGGCAAAACCTGGCTTGCCCTGCGCTGGGCCCACGAACACCTCGACGACTTCCCCGACGGGCAGTTGTACGTGAACCTGAGAGGCTTCGATCCGTCCGGTGAACCAGTCCCGCCGCAGACGGCCGTACGCGGTTTCCTGGACGCCTTCGGCACCGATCCCCGCGACATCCCCGCAGATCCGGACGCCCAGGTCGCGCTCTATCGCAGCCTGACCGCCGGCAAGCAGCTGCTCATCGTCCTGGACAACGCCCGCGACACCGCCCAGGTCGTTCCCCTGCTGCCCGGCGGCCCGGCGTCCACCGTCCTGGTCACCAGCCGCAGCCAGCTCACCGGCCTGGCCGCCGCCCACGGCGCACGACCCCTCGCGCTGGACGCGCTCACCGACACCGAGGCCCATCGCCTCCTCGTACGCCACCTCGGCACCGACCGGGTCGCCGCCGAACCTGACGCAACCGCCACATTGTTGAACCATTGTGCGGGCCTGCCTCTCGGCCTCAGCATTCTCGCCGCCCGCGCCACCGTGAACCCCGCCACTCCGCTCGCCGAACTGGCCGACGAACTGCACGAGGTACAGACGCGGCTCGACGCCCTGGACACCGGTGACATCACGGCCGATCTCCGGACGGTGTTCGCCTCCTCGTACCGCGCGCTCGCCCCGGATGCCGCACGAATGTTCCGGCTGCTCGGTCTCGCACCCGGCCCCGACATCAGCCGGCACGCCATCGCCAGCCTCACCGCACTGCCCCTGGCGCGCCTGCGCGTGCTCCTGCGCAGACTTCAGGACGCCCACCTGGTCCACGAATACGCCCCCGGCCGCTACCGCATGCACGACCTGATCCGCCTCTACGCAGCTGAACGGGCGCGGGAGGACCTGGCCGACAGCAGCGAGGAGGCACTGCTGAGGCTGGTGGACTTCTACCTCCACACGGCCCACACCGCCGCCCGGCGGCTGGACCCGCATCGTGACCCGATCATCCTGGCCGCCGCCCAGCCGGGGGTCACGCCGCAGGACCTTGCGGACCACGGTGCCGCCCTGGCCTGGTTCACCACCGAACACCCCGTACTGCTCAGCACCGTCGACCTCGCGGTGAGCGCTCGCTTCGACGCGCACGCCTGGCAACTGGCCTGGGCCTTGGAGACGTTCTTCGACTACCGCGGTCACTGGCACGACTGGGCGGCCAGCCAGCACACCGCACTCGACGCGGCACAGCGGCTCGGCGACCGGTCCTGGCAGGCCGGCGCGCACCGCAGCCTCGGCAACGTCTACACCCAGATGGACCGGCTCGACGACGGACACACCCACTTCAGCCACGCCCTGGACCTCTACGGCCGTTTGGGCGATCAGATCAGTGAGGCCCACACACACCGCGGGCTGGGCTGGGTTTGCGACAGGCAGGGACGTCGGCGGGATGCGGTCGATCACAATGAGCAGGCGCTGGCTCTCTACCGGCAGACCGACCACATGGCCGGCCAGGCCAAGGCACTCAACAACGCCGGCTGGCTACACACCATGCTGGGCGACTACCAGCAGGCGCTCGACTACTGTTCCCAGGCGGTGGCTCTCAACCAGGAGATCGGCGACCGGCACGGTGAGGCGGGAGCCTGGGACAGCCTCGGCTACGTACATCACCACCTTGCCGAGTACACCGAGGCCATCGACTGCTACCAGCGGGCCCTCGGCCTGGACCGCGGCTTCGGCGACCGGTACGGCGAGACGGAGATCCTGTGCCATCTCGGCGACGCTCATCTTGCCGTCGGCGACCCGGAAGCGGCCCGGTTGACCTGGCTCGACGCACTGAGGACCGCGGAGGAGATCGGCCACCCGTCCATCGGTGAACTCCGGGGCAAGCTCAGTGATCTCGCTCGGCATGTTCCCGAGGCGGGGACCGGCCGACGTACTGGAAGATGAAGCTCATGCTGCTGGACCCGCCTGAGTGGCACCTGCTCTGGTCCCAAGGCCTGCCGCACTGGCTCTTGGTCTACGACGGCCAGAAGGAAGTCGCCCGGCACGAGCGGCTCATCGCCAAGGGTCAGGCCCGCCTGGTGCTGGACCACTACCTGGAGGCCCTGGACAAAGAGCCCGGCGCCTTCCCGGGCGCGACCGCCCTGGAAGAGGCGAAGTCCGCAGGCAAGTTCACCCCGCCTGGTGGGCTGCGGCCTGCAAGGCCCATGGGGACAGGGACGGCACCCGGGCTCTGATCGATGTACTGCTGCTGGGCCGCCACCTCACCCATGAGCACCTGGTCGCCGGACTCGCCACCGCCCTGCGGGCCGGCGCCTTGACCGCGGACGCGGTCGCGCTAGAGGCGCGGAAGGCAGCCGACGGTGACATTCCTGACCCAGCGGCGGCTGGCCCACCTGCCGCCCGACACCCGGCCGTCGCCCTCGGTTGCGGCCTACGACCTGCTGCTGAGAGCCCGGCAGCCAGCCGACCGCTCCGCGCCCCGGGGAGAGGGACCGCGGCGGAGTCGCCGAGCTGGGAGACGGCTGCTGTGAAGCGCTCGGTGTGCAGGGGGGTTGCTTCGCGCAGTGCGCCGTCCTCGTCGACTCGCTGGTGTCGGTAGGCCACGACCAGGGCAACCAGAGCGCCGGCTCCGGCGACCACGCCGAAGGAGAGCTTGGCCAGGTCGAAGAGTGTCTTGGAGTCGATGCGGCGCTCGGGCTTGAGTTCCCGGGCACCGGGCCAGGGGCAGGACGATCCAGACGTGCCACAGGCGCAGGCCGCGCCGTTCCGTCCGAGGCCGGGGCAAGAAAAATCTCACGATCAACAGGACAGCCCGGCACGCGTTGCCGGTTGCGGCCCGTTTCGGTCAGGTGGCCGCGCACCGCGCGTGGAGGGTTCGTGCCGACTGTGTCCGGGACGAACCCTGAAGCAGCTTCCCACGTGGCTACGCCGTCGCCCAGTCGAGTCCGAGACCGGCCAGCGCGTGGTGCCTAAAAGGGGTATTTCGGGTCAGGATTGGATGGCCTGACCTGCGCTTATCAGTCCAGTATGGGGGGGTGAGGTGAGCTACGACGTCGGTAAGGTCTGCTGGTCGGACCGGACGTTTTCCATAGCGAGCGAAGAGCCCGTCGGTCTCGAGGAGGACTCGGTCGGAGGACGCCGCGTCGAGAGCGTCGGTGACCGTGCTGGGCCCGTCGCTCTCAGAGATCCCGCTGTCGTTGGGACGTCGGGGTGGGTGAGGATCCACCACCGGGTGACGGCGCGGGCCGATGGCGGCCGGGGCCCAACCGGCTGGGGCTTGCCGCGCAGGGTCCTGCTGACCCCACGGTGCAGCTCAAGGACGACCGCCAGCTTTGCGACTACGCGCAGACGTAAGCAATGTCCTGGCCTCATACACCTAGGCCGTTTCCTGCGGATCACCTCGCTGACCAGATGAAGATGGCGGCGAGGTGGAGTCCGGCCAGGTAGATGGTGGCGGTCTTGTCGTAGCGAGTGGCCAGACCACGCCATTGCTTGAGCTTGTTGATGCACCGCTCGACGGTGTTGCGCTGCTTGTAGGTCTCGCGGTCGAAGGCCGGGGGACGGCCGCTGAGCCGGCCGCGTCGCTTGCGGTTCGCGGCCTGGTCCGCTGGCTGCGGGATCACCGTCCGGATCCTGCGCTGTCGAAGATGGAGGCGGATCGCCCGGGACGAATACGCCTTGTCGGCCAGGACCACGTCCGGTGTGACCCTGGGGCGGCCGATCCGTCTGGGCACCCACAGGCGGGCCATGACCTGCTCGCATGCGGGTGCGTCACCGGCCTGGCCCGGCGTGATGACGAACGCCAGTGGCCGGCAGCGACCGTCCGCGACGAGGTGGACCTTCGTGGTCAGTCCACCGCGGGAGCGACCGAGGGCATGGTCTGCCGGCTCGCCGGCCGTGGCCCCTTTTGACGGGCCCCGGCGGCGTGCTGGTGCGCACGCACGATCGTGAAGTCGACCGCGACGACCCAGTCCAGGTCGCCTTCGGCGTCGGCCTGGGCGAGCAGGGCGGTGAAGACCTTCTCCCAGGTGCCGTCGGCGGCCCACTTCCGCAGCCGGTTGTGGGCGCCCTTCCACGAGCCGAAATGCTCGGGCAGGTCCATCCATGGCGTTCCGGTGCGGTACTTGAACGCGATCGCGTCGATCACCTGCCGGTGATCGCGCCACCGCCCACCCCGCCGAGGGGTCCGGTCCGGCAGCAACGGCTCGATGCGGGCCCACTGGGCGTCAGTCAACGACACACCCAGACCAACGATCCGATGATCTGAAAGAAACGTCCTAGGCGCCGCGTTGATCGCCACCAGCACTCCGACGGCTCAGGCAGGCCCTCCGCCGAACCCGAATCCGCCCAAGGCCACGGTGACCACGCAGGACCCGGACACTGAGGCGGTAACGAGCTGTGTGCCTTACGCCTCCAAGCCCAACCACAGCGGTTCCCGGATGACGGGCACCGGGGGCCTCGAGACGTGCTCGGGCGGGCCTGTCAGCTGCCGCCAGCGAAGCCGACCTTGAGTTCTACAACGACTTCTCGGACCTGTGGATGACGGCGGCCACCTTGCGTCAGAGCAGGTGCGCACCACCGCTGCGGTCATCGACCGCAGCGGCGACCTGCGTGAACCACCCCGGTGACCCGAAGGCCGCCTGGCGTACCTCGACGGCCGGGTCTTTTGTGAGCTCGAGCGGCTCTGTGGGTCGGGGCTCGGCGAACAGCCCCATCCTGTACGTGCCCTGCGTGTAGTGGAAGCCCGGAGGGCCTCCGGTGGTCGGGTCTGTTCTCCGCCGCAGGCCCTCCAATGCTGCAGAAAGGATCACCGTGACCTCGGAGCACGAGATGCTGTGGCGTCGCTGCGCCCACCTGGGCCGCATCCTGCTGCCGCTGGTGGACCAGGAGCCGTGGCGGCTGGCCCGTCGTCACGAGAACCTGCGGAACTGGGGCATCGACGTTGCGGTAGGCGAGCGGCTGATCGAGGTCTTCGCTGCCTTGGCCGCCCACGCCGTCGCGGCCGACACTTCCGTGCCCGCCGCGGAGTTTGACGCTCTCCCCCTGAGCTCGGTGGCCGACGCGGCTACCAAAAAGCGCGACTTCGAACTGCTCGCCGGACTTCCGGACACTTTCGCCGACGATCGTGACAGACAGGCCATCGGCCTCTTCCGCCTGCACGCCTACGAGGGCGGGCAGGCCAGCCGCCGACTCTTCCAACTCGGCAGGGAACTGCGCTACGCGTTGGTCACCCTCGCCGAACGCTCGCCGATGCCGAATCCGACGTGCGGTGACGTCTTCCGCTCGGCCACAGAGGCCGACCTGCAAGGTCGCTGAGAAACAGGTAAGTGGGCTGCCATCACTTACCCCTGCTGTTCGAGCAGCCGGTACAGCCCTGGGCGAGCTCGTGCAGCTCCGTCTGACGTCCGACAGGCCGCGGGGTCGGGCAGGGCCTCCCTGCCCGACCCCGCTTGGCTAGTCGATCAGGTTGTGCAGTCCTGCTGCGCAGCCCCCGACGGCGACGACACCGGCGATGACCGCCTTGGGGTAGGACTTCCCGGAGAAGAAGGTCAGGACGCCGATGCCTATGCCGGTGGCGACGGCTATGAAGAGGATCAGGGCGGTGCGCTGCGACAGGAGCGCCGGTTTCCCGGCGGGGGCCGATTCGGGCGTGCCGCGTGGATCAGGGTGTGCGGATGCAGGGGAGTGTGGGTCCCGGGACATCGGGATTCTCCTGGTAGGCGGAGGAGCAGTACCGGCGGACACCTGCCTGGTGTCGTCCGCGGGAGTGTGCGCCGCGCGGTCGGCGGTCCTGCTGCGGTTGTCTGCCTGAGAGCGTCCCTGTGGGGTCTCGGCCCGGCCCGGGGTGGGCGTGTTCAGCGTAGCGGCGATCGGCGCGGGTGTTGCCCCGGGTGTCTGGCGACTGGTCATCGGTACTGCCTTCGACGTGAGTTCGACATGGCGGGCGGGACAGTGACAGGCCTCAGGTGCTTGCGTCTCGTCCTGCCGGGCGCGGCTCTTTCACCCCGTAGAGCTGGAAGCCGGGACACGGACAGCAGTGGCCGGGAAGAAAGATCCCGGGGCACGACGAAGGCCCGGACGTCTGGTCCGGGCCTCTCCTGTCGAAGTCCTCCGGTGAGCCGAATGCCAGTGAGGGAGTCGGCAACCTTCTGTCTCTCGTGCTCTCCCCGGGGGCGGTTGGCGACCCAGTCCGGGTGGCGTATGGGTGCCGGCCCCCGCGCCTTGGTGACCCCTGCGGTGTGCTGCGGGTCTTTCACTCGGCGGTCTTGGTCGACGAGGGGGCGCCCGTACGGGTCTTTGTGTGCGGCCCGTGGGAGTGGGTGGTTGCCTCTACGGAAGGAGGTCAGGCTGCCCGTCGGTACGCCAGGCCGCCCTGGTACGGCCCGTCGCAGCCGGCCGCTGTGGCATCTCTTCTCGCGGTCGGAGGTGGCCGCCCGGCGCATTCGCCGCGGAGGCCGGGCCCCAGCGCAATACGGGCGGGTGGTTTACCCGGCACACCCGCAAGACGCCGTATGCCCTCCCCTACCTTCGGAGCGTAGTCGGAAGACTACTTAGAGCGAGAGAAGGCTAGGTGCGTCTTCATCTGCACGCCGACTGGCGGCCTTCACCTCGACAACTCCCTCTGCCGGCCAGCCCTGGAGGATCCATGCGACACCCCTTCTCCCGCCTGCGCACGCGAGCCCTGGCCGCCGGGCTCACGCTGGCGGTGTCCGCGCTCGTGCCAGCGCTCCCCGCCGGTGCGGCGGATCAGTACGAGTGGGCCGCGCTGGGCGACTCGTACACCGCCGGCGGCTTCGTCGGCGACCCGCAGCCCCCGCTCGGCGATGCGTCGCGGGACGGCTGCGACCGCACCAGCGACGCCTACCCCGGCGTTGTCGAGCGGGAGCTCGACGAGTTCCCGCCGGGCAAGTACGTCCACCTGACCAACGTCAGCTGCGGCAACGCCACCATCGCTGACATCGCCGACGCCAAGCAGACGCCGATCAGCCCGGTCCAGCCCCCCGCCGGAGGCTGGCCCGCGGTGGACCCGCAGATCGAGCGAGCGGAACTCAACGACGAGACCGACGTCGTCACCATCGGTGTCGGAGGTAACAGCCTGCCCTTCGGCGGCATGCTCCTCAAGTGCCTCGAACTGGGCGCGACGCCCGGCAAGTCGTGCCGCGAGTACTACACCAGTCCTACCGAGGGGGAGGAGAGCATCCAGGACAAGCTCGCCCGGGTCGAGGGCGAGTACGTCCAGATGCTGGCCCGGGTGCACGAGGCCGCGCCCAACGCCAAGGTGATCACGGTCGGCTACCCGGCCGTCCTGCCGGAGGAAGGCAGTGACTGCAACCGACTCGCCCTCACCGAACTCAGCTCGATCAAGCACGCCGACGTCGACTGGCTCCGTGACGCCGTCCTCAAGCAGCTGAACAACACGATCCAGCGGGTCACCTCGTTCTTCGGCGACCGCTACGTCGACGTCTACTCCTCCAGTGTGGGCCACGACGCCTGCCAGCCCGCGGACACCAAGTGGGTCGAGGGCATCTGCGGCGACGCCGCGGACTACTGGCCCGCCAAGCTCCCCGGCACGCTGCTGAACTGCGGTCTCATCGGCAAGCGTGTCACCCTGGTCCACCCCAACGCCGCGGGACACGAAAACACCGCCGCCCATGTCGAACGAGCCATCCGCATCGCCCTCCTGAACTGACCGAACCGACCCCCGGCGCCAGAGCCCCGGCACCCGCGCGAAAAACGCGGCCCGGGACACCCCGGCCCGCCGACAAGCGCAAAGGGCACCGCTCGCCGAGCCCACCTACAGGGCTAGGTGAGCGGTGCCAGGGCGACGTCGGCGCCGCGCGCCGAGCACGCCACGGCGCTCGGGACCGCCAGTACCTCAAGGGCGCCGAACACGTCCAGCTCGCTCGCGTCTCGCTGGCCGGGGCACTTACGAGGCGCCAGGTGGTGCGCGGCGAGGTAACGACGACGGCCATCACGACCACCGCATGTCGATGGCGGAGAGTTTGTCCAGGAGCGGTTTTTCTGATCAGTGGGTGGTGGGTTGGCCTGGGTTGATCAGTTCGGTGCTGGTGGTAGTGAGGGGCTTCAGGCTGGGTTGCTTCGGCTCGGTGATGGCGGGGCGGGCGTTTTGGGCTGTGTGCTGACCTGTCGCTTTGTCAGTTGGAGGGAATGTTGGTCAGGCGTGGTCAGTTTCCTTGCGTACTGATCAGATTCGTTGATTGTTGGTATGTGCTGGGTGTGGTGTTGGCGGGGTGGTTGAGCCAGTACAGGGCGGTGTCGATGTCGCGGGCGGTCCAGTTGCGGATGGGACCTGGAGCGGCGGTCAGGAGCTGGTCGATCGCTTCTATGTAGCGGCTGTAGCGTCCGGGTGCGTGGCTGAGGGTGAGGCCGAGGGCGCGCATTCCGTTGTGGGCTCGGCGGTCGTAGACGGCCATGCGGTCCGGTGCGGCTGCTGTGAGGACGGCGGAGGCGAGGGCGTCACCAGTGCGGAAACCGGGTAGTGACGCCAGGGCTGCTCGGCCGGCTTGTGCTGCCGAGCTGCGGCTGAGCGTGGTGTCCCGGGCTGCGGCCGTGGCTGCGGCGGTTGCGCGGCGTACCTTGGCGTCCGGGAGGGCCATGAGTTCGGCGGCCCAGGGAGTGTCGGCTCTGAGTCGTTTCCACATCAGCAGTGCTCCGATGTCGGCTTTGCCGATGTCGCCGCTGACGCACGCACGTTGGGTTACGTGTTGCAGCGTCTCGTCGTAGTGCGGGCTGACGGTGTCGGTGTAGGCCTGGCGGGCGGAGACGAGGCGCTGCCATTGCTCGGGTGCGAGGGCGAACGGATTGTCTGTCACGGCTTGCTGCTCCGTCTTGTCCGAAGGGGTGGGTCGGGTGGTGGTCAGCCGCTGGCGGGGGTGTTGCCGCGGTGTTGGCGGAGTGCTTGGAGGAGGCGTGCCCGGTGTTCGTCGGGGGAGTTGTCGGGGTCTGCCGCGGGGGTGTCGAGGTGTGGGCTGATACGGCTGTACAGCGCTTCGAGGCCGATGAGCGCGTCGAGGCTTTGCAGGGTGTCGTTGTCGATGACGGGGAACGGCGCCCGGTCGGGCGGGAGGAGTGCGGCGAGGAGGTCGAGCGGGGTCCACTCCTGGTCGAGGCGCTGGTTGATCCAGGTCCGGGCGGCCTCGGGTGCGGTGTGGCGCCATGCCCAGAGGAGGGTGATCTCCAGCTCGGTGAGTTCGTGTACGGGTCGGCTTGCGGCTGGGGCGAGGTGCCGTGCGATCTCGTGGCTCATGAGTGAGCGGGCCTGGCCGATCCATTCGGGGGTGGCTGCTGTCTGTGGGTGGTCTGGGCTGGCGGAGTCGTCCCGGACGGTGATGCGTTGCAGAGTGCGAGCAGCCAGGACAGCTCCGTCAGGTGTTTCGGCCATGGTTTTGAGGATCGCGGGCCGGTCGGGCTCGGCGAGGTCGGTCAGGAGGTCTTTGGCGAGGGAACCCATGGCGAGGTCCGCTGTGAACAGGCCGAAGACCCCTTGAGGGGCGGCGGTCAGGTGGCCGTAGCGCTCGGCTGCGGCTTTCAGAAGCGCGGCCGCCGGAAGGGGAGTGCCGGCAGCGCGTCTGCAATCGATGCGGCGGGCGATGCGCTGGGTGTCGTCGCGCAGGCGCAGGAGGAGTTCGTCTGCTTCGGTGCCTGGGACGCCGTCGGTCAGTTGCTGCAGGGCGGTGTCGAAGGTGTGCTCGGGAAGGTCGTCGTCGGGGATACCGAAGACCATGTACCGGTCGAAGTAGTCGATGCTGCCGATACCGCGTCGCAGGGCGATGGCCTGGGTGTTGGCGCCGTAGCCGAGTGCCTGCCGGAGTGGTGCGAACAGCATGCCCATCAGGCCGATCACGCTGTCCAGGTGCTGTCCGGCGACGCCCGCTTCCTGGAGCCTGGTGCGCCAGCGGTCGATGCGCTGTTCCGGCCGCTCGTCGCGGCGTGAGGGCATCTCGACACTGGTGCCGGTGAGTTCGGCTCGGTGCTGCCACAGCAACTGGTAGGCGCGGGGCTCGCTGGTGCGCAGGAAGGTGACGAGCAGGAAGTCGACGATGTCGACGTTTCCGGTGAGCTGGCCGAGGGTGGCGTCCACCTGGCCGAAGAACCGCTTGATGGCCCGCGGGGTACGCAGCCGGGCCTGCAGGTGCCGGTAGTAGGCCTCGGAAAGCCTCTCCTGCTCGCTGGGTGTCAGGGTCAGGCTGTGCGAGGCGAGGACTGCGGAGAGGGAGCGGTCGACCAGGATGTCGGCGTCGCGCTCACGGAACGCGGGAAGGTCCAGCCGGACCTGGATGATCTTTTCCAGGAAGTCGCGTGCGCGGGGCTCGCTGCTGCCGACCAGCTCACTGCGTTGCAGGACGTCCAGCAGGGTCCGCTCGTCGAAGCTGATTAGGTAGTACACATTGGGCAAATGGCCTACCAGGCGTACCAGCTTGAAGACGACGAGGAGCTCTTCGGGGGTGAGGCGGTCCAGGTCGTCCATGACCACGAGGACCGGGCGGACCGCTTTGCGCAGGGCTTCCTCGGCTTTGTGTTTGGCTGCGGACGCACTCGTGTCGCCGCTGATGCGGTTGCTGACCTCCTGGATCAGCCCCTCCGAGTCCAGGCCGAAGAGAGCCGTGACCTTCCCCAGAGGACTGATGGCCTTCCCGAATCCGCCGATCTTCTCCCGCGCATCGGACCACCGTTCGTCATTGGGGAGGGCTTCGCGGATCTCGCTGAACAGCGCCAGCGTCAGCGACTCCAGATCGGAGTACAGCCATGGGTTGAGTTCCGCGACCAGCCAGCCTTCATCGTGGCCCGCCTCCCGTAGACGGCGTGTCACCTTGCCGAGGACGCTGGACTTTCCCGAGCCCCAGGGCCCGATCATGGCAAGGACTCCGGTTTCGGTCTGCGCTCGTACCCGGTCCAGCAGGTTGATCACATGCCGGGCGTACTGTCCGTGTCCGAGCAGGTCAGGCCCTTCCTCGTGGTCGAGGAAGGGCTCGTCGTTGAAGAAGCGCGCGTCGGCCATCTGCTCATTGTCGGGACAGGGATCGGCACCGGTACGGGCGTTGGCGGATCAGGTCGGTGGGGCGAGGCCGATGTGGGTGAGGAGGTGTTGCTGTAGGGGGTGTAGGAGCAGCCAGCCACGTCGCTGTTTCTGGATCCAGCGGCGGCTGGCCGGGGTGTGGGGGTTGGTGCGGGCACGCTGGTAGGCGTGCTGCCAGACCATGCCCCTGGGCGGGTTCCACCAGGGGTCGATGCTGGTCAGGGCGTGGGCTGCGGGGGTGGGGCCTGTTCTTCTTGTGCGGTAGCGCTGTTTGTTCAGCCATTGACCCAGGGGAAATCCGTTGTGCGTGGTGTCGCGGGGGACGGCGAGGTGGCCGTGGGTCTCGGCGAAGGTCCGGGCGTGTTCGACGGCGGTGCGCCACGGATACGCGCGCCGGGTACGTGCGTGTGCGGCCTCGGCGGTGATGCCGAGGCCGGCCAGGAGCTGCTGCTGGCCGGGGTGGAGGTGGTGGTAGTTCAGGCAGGCTCGGGTGATCCAGCTGCCGAGGGCGGTGCCGGGGGAGGGGATCAGCGCGGCGGGGTCGAAGGGCTGGCCTGTTTCGACATGTTTGCGGGCGCGGTGGTAGTTGCGCTGCCAGTGCAGGTCCCACGGCGGGTTCCACCACGGATCGATCGCGGCCAGATGTTGGAGGTGGGGTGAGGGCGGCAGGCGGTCGCGGGCGCGTTGTTTGGCGCGGTTGCGCTGGCTGAACAGCCACCAGCCGAGCCGGAATCCGTTGTGATGGGTGTCGCGGGGGGCGGCGAGGTGACCGTGTTCGGCTGCGTAGGCGCGGGCGTGCGTGAGGGCTCTCTCGAATCCCGGGATCAGGTCGGGGCGGTGCCCGAGGCGGCTGCGGGGTGTGGCAAGTGGCTTGGGGGCTGTGGCAGCTTGGGGGAACGCTGGGGTGCGGGCGGAGCGGCGGGGCTTGTCGACGTCTTGGCCGTTGGGCGTGCCTGTTGTGTTCGCAGGGGTTTTGCTGAAGCTGCGCGGGGGAGGGTTGTGGGCTTGGGCGCGAGGCGTATGGCGGGCTTCGGTCGGGCTTTGGCCGCTGGGGGAGGGGCCTGGGCGGTGCGGACCGTCTCGGTGGTGATTCCGATCAGCGTGAGGAGGTGCTGCTGGTCGGGGTGGAGCTGGTCGTAGGCGCGGCACTGGGCGCGTAGCCAGCGCGCGGTGGCCTCGTCGAGGCCGTCGAAGCCGCTCTCCGGGCGCAGGGGATGGCCGGCTGCGGCGTCGCGGGCGCGGTAATAACGCCGCTGCCATGTCAGGTGCCACGGCGGGTTCCACCAGGGATCGATGGCCGCGAGAGCCTGCGCCCGGGAGGCGGGCAGGGGCTGGCGGTCGGTGCGCCAGCGGTTGCGCTGGTTGGCCAGCCACCGCCCGAGCGGATAGCCGTCATGCAGGGTCGCTTGGGCGACGGCGGCGAGGTTGCCGTGGACGTTGGCGAAGGCACGGGCGTGCGCCAGCCCTACCTGGAAGTGCGATGTGCCGGTTTGGTGGCAGTGGGTGGGTGTCAGTGACGGCGTGTCAGGTCAGGGTGTTTTCGCTGCTGGTGGGGTCTTGGGCGTGGGGAGTCACTGACATGGGGCGGGATTTGGTGCCGTCATGGCTGTCATGGGGCGGTACACCCCGCTCCGCTCCACTGTCTTGAGAACGGCACTTCTGATCCTTCCTAGGGTTGCGCGGCGGCACGGTGGTCGGTGTCGGTTTTGCGCGGGCGGAAGGGTGTGGGGTGGGGGAGCCGGGCGCGTGGGGTGAGGTCACGGCGGGGTTGAGGGTGTCCAGGCCGGTACTGGTGGCGCGGTTGCTGGAGCTCGAGGCGGCCGGGACGTTGACGACGGCGCATGTGCGTGCCGGCGCCCAGGTCGGCGGGGTGAATGTGCGCACGGTGTGGCGCTGGCTGGAGGCGGCGCGGACGGAAGGCCGCATGGAACGCAGGCCGCGGGCCCGGCTGGAGTTGTCCGACCAGGCGTGGGAGGTGCTGGCGCAGGCGGGCGGGAACGTGGCGGCGCTGTACCGGCATCTGAAAAAGGCCGGGGGCCAGGTGCCCTCCCTGGCGTCGTTGCACCGGGCGGTGCGCCGGGACTTGGAGGCTGGCAGGGTCCTGCCGGGCCGCGCGGTGGTGCGGCAGGAGCGGGAAGAACAGCAAACGCGGCAGGCCCTGTCTGACCTCGCCCTGGCCGGGCCGCGTCAGAGCGGCGCGGAGAAGACATCTGCGCCCCCGCGTCTCGTACCAGATGCGACGGGGGGCTTGCTGGTGGGGGAGGGCGGCGCGCTGACGGGTGTGGCGTTGCCGGCGGCGCGCAGTTGGTGGGGACGTCGTCGGTGCGGGCGGTGGCCGAGGCGGTCGGTCAGGCGATGGCGACCCAGGGCGCGGTGTGTGTGTTCGGCGACCCGGGCCGCAAGACCGCCGCTGTGCGGATGGCGCTCAGCGAAGTGCCCCCGGGCTGGAAGGTGACGTGGGCGCCGGTACCGGTGCGCCCGTCGGTGGCCGGCATGAGGCGGGCGGTGTTCGACGCGCTGGCGCTGGCGGGCCGTTTCCCGCACACGTCGGCGCTGGCCGACGCCGCGGTCGCGGAAGCTTTGGGTGAGGCGCGGGTGCTGGTGGTCGATGAGGCGCAGCGCCTGTCCGTGCCGTGCCTGGAGTACCTGCAGAGCCTGTGGGACCACCCCGGCACGCGGATCACGCTGGTGCTGTGCGGAGCGGGCAGCGAGCGGGCGCTGTCCCGGCTGCCGCAGCTGGCATCGCGCATCGGCGCATGGCAGGAGGTTCCACGCCTGGCCGCAGCGGAAGTGGCGCCCGCGGTGACCGGCTTCCATCCGCTGTGGCGCACCGTCCCGGCCCCGGACCTGACGTGGATCGACCAGTCGTGCGCGCACGGCACGTTCCACACGTGGGCCGCTTTGACTGCGCACCTGCAGAACGCGCTGCTCACCACCGCTGACGCATCCGTCGACCGGGCCTTGCTGAGGCGGCTGTTTAAGCGGGTCGCGCCGCCACTGTGAACGGAGCGCTCCTGCAAGAGACGGGAGGCCGATCGCATGCTCCCGGCCGCCGGCAAACACACGACCCCACCCGCGTGAGGGGAGCTGACATGAAGGACGGCGACGCCATCCGCCCAGACGGCGGACTGCCTGCGGCGTCGAGGACGGCGCTGCGCGGTCCGGCCGTGCGGCGGCTGCTCGCGCTGCGGGCAAGGAAGAGGCTGACAGCAGTCCATGTACGGGTGGCCGCGGACGCGCTAGGAGTGTCGGAGCGCACGGTGTGGCGGTGGCTGGCAGCCGCTGAGAGCGATGAGACCGCAGTCGCCAGCCCCGGCGCCCGGCCCCAGGGAACGGGGTTCACGATCACGCCCGAAGTCCGTGGGCTGTTGGCGCTGTGGAAGGGCAACGTGCGGGCGGTCCACCGCGAACTGGTCCTGCGTGCTGCCAGGCAGTTTCCGCCTGCAGACGCACCGTCGCTGACGACGCTGCACCGGGCGATCCGCCGTGATCTGACGCCGGGGGAGCGGGCCGGGCTTGCGGGTGGGGAGCGGGCGGCGCGCAAGCATGATGTGTTCCTGGCCCGGCCGCGGGGCTGGCGTAACCAGGTGTGGGAGACCGACCACATGCAGGTCCCGGTTCTGGTCGAGGTCGACGGTCATGCCCGCAGGCCGTGGATCACCTGGTTCACCGACTGCGCCACCAACGCGATCACCGGTGTGGCGGTCACGCCCGGGCATCCGTCGCGGGAGTCGGTGCTGGCCGCGCTGCGCTCCGCGGTCCTGCGCGAGGACCCCTACGGTCCGCTCGGCGGTCTGCCCGAGAAAGTGCGGGTGGACCGCGGCAAGGACTTCCTGTCCCGGACGGTGACCGCAGCGTTCGATCTCCTGGACGTCACCGTGGAGGACCTGCCCGCCTATACCCCGCACCTCAAGGGCACGGTGGAGGGCCTGAACCGCGCGGTGGAGAGCATGTTCCTGGCCGCGCTGCCCGGCTATGCCCGCCAGCCGCGCCCCGGCAAACGCTCTTCCCGCCCGAAGGACGAGGTGCTGCTCGGCTTCGAGGACTTCACCGCCCGGCTGCTGGACTGGACGCTGTGGTGGAACACCGAGCACCGCCCCGCGCCTTTACGGGGCAAGACTCCGCTTGAGGCGTGGCAGGACGATCCCACCCCGCTGCGGGACGTGCCCGCGACAGATCTGTGGACGTTCACCCTGGAAGACGCCGGCACCCGCACGCTGACCACCCGCGGCATCCGCTTCCGCAGACGCGACTATGTGGGCGCGTGGATGACCGGACAGGCCGGGATCCAGGTCCGGGTCCGGGTCCGTTTCATGCCCCACCACGACCACCGCATCGAGGTCTACCACGCCGCCACCGGCCGCTACCTGGGGCCTGCGGACCTGGCCGACCAGGCCACCGACGAACAGATCAGCGCCGTACGAAGAGCGCGGGCCGCCCGTACCCGCCGCCTGAAGAAGGACCTGGAAGCTTCCCAGCGCGAGCGCTACGCCGCCGTGAACCAGTCCGAGGCACCCCGGCGGCTCGGCGCGCTGACCACCACCCAGGCGGATGCCGAACTCGCCCAGACCGCCAGCACCG
>NZ_MUKA01000259.1 GCF_002150735.1 Streptomyces africanus
CGTCAGGGCGTGCAGCAGGGCACGTGGGAGTCGGGGGGCGGGGTGCTCGCCCAGGTCCACGGCGGTGGTTCCGGGCGGTCGTCCCCGGCGCCGTAGGCGTACCACAAGGGCTCGCGGGCGATGCTGTTGTCGCCCTCGGGGCCCGGGAGGTCGACCGGGGCGCGCCGCACCCAGGCCTCGGCGGGGGCCGTCACGGGAACGGGTGGGGGTCGTAGGGGATCGCCCGGTGCTCCTGGTCCGTGCCGCGCAGGGCGGCGCGGAGCCGGGGCAGGCCGTCCAGGCGCTGCTGGGCGTGGCCGAAGCACATCGGCAGGATGCCGGGGACCACGGCACGGGCGACCGCGATGCCGGCGTCGGCGTGCTCCCGGCTGGTCTGGTCGACGACGACGATCCGGTCCAGGCCCGCGTCGGCGAAGAGCGAGGCCACGTACCGCAGGGTCTCGCGCACATCGCCGTGCGCGGCCCGCTCCAGCCGGCCCGGCCAGTCGGGGAACGCCTCGTCGAGCGTGACGGCCGGCCCGCCGAGCCCGGCCAGGGCGCGGTCGCGGGTCTCGGGGATGGAGGAGAACCGGACGTGGTCCTCCAGTTCCTCCACGCGCCACGGGTCCTCGACCATCCGCTCGACCTGCTCGCGGGTCCAGTCGACCGGGTTCGTGACCAGCTGGGCGACCTCGCGCAGGGCGCCGCGGATCGCGGACTCGGGCTCGGCCCCGGAACCGGCGGAGGAGAAGGTCGCCGGGAAGGGGTTCTTCTCGTTCACGGCGATCACCCACACCACCGGCAGGCCGATGTCCCGGGTGGCGACCAGGAGATGGACGTCGTAGCCGCGTGCCCGGATCAGTTCGACCATGGCCCGGCTCGTGGGGTCGGTGAGCGTGGAGACCGGGACGTGGGGGAGCGGGCGTGCCCGGTACCAGGACGTCAGGAACGCGTCACGCTCAGCCAGTTCGAACAGGGCGTGCAGGGCGGCCTCTTCGTGGTTGGCGCCGACCGCGCAGCCGCTGGAGCAGTCGAAGAAGTAGTGCCTGCGGTTCGCGGCGCCGGCCACGCGGGCGGCGCGCCGGTCGCGCCGGAAGGCGTACTCGTACTGGTAGAAGGCGTGGTCGGCCGGGACCAGCAGGGGCGTGCCGTCGGCCAGGTCGTGGCCCCAGGCCCAGTCCATCGGGGTGTCGTCCGTGAACGGCGTGGCCCTGCTGGTGGGGTGGGCGAGCTGCTCGGCGGTGTAGCGGCCGAGGCTGCCCGGGTCGACGGCCTGCCCGGCGACCTCGCGGTAGGAGCGGCCGGTGACCAGGGGGATGTCGTACGGGTAGCCGCCGAGCCGCTCATATGCCTCCAGGACGGCGACCGGTTCGGTCTCCGCGAACGTACGCGCCCTGCCGTGGCCCATCGCCGGGGCGTCCGCGACGACGGCCATGCTCATCGCGAACGGGGCGTGCGACTCGCGCAGGATCGCGCGCACCGGCCCGAAGCGGGTGTCCACGAGCCGGTCGCGCAGGAAGCCGGGCTCGACCAGACGGCTCGCCGCGGTGCGCGTCGCGTCCCCGGGTACGGCGGGCCGGGAGCGCAGGGGACGGGGTGCCGGGGGCCCGGTGCTCACCAGGTCCTCGGGGGACGGGCCGCAGACCGGGCAGTGGAAGCTGCGGGCGATGCGGTGCCGGCGGGTGCCCCGGACGGTCACCGAGTAGGCCTCGCCGGGTGCGAGGGGGCGGTCCGCGAGATGCTCGAGGCCGGTGCGCAGCAGGTCGGGCAGGACAGGGGCGGGGGCGGCGGGGACCCGCGTGGCCTGGGTGAGGTCGCCCACGAGGGGGTGGTCGAGGACGGTGCGTTCGCGCACCTCGGCGCAGGCGGCACAGCCGGAGGCGGTGCCCGGCACCCACAGGGGGCCGACCATCACCTCGTCGTCGTACACCCGCACGGACAGGTGCGGTCCCCCTGCCTGTGCGAGGCGGTCGCGCTCCCAGGCCAGGTCCCAGCCGAGGTTGACGGAGACGGTGGCCCCGCTCACGCGGGCCAGGGGGGCGAGGGCGGGCAGCCAGTCGTCGTGCGCCGCCGGGGGCAGGGCGGGGCCGGCGTGCACCGCGGTGGTCGGGTCAGTGGTCGGCATCGGCGGACTCCTCGGCGGTGCGGTCGGTCGGGACGGTCACCGGGCCGTGCCAGAAAGGGAGTTCGCCGAGCACCGGGTCGGTGCGGCGGGGCTGCCCCCGGTAGCCGTTGAGCGCGGTGAGCTGCTCCCGCAGCGCGGCACGGGCGGTGTCGTCCGCGGTCAGCAGCGCGTCGGTGGAGATCCGGCCGGCCGTGCCGCCGGTCTGGGCGGCGGCGAGTGCCGTGCACAGTGCGGCGTACGTGGCCTCGGCCGGGGTCGGGCCCCAGCCGGCGCCGAGCGGCCGCCCGTCGACGGTGACCTGGGCCAGCGGCCAGCCGACACCGGGGTACCGGGCCACGGTGAGCAGGGGGACGGTGCCGCCGAGCAACGACCGCAACTCGGCGCGGATGCGCCGGCCTTCGGCGTGCAGCGGGGCGTCCGCGTCGGGGACGAAGGCCTGCTGGTCCCCCGTGAGGTGACGCAGGGCGCCGTCGAGCAGCCAGTGCTCCTGGGTGAGGCCCGCCGCCGGGGTGCCGGGTGTGCCGGTGGCGCGGTCGCGCAGGGCGGCCAGGGCGGCGGCGATGGTCGCCGTCTCCTGGTGGGCGGCCCAGGCGGTGACCGTGCCCGTGCGGTCGGCCCGGTGCTCCGCCGCGCGCAGGGCGAGGGGCATCTGCGGCAGGAGCTCGCCCGGCGCGGAGGCGAACAGGCCGGTCCAGCGGGCGGTGAGGACACCGGCGGCCTCGAGTGCGGCCTCCGGTGCGGGGAGGGGCCCGGCGGGGGCGTCGGCGAGGCGGACGGCGACCGCTTCGTGCACGGGGGCGCCCGTGACGGTGACGCGGTCGGCCGTCAGATCGGGGCCGTGGACGACATGGGCCTCACCGGGCTCCGCGACACCCGTGAGGGTGTCGGTCAGGAGCTGTGCGGCGAGGGCTCCCGCGAGGGAGTGGGCGACGGGCCCGGCCGCCGGTTCGACGCCCTCGGCGTCCGCCCATGCCCTGGCCCGGTCCCGGAAGACCTCCCAGAGGCCGGGCGCCACACCGACGGGCCCGACGAGCACCGGCCCGGGACCGAGCAGCACGGGCATGTGCAGCGTTCCGTCCTGCTCGGTCCAGGCCCGGTCACCGTCGAGGAACTCGACGACGACCCGCGGCACGCCCTCGGTCCCTCCGGGTGCTGCCACCGCCGGGTCGCCGGCGGGAGTTCCAGCACCGAATCCGTACACCGCCGGGTCGCCGGCGGGAGTCGAGGTCTCGGGTTTGCGCGCCGCCGGGTCGCCGACGGGGTTTCCGACACCTGGGCCGTGCACCGCCGGGTCGCCGGCGGGGGGCGTGGTGGTGGGCGAGTGCACCGCCGGGTCGCCGGCGGGGATCAGGGACCGGGGGCCGCCCACGGACCCGCCGCCGGACAGCAGCGAGGGGTCCGCGAACATCGCGGGGTCGCAGACGGGGACCAGTGGCCGCGACGTGTCGTGGGCGGTGGTCGCCGTCACGTCGGTCACGCCCGCCCGGCGCAGTCCGCGCAGTGCGGGAGCGGTCGCCGTCGCGGGGCCGTGCAGTCGTACCCGGGCGCGGCGCAGGCGGGCGAACGCCGCGTACGGGTCGTCGAGGCGGGCGGTGAGACGCGCCAGTGTGCCGGCGTGACGGGCGGCCACCTCGGCCGGCGGCTCCGGCTCGGTGAGCGCGGTCGGGTCGAGCAGCAGGCCGTTCTCGCGGAGCTCGGCGAGCAGGTGCCGTACCGCCGGCCGGGCACGCTCGGTGCCGAACCCGGCGACCAGGGCGTCCTCCGTCGTGCCGACCCGGAGCAGTGGTACGCAGCCGTCCGCCACCGCGTACAGCAGCTCCGAGCCGCGCAGCACGAACTGTCCGCGCGTCCCGCTGAAGTAGACACCCCCCGGCACGGGCGCGTAGTGCAGCCCGGGCCGGGCCTTGAGCACCGCGGCGCGGACCGTCCCCGCCGGGCTCCTGTCCAGATCGGTCACCGTCACGGCCGGACCCCTTCCGCTTCGCCGTTGTTCACCGGGTCGTACACGAACCGCCCCCCGGCCCTGCGCCCCACTTCCAGCACCCACTCCGTCGCGTGTGTGCCGTCCGCGACGCCGGGCAGGGCCTCCTCCAGGTAGCTCGTACCGGCCCCGCGGCGCTCCAGCATCCGCGGCAGGACCCGCACCGCGAGCGCGCTGGACAGATCGACGTACTGCGGCTTCTGCTGGAGGCGCTTGGACTGGACGTCGGGCGCGCCGACCGACAGCGGGCCCTCGTCCTCCGGCGCCGACTTGATGACGACCTCCTCGGGGACGCCGTGCCGGGCCCGCCACGCGGTCAGCGCGAGGAGCCGCTCGTGTTCGTCGGGCCCCGTGGCCACCGCCGTGTCCAGTTCGGCGCCGCCGTACCAGCGCCGCCGCCCGATGAGGACGTCGCCGACCGCCATGCGCGGCGCGACGCGGGTCCGCTTTCCGTCCCACGGGGACGCCGCGTGCCAGGAGTTGGGCAGGCTGTTGAAGAGCCGGCCGCTGATCACCAGGCCGGAGGCGACCGACAGCGGCGGCGGGAACAGGCCGGGGTGGCCCGTGCCCAGCGGCAGCACCCGCAGCGAGGCTCCGTCGGCGTCCTCCACCCGCAGCGTGTCGGTCTCCGGGTCGTGTGCGAGGCGCAGGCCGAACCAGTCCTCGGATGTGAGGCCGCCCGGCAGTACCGGCGTGTGCGCGTTGACGTTGAGGCGGTGCAGGCCCAGGTCCTCGGTGAGGCGGGTGCCGTCGTGGCCGTAGAAGCGCCGCAGGTGATCGGCGAGGCGGGGCAGGGCGTGGCCGCCCTGGCGGCGGTCGGCCTCCAGGAAGCGGGCGTACAGCATGCCGTGGCCCGGCAGTCCGTCGTTGAGGACGAGCTGGTCGCCGGCCTGCTGGAGCAGCACGCCGTAGATCAGCGGGTCGCTGCGGAAGCGGTCGGGCAGCGACCGGGTCAGTTCGGTGACGTCCCCCGCGGTGAGCCTCAGAGTCTCCTCACCGGCCCGGGCCGTCTTCGTCAGGAGGGCGTGCACCTCCTCGGACAGCTCGCGGCGCAGCAGGTACATGCGCTCCAGGCAGCCGTCGGCCGGTCCGATCCCGGACAGCGCGGCGGCCTGCCCGGTGCCCTCGGGCCCGTACACGGCGGCCATCGCGGCGGCCCGCCGGGAGACCTCCGCGACGATGAACGCGGCGTGCTCGGCGAGCGGCACGTTCGCCCCGGCGCCGAACCGCTCCACGAACGCGGCGGTCATCAGGACCCGTACGTCGTGCAGCCAGTCGAAGACCGTCAGGAGCTCCACCGCGGGGCCGAGGTCGGCCAGCGGGGTGTGCCAGTCGGAGGACGCCACCTTCAGCGGCGGCATGACGTAGTCCTCCTCGACGGTGATGTGCGCCGGGCGGCCCACCGCCTGGCTGAACCGGCCGAGGTCCCCGCGCAGTTCCGCCAGCAGCGCTCCCCGCTCGGTGGCAGGAGCCTCGGTCACCCGGGGCAGTCCGGCCCGCACCCGGCCCGCCGGCTCCCGGACGCCGGGCCGCTGTTCGGACTCGGGCAGCGTCAGCAGGTCGTCGTAGTCGCCGGCGGCGGTCTGCTCCTCGGGCCGGCCGAAGGTGCACAGCACGCCCTGGTGCAGGGCCTGCCGGACGCGCCGCTCGGCCTCCTCGGCGGGGCAGCCGGCCCGGCGGGCGACGTGCGCGACGACCGCCGGGAACCTGCGCGGCCCCATGGACAGCGCGTCGAGCAGATCGCCGACGGGCCCGTCGAGCGGCACGGCGAGGCGGTGCATGCCCTGCTCGGAGAACTTCAGGAAGTACAGCTTGCCCGTCTCCGGGTCGGGCGCCGAGGTCGGCGGCATCCCCACCCACAGGCCCGCGAGGTCCGTGCCGTCGGCGGGCAGGCCGCCGAGCACGTAGTGCAGCATGACCCGGTCCAGGCCCGGCACGGCGCGTGCGCCGGTGAAGGGCACCTCGCCGGGGCGCACGGCCTCCGGGTCCGCGGCCGGGGCCGGTTCGGCGATGCCCACCGCGGTGAACCGGGACAGCGGGCTGGTGCGCACCATCGCCCGGGTCACGTACTGGATCAGCCCGCGCTCCGACTTGCGGGTGCGGGCGGACACCTTTCCCGGGCCCTCGACCGCGGCGCGGTAGCGCTCGGCCTCCTGGTGCACCTCGGGCGCGACGAGGGCGAGGGAACGCAGCAGGTCGCCGTCGCCCAACAGGCCTGCCAGAACGGTGCGTTCGCGGTCGGCCGCGGCCGGGTAGCCCGCCGCGATCGCGGTGCGCAGCCGCTCCCGCCCGGCGTGGGCGGCCAGCCAGCGGGTCACCGAGGGGGTCGACTCCGGGCCCACCGGCGTCTTCTTGGGGGCGCGGCCGTTGTGGATGGCGCGGCGCAGCGCGATGAGCTCGCGGCGCTCGGTGTCCGAGGCGGCCGTGCCGATCCGCTCGTACAGCTCCTGCGAGCACACCTCGGCGGCTTCCGCCAACTCTGTTTCGGCGCGGACGAGTTCGCCCAGAAGACGGTGCTGCTCCGGGTCGGCGAGGCGGGCCCTGCGCAGCGGGTTGACGCGCAGGAACCACTGGGGCTCGGGGCTGGTCATCGCAGGGCTCCCGTCGGTTCCGTGGTGGTGAGGCGCTCCCGCCAGCTGCTGCCGAGCACCTCGTCCACCGTCTCGGCGAGGGCGAAGCACATGTAGTAGCGCTGCATCGGCGAGACCGTGAGCAGGGGAAGCTGCTGGTAGAAGAGGTTCGTCAGCAGGCGGTAGGCGGCGAAGAAGGGGGACGGGGTGCTGATGGCCCCGGAGCCGTGCACGGTCCGGTGGAAGTCGGTGTCCGGCTGCTCGCCGCGCGGCACCGCCGTCTCGGCCCCGGGCGGGCCCATCCGGCTGCGGTCGACGCCGTCGGTGACGGAGTCCAGCAGGTCCGGGGTGAGGGCGCCCGTGGCGACGGCGTGGTCCAGGACCCCGGCGCCGTAGGCGAACGCGGTGCGCCACCGGGCGGCCGCCGGGGACACCGCACCGCTCAGCCGCTGTTCGACGACCTCGCGGATCCGGGGAGCCTCCTTGGCGAGGCGCTCCTGGAAGACCGGGCGCATGTCCTTGCGCGGAGCCGCCCAGGCGAGGAACGCCTCCACGTGCGACCGGGGCGAGAACACGCCGTAGGCCGGCCCCAGCGCATGGGTGTCGACCAGGGCGGCGAACGCCTCGGCGAGGCGGACCGTGCCGCTGCCCGGGTCCTCGGCCAGGTCCTCGATCATGGACAGCACCGGCGTCGCGAGGGCGCCGTACACCACGGTGCGCAGGGCGTCCAGGCGTGGCTCCCGGGAGCGCAGCGCGGGGTCGCCGGGGGCGACGCGCAGTACCGCGCCGTGCTCGCGCAGCGGCAGGTACGGGGGCTCCACCGCTTCGAGCCGGCCGAACTCCCGGGCCTGCTCCAGGTACACCTCCTCGGTCAGCGCCCGGGCCGGGTCGAGGGGGCCGGCGTCCAGCCGGGCCTCGATCCCCGCCCAGTCGACGGCACCGCCGGGCGCCCCCGCCCCGGCCGCGGCGAGCACGTCGACGTGCGGTCCGTGCAGCCAGCCGCGCCGCACTTGTACGCCGGGTACGCCCCGCTCGCCCAGTTCGCGGGCGACCGGGACGACGTGCCGCGCCAGCCAGGCCGGTGTCACCGGCATCCGGGTATGGAGCCGCACCCCCGTCAGGCCGGCGGAATCCGGCCTCACGGCAATGCGCTCCGGAGCGTCAACCCCCATGTCCTTTCACCTTCCGAGAAGTACCGCAATGAATTCGAGAACGTGAGTCACATCATTGGTGCCGGAAATTCGAGCCGGAAGGGAAAACGGTCCGGCGCTTACATACGTCATCGTTTCCGTGACGCCCGGCCGGAGCCGGATGATCGGAATCTTCTATTCCGTTTCAGGGGCGTCGGAGGGCTGGCCGAAAACCGCCAAGAAGGCGGATGGGCCGGTGTATTCTCACGCGAGTGACATCTACGTCCCCCACAACGCCCCCCACTCCTTCCGCGACGGACGCCGAGTGCCTCGCCCTCACCCGCAACCTGCGGCGCAGGGGCACCCTCGTGCTCTCCGTGTTCGCCCTGGTGTGGGCCGTCGCGGCGGCCTCCGGGACCGGTTCGGCGACGGACGTCGTCCCGCTGGGTATCGAGGTGGCGGCGCTCGTGCTCACGGCGGTGGCGATCTACCTGGGGTACCGCGAAGGCGCCTCGCCCTCGCCCCGCATGGTGAGCCTGCCGGCGAACTGGGCGCGTGGCGTGGGCATCGTCAACTCCGTCGAGCTGGTGGCCATCTTCGCCGTCATCGCCGTGTCCAACGCCTCGGGTCATTCCGAGGCCGTCCCCGCAGGCATCGCCCTCGTCGTGGGGCTGCACTTCTTTCCGCTCGCCCGGCTGTACGACCAGTGGCAGTACCGGTGGACGGCGGCGCTGCTGACGGCCGTCGCGGTCGTCGGCTTCGTCCTCGTCGCCGCCGGCCTGGCGAGCGAGACCGTGCGGATCGTGGTCGGCCTGAGCAGTGCGGTGGTGCTGTGGGCCTCGTCGTACCACCTGGCCGTGCGCGGCTGACGTCGCCCCCTGCCCGAACGCAAGGATGTGCCCGACCGGCCGAGGCCGGGCAGGCGCATCCTTCTGCGTTCACGCTGTCGTGCTCAGGCGGTCACGCGGGCTCAGCAGGCCGAGCAGGTGCTGGAGGACGAGGAGGAGGTGCCGATCGAGCCGCTGGAGGCGCCCATCTCCGGCAGGGCGACGCCGTCGGTGACGTCGAGCGTCTCCAGCTCGTCCGCGTCGAAGCCCTCGAACGCCTGGTCCACGTCCTGGTTCTTGATGCCGTCGGTGCTCATGTCGAATCCTTCCGGGAAGCCGTGGTGAGGGTGGGTCAGCAGGCCGAGCAGGTGCTGGAGGACGAGGAGGAGGTGCCGATCGAGCCGCTGGAGGCGCCCATCTCCGGCAGGGCGACGCCGTCGGTGACGTCGAGCGTCTCCAGCTCGTCTGCGTCGAAGCCCTCGAACGCCTGGTCCACGTCCTGGTCCTTGATGTCCTTGGCGGTCATTCGCTTTCCTTCCGTCGAGTCCGGAGTTCCCTTGCCGGAAATCCCCGGACATTGATTTCTGGTTCGCCTTCCGGAATTTCTTTCGTTTCCGTCGGGCTGTGACATCCATATTGCTCGGGCCGACATCCCGGCGCCAGGGTTTCCGGGCGCCGGCTGACATTTATCACGGGGCGCATGACTTTTCGTCGCCGCCCTGCTTTCCGGAGCCGTCCAGCGGAATTGCCCATTCAGGGCTGTTCACCATGTGCCATTCCCCGCCCGGGTCCGCGGGCAGCTCCGTCCCCGCGGCCGGCGTACCCAGCAGGAAGTCGCCGACCGAGGACTCCCGGAGGTAGTCCAGGCCCAGCACGCGGGCGGACAGATCGGCGTCGCCGTTGCCCAGTCCACAGGGCGCCAGGCCCATCGCCGTGGCCACCAGGTACATCGTCTGGTAGAGCACCCCGGTGTGCCGCAGCGTCGTCGCGTACGCCATGGCCCGGTACTTCCACGCCATGCGCTGGAACCGCGAGGTCACCGTGAAGAGCACGTCGGGGCGGACCTCGAAGCCCACCGAACGGGACGCCACGCCCAGCAGCGCCCGCCGGTCGGCCTCCGCGGCGCTGACCAGGACGAGGCCGTGCGCGTACGAGTCGTAGTGGTAGACGCCCGGTTCCAGCCCGGCGCAGCGCAGCACCGTGACGTAGAGCTCCAGTTCGTACAGCGAGCCGCCGCTCGGGTAGGGCCGCGAGACGACCTCGTCCTCGCCCGGCGCGTCCGGGCCGGGGGTGCGGTGCACCCGGATCCGGTGCACCCGGTACAGGAACTCGCCCAGCTCGCGCGCCGTCAACGCCCGCTCCCCGAAGGTGCGGTGGGAGCGGCGGGACTCGACGGCGGCGGTCAGGGACGGGTCGCGGGCGTCGATGTCGGTGCGGCGCGGGCGGTACAGCTCGGTGGCGGGGCCCTGGGGCTCGGGTTTCACGGCCGGCTGCGGGTCGATCTCGCCCCGGTAGGGGTAGAGGGCGCCGAAGGCCTCGTCGTAGCGCCCGGAGCGGATACGCGAGTGGAACAGCAGATCGTGGAAGTCCCACTGCCGCAGCACCGGTTCGGTGTCGGAGGCGAACGTGCCGTCCGGGCCGGCGAGTTCGGCGAAGCCGAGACCCACCAGATGGGACAGGACGTCCAGGGTCTCCGCCTCGCTCAGTCCGGTGGCCTCCCCGGCGTTGCCCGCCCGGCCCGGCTGCCCCAGGGCGGCGGCGAGCTCGCGGGCGGCCCGGTCGACCAGCACGGCGCGGAACGTCACCAGGGGTGACTCCAGGACGAGGACCCCCTCGCGCGAACGGCAGAAGGCGAACCGGGAGAGGCGGACACGCGCGCCGGCGGCCACGCCCGCGACCCGGTGCCGGGCGTCCCGGGCGGTCGGCTCCAGCCGGACCAGCTCCCGGCGCAGCGGTGGCTCGTCGTGCGTGAGCACGCTGTACGCCAGCAGATGCCCGGCCCGCTCCAGCAGCGCGTCGGCCCGCTCCCGGCCGGCGCCGTCGAGTCCCTCGTACAACTCCTCGCGCGGCAACGGGCCCTCGGTCAGGCGGTGCAGGACGGTGCGCAGCGGGCCGCGCACCGGGCGCAGGGCGAGGGAGGTGACGGGCCCCCGGAGCAGGGCGGTGCCCGTGCTGTCGTCGAACGTCACCCGCACGTCGGTGCGCAGCGCCCGGGCGGCGCACTCGGGGGGTTTCTTCGTGGTCGCGGGAATCATCGGGCCTCCGGTACGGACTCGTGTGGATCGATTCGTGTGGATCGACCTGTCGAAATCCACTCTGCGGCCCGCTACACCGCCTGCTCGCTCACCGGCCGCACCGAATGACAGTCACCATTCCCTCTCGTGACCGAGGTCATGGAATGCGTGACACATGACAGGGACGGACTTCAATCGCTCGGACATTCGGCGCCCCAAGCGCATGCTCGGAACACGAATTCCACCCGCACGTCCACCGACAGAGAAGGAAAACCCCGTGTTCACTCGTCGACATGCGATACGTCTCGGTCTGACCACCGGCGCCGTCGGGGCGGTCGGCGCGGCGGGCGGGGTCTTCCGTACGCTCACCGCCGGGCAGCCGGCCGCGACCCCGGCCACCGCGAACGCCGCCGCGGCCGCACCGGCCGAACCGTTCTCCGTGCCGCTGACGATCCCACCGGTCCTGGCCCCGTACCGCCGCACCAGAACCGCCGACTTCTACCGCGTCACGATGCGCCGCGCCGGCGTGGAGATCCTGCCGGGCACCCGCACCGACGCCCTGACCTACAACGGCTCCTTCACGGGCCCCACCATCCGCGCCACCACCGGCCGGACCACCGTCGTCCAGCAGATCAACCGGCTGGACATGCCGGCCTCGGTGCACCTGCACGGCGGCAACAACCCGGTGGCGCACGACGGCGGGATGATGGACACCATCGCGCCCGGCGGCAAGCGGACGTACGTGTACGAGAACGAGCAGCCCGGCGCGACCCTGTGGACGCACGACCACGCGCACCACATGGAGTCCGAGCACGTCTACCGGGGCCTGTCGGGTCTCTACCTGCTGCGGGATCCCGCCGAGGACGCGCTGGGCCTGCCGTCCGGCAGGTACGACATCCCGCTGGTCCTGCGGGACGCGCAGTTCGACGGCAACGCGCAGCTGGTCTACACGATGGACGACGCGGAGAACCGCACGACCATCCTGGTCAACGGCAGGCCCTGGCCGTACCTGAAGGTCGAGGCCCGCACGTACCGCTTCCGGCTGGTCAACTCGTGCAACCTGCGCATCTTCGTCCTGGCGCTGTCCGACGGCTCGGCCACCCAGCACCCCGTGCGGCAGATCGGCACCGACGGCGGCCTGCTCGCCGCCCCCGCCGAGACACCCGTGCTGGTGCTGTCCCCGGGCGAACGCGCCGACTTCGTCGTCGACTTCTCGAAGTACGCCCCCGGCACCAAGCTCACCCTCGCCAACATGCTGGGCCCCGGCCCGACCGAACTCGTCGGCCAGGTCATGCGGTTCGACGTCGGAGAACGCACCGCCGACACCAGCAGGGTGCCGGACACCCTCGCCACGCTGCCGGCCCTGGCGAAGCCGACCGTGGAGCGCAGCTTCGACCTCTCCATGGACGAGCCCGGCTCCGGCGGCCACCAGGCCTACATCAACGGCAGGACCTTCGACCCGGACCGCATCGACACCCACGTCGAGTGGGGCAGCACCGAGGTGTGGACGGTCACCAACAAGAGCGCCACCGTGCCGCACAACTTCCATACGCACCTGGTGCAGTTCCGCATTCTCGAACGGGACGGGCAGCCGCCGTATCCCGCGGAGACCGGCTGGAAGGACACCGTGCTGCTCTTTCCCGGCCAGACGGCCAAACTCCAGCTCACCTTCGATTCGCATCGCGGTGTTTATCCGTACCACTGCCACATGATCGACCACAGCGCCATGGGAATGATGGCGCAAATGAAGATCTCCTGATTTCGGCACCGATTCCGAACAGTTCTCTTGTTTTCCGGAAAGGAGGACCATGACCAGCGAAGCAATTCCCCGCCCTTACGCCCGCCGCGTTCTCGCGGCACTGGGCCGCGACCCGACCCGTGTCGTCCTGCACCGGCCGGACACGACGGTGACCGCCGGCGCGCTGCGGGCGTCCGTCCTGGGCAGCGCGGCACTGCTGCACTCCCAGGGCGTCCGTCCCGGCACCACCGTCGCCGTCCTCACCGGCCCCAACCACCCGCTGATGCTCAGCGCCCGCTACGCCGTCCATCTGCTCGGCGCCACCTCCGTCTACGTCCGCTCGATGAACCCGCGCACGGACACCGAGACGTTCTCGGTCGCCACCCAGACCGGGCTGCTGCGCGACCTCGGGGTGTCGCTGCTGCTCGTGGACGAGGCGGACGAGGAGAGCGCGGCCCGCGGCCGGTGGCTGGCGCGGCGGCGGCCCGGCCTGACCGTGCGGGCGATCCCGCGCACGGCGGACGGGCACGACACCGTGCCGCCGGCCCTGTCGCCGCGCCCCGACGACCTGGCCGTCGTCGACTTCACCAGCGGCAGCACCGGCCGGCCCAAGATGGTCGCGCAGCGCTACGGCACGCGCGAGCACCTCGTCGGCCGCCTCGCCTCCGGCCTCGACCCGAGGGGACCGGCGACGCTGCTGTCCGTCACACCGGTCAGCCACACCACGGCGCCCATGGCCGACGCCGTGCTGTGCGCGGGCGGCACGGTCGTCCTGCACGACGAGTTCGACGCCGACGCGACCCTGGCGGCGATCGCCGAACTGGGCGTGACGGACGTCTACCTGGCGGTGCCCCACCTGTACCGCCTGCTCGACCACCCGCTCGTCACCTCGTACGACCTGTCGTCTCTGCGCCGCATCACCTACAGCGGCACCCCGGCCGCACCCGAGCGGGTCCGGCAGGCGGTCCGGGTCTTCGGCGACGTACTGATCCAGGTGTACGGCACGACGGAGGCGGGCGGCATCAGCAGCCTCACCCCGCTCGACCACCGAGAGCCGGAACTGCTGGGCTCGGCCGGCCGGCCCTTCCCCTGGGTGCGCGTCGAGATCCGGGCACCGGACTCGGGCATCCCGCTGGGCCGCGGCCGGACCGGCGAGATCTGGATCAACTCGCCGACGGTGTCCGCCGGTTACCTCGACGACGCGGAACTGACCGCGGCGACCTACCGGGACGGCTGGCTGCGCACCGGCGACCTCGGCCACTGGGACCGCTACGGCTATCTCCGCCTGGACGGCCGGGTCGGCGACGTCATCAAGCACGGCGGCCTCAAGCTCGACCCGGCCGCCATCGAGGCGGCCCTGCTGAAGCATCCACAGGTGCGTCAGGCGGCCGTGTTCGGAGTGCGCGACGAGGACTTGGTGGAGCAGGTCCACGCCGCGGTCGAACTCCACTCGGGCGCCGGCCACACCTCCTGCGACCTGCGCGACTACGTGGCAGCCACCCTCACCCCGGAACACGCCCCCCTCAGCATCTCGGTCTGGCCCGAACTCCCCCTCACCCCCACGGGCAAGCCGGACCGCACCCGGTTGCGCTCAGCCACGGCCCCGGTACGTCCCCGCCCCGCAACGGAACGACCCCGAAGGGACCCTCGGCCCACGGCAACCGGTCCGGCACGACCGTCCCCGGACGGGGCCCCGGGGCCGGAGCCCCGTGAGGGGTGCGGTGCCGGGCCGCCCGGGGCCGGCGGGTTCGCCGGAGCAGACGTCCGCCGGGGCACCGAGCCGCGCAGGCGTACCGATCCGTGCAACAGAAAGGGCATCCCATGACCGCGTTCGGCCACTTCGCCAGGGCACTGAGGCTGCGGCGGCTCTACCGTCACAGCACGGCCGGCCTGATGATCACCCCTCTCGACCACTCGATCAGCGACGGACCCCTCGTCCCCAAGGGCACGAGCCTCGACCACCTCGCCGGGCAGCTCGCCGCCGGCGGCGCGGACGCGGTCGTCGTGCACAAGGGCAGCGTCCGCCACATCAGCCCGGAGCGGTTCGCCGCGATGTCGCTGATCATCCACCTCAACGCGTCCACCAGCCACGCCCTCGACCCCGACGCCAAGTACGTGGTGACGCAGGTCGAGGAGGCCCTCCGGCTCGGCGCGGACGCGGTGAGCGTCCACGTCAACGTCGGCTCCGACGACGAGCGGCAGCAGATCGGCGACCTCGGACGGATCGCCGACGCCTGCGACCGGTGGAACCTGCCGCTGCTCGCCATGGTGTATCCGCGCGGCCCCCGGGTCACCGACCCGCGCGACCCGGACCTGGTGGCGCACGCCGTCACCGTCGCCTCCGACCTGGGCGCGGACCTGGTCAAGACCGTCTTCCTCGGCTCGACCGCGGAGATGCTCGACCTGACCGCGTCCTGCCCGGTGCCCGTCCTGGTCGCGGGCGGTCCCGCGATGCCCACCGAGGAGGACGTGCTGGCCTACGTCCGGGACGCCCTGGCCGGCGGCGCCGGCGGGGTGGCGATGGGCCGCAACATCTTCCAGGCCTCCGATCCACGGCGGCTCGCCGCCAAGGTGGCCCGGCTGATCCACCACTTCCCGGAACAGCACTTCGCCCCCCTCGCCTTCCCGGCCGACGCACACCGGGACGAGCGACTGACCCCCGATCACCTGGACGCCCCGGCCCGCCTCGGCGCGCCCGGCTCCCCGCTCGACCGCGACACCCACCACCTTTCCCACGCTTCACACTCGACAGGAGGTCCGCATCATGACGGACGCGAAACTGTGCTGGCTTGACATCCGAGGCGCTGGCACCGCCACCCAGGCCGTTCTCGAAGAGGCCCTGCACCAGCGCATCGACGGCATCGTCGCCGCCGACCCGACCGCCTTCACCGGCCTGCCGCCCACCGTCCGCAAGGTCCTGCTCTTCGAGGACGGCCTCGACTCCGTCCCCGCCGACCTGGGCGGCGCGGACCTGGTGGTCGTCCCGGGCCCCCGCGAGGACCGGGCCGCGCTCCAGCAGGCCCACCCGGAGGTCGAGTTCGGCCGCTACGTGGAGATCGTCGACGCCGACACCCTGGAGGACGCCTGCCTCGCGGCCCGTCTGGAGCCGTGGAGCGTGCTGGACTTCCGCGACCCCACCAAGATCCCGCTGGAGATCGTGATCGCCGCCGCCACCGGCGCACCCGGCTCGATCATCACCACCGCGTCCAACACCGAGGAGGCCGAGATCGTCTACGGCGTCCTGGAACTGGGCTCGGACGGCGTCCTGATGCGGGCCGGCACCGTCGGCGACGCCACGGCCCTGCGCACCGCCGCCACCGCCCGGGGCGGCGAGATCGACCTGGTGGAACTGACCGTCACCCGGACCACGCACATCGGCATGGGGGAGCGGGCCTGCGTCGACACCACAACCCACTTCCGCAAGGACGAGGGCATCCTCGTCGGCTCCCACTCCAAGGGCATGGTGCTGTGCGTCAGCGAGACCCACCCGCTGCCGTACATGCCGACCCGCCCGTTCCGGGTCAACGCCGGCGCGCTGCACTCGTACACCGTCTCGCAGGCCGGCCGCACCCATTACCTGAGCGAACTGCACGCCGGCAGCAAGGTGCTGGCCGTCGACGTCAAGGGCCGCACCCGGCCCGTCAGCGTCGGCCGCGTCAAGATCGAGAC
>NZ_MUKA01000260.1 GCF_002150735.1 Streptomyces africanus
TGCCAGAGCCGAGACTATGACTGCGATTAGCACTCGGTCAAGCGGAGTGCCAATTGCCGGCGGCGCGTCGGCCGGTTCCGATGTCGCCGTACGTCTCCGGGGGCTGCCGCCCCCGGGCCCCCGCTTCGGCCTGGACGGCCTCGTCCTCAAGCGCCGGACGGGCTGAGAGCGTGGTCGACGCTGTACAACACGCCCATGCCGTACGCCCGGTTCTTCAGCGGCGGACAGGCCTTCCACGGCGTCTACGGCAGCCTCCACACCACCGTCGGCTCCAGGGGCTGCGTCAATCTCACCGTCGCCGACGCCCGGAGGCTGTGGAGCGTGCTGGAGCAGGGCGACCGCGTGTTCGTGTGGGGGCGCAGGCCCGGGACGTAGCGGTGGCCGTCGGGGGCCGCTGCCTCGGGTGGGCCGGGCCCCTCTGAGACACTGGGCGCGATGAGCGAGAGAACAGCTCCGCGGACCGCGCCCCTGCGGGCCCGCGCGGAGATCGACCTGGCCGCGCTGCGGGCCAATGTGCGGGCGCTGCGTGCCCACGCGCCGGGCGCGGCCCTGATGACCGTGGTGAAGTCCGAGGCGTACGGCCACGGGGCTGTGCCGTGTGCCCGCGCGGCCGTCGCCGCGGGGGCGGACTGGCTGGGCACGGCGACGCCCGAGGAGGCCCTGGCCCTGCGGGCCGCGGGGCTGCCGGGCCGCGTCATGTGCTGGCTGTGGACGCCGGGCGGGCCCTGGCTCGAGGCGATCGAGGCGGACGTCGACGTGTCCGTCAGCGGGATGTGGGCCCTGGCGGAGGTCACCGAGGCCGCCCGGCGGGCGGACCGGCCCGCGCGGGTGCAGCTCAAGGCCGACACCGGGCTCGGGCGGGGCGGCTGCCAGCCCGGGGAGGACTGGGCCGAGCTGGTGCGGGAGGCGCTGCGCGCCGAGGCCGAGGGGCTCCTGCGGATCACGGGGCTGTGGTCGCACTTCGCCTGTGCCGACGAGCCCGGCCACCCCTCCATCGCCGCCCAGCTCGGCCGCTTCCGGGAGATGGTCGCGTACGCCGAGGAGCGGGGCGCCCGCCCCGAGGTCCGGCACATCGCCAACTCGCCGGCCACGCTCACGCTCCCCGAGAGCCACTTCGACCTGGTCCGCACCGGCATCGCCACCTACGGCATCTCGCCCAGCCCCGAGCTCGGCACCCCGGCCGACTTCGGGCTGCGCCCGGTGATGACGCTGTCCGCCTCGCTCGCCCTGGTCAAACACGTCCCGGGCGGGCACGGCGTCAGCTACGGCCACCGGTACGTGACGCCCGGCGCGACCACCCTCGGCCTCGTCCCGCTGGGGTACGCCGACGGCATCCCTCGGCACGCCTCCTCGGCCGGACCGGTCCTGGTCGAGGGCAAGTGGCGCACGATCGCGGGGCGGGTCGCCATGGACCAGTTCGTCGTCGACCTGGGCGGCGACGAGCCCGCTCCGGGCGCCGAGGCGGTGCTCTTCGGTCCCGGGGACCGCGGCGAGCCCACCGCCGAGGACTGGGCCCAGGCGGCCGGAACCATCGCCTACGAGATCGTGACCCGGATCGGAACGCGCGTTCCTCGCGTCTATGTGAATGAGGAACAGGACGGGTAACTCGCACAGAGGACCGGTCACGCGCCGAACAACAGGCACCCTGACAACACCAGCACCACCATCACCATCACCACGGGCATCGGCAGCAGCGCCCCGGCGAAGAGGAGCGGTACGTGAGCGAGAGCAGTGCGGAGGTCGTCGCGAACGCCGCCACCGCGGCCGTCGCGGCCTCCGCCGCGGGGGCGGCGGGAGGCTGGCGCCGGGCGACCGGCATCGCCGGTGTCGCGATAGGCGTGGTGGCCGCGGGCGCGGCCGCCGGCGTCGCCCTGGAGCGGATGACGGTCGGCCGGGGCATGCGCCAGAAGGCCCGGCTCGCCCTCGACTCCGCGGGACCCTACGGCTCGCTGCGCGGCATGCCCGGCAAGGCGTTCGCCGACGACGGCACGGAGCTGTACTACGAGGTCGACGACCTCGACCCGGAGGCCGCCCCCGCCGCCATCGGCCCGCGCCGCCGGCGGCTCTTCGGCCGCAAGGCCCCCGCCCCGGTCACCGTCGTCTTCAGCCACGGCTACTGCCTCAGTCAGGACTCCTGGCACTTCCAGCGGGCGGCGCTCAGAGGCGTCGTACGGACCGTGCACTGGGACCAGCGCAGCCACGGCCGGTCCGGGCGGGGTGTGGCCCAGGGGCGGGACGAGCCGGTCACCATCGAGCAGCTGGGCCGCGACCTGAAGGCCGTGATCGACGCGGCCGCGCCCGAGGGGCCGATCGTGCTGGTCGGCCACTCCATGGGCGGCATGACGGTGATGGCGCTGGCCGACCAGTACCCCGAGCTGGTCCGGGAGCGGGTCGTCGGGGTCGCCTTCGTGGGGACGTCGTCGGGGCGGCTCGGCGAGGTCAACTACGGGCTTCCGGTGGCCGGCGTCAACGCGGTGCGGCGGGTGCTGCCCGGCGTGCTGAAGGTGATGGGGCAGCGGGCCGAGCTGGTGGAGAAGGGGCGCCGGGCCACCGCGGACCTGTTCGCCGGGGTCATCAAGCGGTACTCGTTCGCGTCCCGGGACGTCGATCCGGCCGTCGCCCGGTTCGCCGAGCGGATGATCGAGAGCACGCCCATCGACGTGGTCGCCGAGTACTACCCGGCGTTCAACGACCACGACAAGACCGAGGCGCTCGCCCACTTCGCCGACATGCCGGTCCTCGTCCTCGCCGGGGTGCAGGACCTGGTCACGCCGAGTGAGCACAGCGAGGCCATCGCCGATCTGCTGCCGGACGCCGAGCTGGTGCTGGTGCCGGACGCCGGACACCTGGTGATGCTGGAACACCCGGAAGTGGTCACCGACCGCCTCGCCGACCTGCTCACCCGCACGGGTGCCGTGCCCGCAGGGGCTACCGTGAAGGGCTATGGAAGCACCAGTACCGCACAACCCGGCTGAGCCCGGATCCGTCCAGATCGTCGTCACCTCCCCCGAGCAGATGCGGGAGCTGGGCCGCCGGCTCGCGAAACTGCTGCGGGCCGGTGACCTGGTGATGCTGAGCGGCGAGCTCGGGGCGGGCAAGACGACACTGACGCGTGGGCTGGGCGAGGGGCTCGGCGTGCGCGGGGCCGTCACCTCGCCGACGTTCGTGATCGCCCGGGTGCATCCCTCGCTGGGCGAGGGGCCGCCGCTGGTCCATGTCGACGCCTACCGGCTGTCCGGCGGGCTGGACGAGATGGAGGACCTCGATCTCGACGTCTCGCTGCCCGAGTCCGTCGTCGTCGTGGAGTGGGGCGAGGGCAAGGTCGAGGAGCTGACCGAGGACCGGCTCCAGGTGGTGATCCACCGCGCGGTGGGCGACACGACCGACGAGGTCCGGCAGATGACGATCACCGGTGTGGGGGAACGCTGGGCGTCGGCGGACCTGAGCGTGCTCGCGGCGTAGCTCCCGGCACGTGGTGTTTTGATGAACGTTCCGACAAGGCGTCGGCAAAATGTTGCGTTCGGCGTCTTGTGCGTGGTCACATGGTATCCAGTCCGTAGTTAGGTGTACCTAACTACGTCCGCCCCGCCTTCGGGAGGCGTCCATGTCGGCTACAGAGAGCAAGGGGCGGCCGCTGCCGTTCGCGGTCGCCGGGGTGTCCATGCGCGACCTGCTGGAGGCGGGCGAGGCGGCGGCGCTGATCTCCACGCCACCGCGGGCTCCCGAGCCGGAGCTCGCCGAGCCGGCCGAGCCGGTGGCGGACCACCGCGAAGCGGCCTAGCGGACGACCACGACCTTGCGGCCGATCGTCGCGAACGTCCACATCGCCTCGCCGTCCGCGCGGGACTCGCGGATGCCGCCCGTGCGTACCTTCGTGGCCGGTGCGGCGGTCGAGCCGTCCACGGCCGCGCTGAAGCCGATCACCACACCGCCCACGGTCGTGAAGCGCACGACGTGCTCGACGGGGACACCGTCGGAGCCGGTGACCGCGTTCGAGCGGGACGTGACCGCGTAGTTGCCCGGGGCCGGGTCCACCGCGCTCGGGGCGACCTCGAACGTGCGGGTGATCACCTCGTCCGCGCCGACCAGCCACACCCGGTCGCCGTGCAGGGAGTACACGACCCGTGCGCCCTCGCCGGAGCCGACGGGCAGCGCGGCGGGGTCCTTCCTGGTCCGGGGCGGCGCCTTCGAGGCGTCGGCGGACGGTGCGGCGCCCGCGTGCGCCCGGCCCAGGCCGGCCGGGAGGGTCTGTGCCGCCTGGTGGGCGAGGTAGCCGACCGTCGCGAGGGCCGCGGCGGTGAGCCCGGCCACGATCCCCGAGCTGCTGACTGCCACCGGCGTCCACCTCCGCGTCGTACGTCCCTGTCGTGCACGGTGCGCATGGCGCCGTGACGGAAGGTGACGGTAGCAGCAGGTGACGGCCCGACAGGTACGTCCGACACGGGCCCCGGAGAGCCGTAGGCTGTTTGCGTGCTCTTGCTCGCTCTGGATACCGCCACCCCCGCCGTCACCGTCGCGCTGCACGACGGCCGGGACGTCATCGCCTCGTCGAGTCAGGTGGACGCGCGCCGGCACGGGGAACTGCTGCTGCCCGCGATCGACCGGGTGCTCACCGAGGCCGGTCTGAAGCTCGACGCCGTCACCGGGGTCGTCGCCGGCATCGGGCCGGGCCCGTACACCGGACTGCGCGTCGGTCTGATGACCGCCGACACCTTCGGGCTCGCGCTCGGCGTCCCCGTGCACGGCGTGTGCACACTGGACGGCCTCGCCTACGCCGCCGACCTCGAGGGCCCGTTCGTCGTGGCGACCGACGCCCGCCGCAAGGAGGTGTACTGGGCCCGCTACGCCGACTCCCGCACCCGCGTCACCGACCCGGCCGTCGACCGGCCCGCCGACATCGCCGGGCAGGTCGCGGGCCTGCCCGCGGTCGGTGCGGGCGCCCTGCTGTACCCGGACACCTTCCCCCAGGCGCACGAGCCCGAGCACGTGTCCGCCGCCGCGCTCGCCCGGCTGGCCGCGGAGAAGCTGGCGGCGGGTGAGGAACTCCCCGCGCCCCGGCCGCTGTATCTGCGCCGCCCCGATGCCCAGGTCCCCAAGAACTACAAGGTGGTCACCCCCAAGTGACCGGGTCCGAGACGTGCGTGCTGCGCGAGATGCGCTGGTGGGACATCGACCCCGTGCTGGAGCTGGAGCGGGACCTGTTCCCCGACGACGCCTGGTCGCGGGGCATGTTCTGGTCCGAGCTGGCCCATGCGCGCGGGCCGGAGGCGACCCGGAAGTACCTCGTGGCCGAGGCGGGGGAGCGGATCGTCGGGTACGCCGGAGTCGCCTCCTCCGGCGAGCAGGCCGACATCCAGACCATCGCCGTCACCCGGGAGTACTGGGGGACGGGACTGGGCGGCCGGCTCCTCACCGAACTGCTGCGGGCCGCGACCGCCTTCGAATGCGCCGAGGTGATGCTGGAGTGCCGGGTGGACAACGTCCGCGCGCAGAAGCTGTACGAGCGCTTCGGCTTCGAGGCCATCGGCTTCCGGCGCGGCTACTACCAGCCGGGGAACGTGGACGCCCTGGTGATGCGACTGACCACGCAACCCGACAGCGGCTCCGCCGCGGGTTCGACTTCCGTACGAGGAACGCAGACCAATGACTGACTCTCGCGACGAGCCGCTCGTCCTCGGCATCGAGACCTCCTGTGACGAGACCGGCGTCGGCATCGTCCGCGGCACCACCCTGCTCGCCGACGCCGTCGCCTCCAGCGTCGACGAGCACGCCCGGTTCGGCGGGGTCGTGCCCGAGGTCGCCTCCCGGGCGCACCTGGAGGCGATGGTCCCCACCATCGACCGCGCGCTGAAGGAGGCGGGGGTCAGCGCCCGCGACCTCGACGGCGTCGCCGTCACCGCCGGTCCCGGCCTCGCCGGTGCCCTGCTGGTCGGCGTCTCGGCCGCCAAGGCGTACGCGTACGCGCTCGGCAAGCCCCTGTACGGCGTGAACCACCTCGCCTCGCACATCTGCGTCGACCAGCTGGAGCACGGCCCGCTGCCCGAGCCGACCATGGCCCTGCTGGTGTCCGGCGGCCACTCCTCGCTGCTGCTGTCCTCGGACATCACCTCCGACGTCCGCCCGATGGGCGCGACCATCGACGACGCGGCCGGTGAGGCCTTCGACAAGATCGCCCGCGTGCTGAACCTGGGCTTCCCGGGCGGCCCGGTCATCGACCGGTACGCACGCGAGGGCGACCCGGACGCGATCGCCTTCCCGCGCGGCCTGACCGGTCCGCGCGACCCGGCCTACGACTTCTCCTTCTCCGGGCTGAAGACGGCCGTGGCCCGCTGGATCGAGGCGAAGCGGGCGGCGGGAGAGGAGGTCCCGGTGCGGGACGTGGCGGCCTCCTTCCAGGAGGCGGTCGTGGACGTGCTGACCCGCAAGGCCGTCCGGGCCTGCAAGGACGAGGGCGTCGACCACCTGATGATCGGCGGCGGGGTGGCCGCCAACTCCCGGCTGCGCGCCCTGGCCCAGGAGCGCTGCGAGGCGGCCGGGATCCGGCTGCGGGTGCCGCGGCCCAAGCTGTGCACGGACAACGGCGCGATGGTCGCCGCGCTCGGCGCGGAGATGGTGGCCCGCAACCGGGCCGCGTCGAGCTGGGACCTGCCGGCCGACTCGTCCCTCCCGGTGACGGAACCGCATGTCCCGGGCCACGACCATGTGCATGAGATCAGCAAGGAGAACCTCTACTCGTGACGGTCGCCTTGATGTGGGAGGCACGGGCGGTGCCCGGCCGGGGCGAGGACCTGCTGGCCTGGGCACGGGCGCAGGAGCTCCCCGGTGAACCCCTGCGCCGGGAGACCCTGCGCGCTCCCCAGGACCGGGTCCTCGTCATCACCTGGTGGGACGCCCCGTACGACGCCGAGCTGCCCGAACTGCCGGAGCCGGACGGGGAGCTGGTGACCCGGGCCGTGCACCGGTGGCGGTTCGAGTCGGTCGGCGCCGGCTGACCCGCACCGTCACCCGGCGTCCGACACCTCCGTCTCGCAGCGCAGCCGCCGGTCGGTGCCGAGCACCCGGACCGGGCCCGTGAGGGTGAGGTGGGCCGTGTGGCGTACGTCCGCGCTGGACGCCGCCAACCGCAGCTCCAGGGCGCCCGGTTCGACCACGCGCCGGCCCGAGCGGTCGGTGAAGGACGACAGGTCAGCGTGGAAGCGGAACGTCACCCGCACCGCCTCGCCCGGGGCCGCCGCCACGCGCAGGTAGCCGATCAGCCGTACGTCGGGGCGGGTCACCGACGCCACCGGGTCGTGGAGATAGAGCTGTACGACCTCCGCGCCCTCGCGGTCGCCCGTGTTGCGGACGGTCACCGAGACGTCGTACGTCCCGTCCGTGCCGATCTCCGCCGGCTCCGCGCCGCCCGTGCCGTCCTCCCAGGCGAACGTCGTGTACGAACGGCCGTGCCCGAAGGCGTACAGCGGGGTCGGGTCGAGGTTGCTGACCTCGCCCGCGAGGCCGAGGGGCGGCTGGAGGTACGTCCAGGGCTGGCCGCCGGGGGCCTGCGGGACGCTCACGGGGAGGCGGCCCGAGGGGTTCACGCGGCCCGACAGCACTCCCGCCACCGCCGGGCCGCCCTCCTCCCCCGGGAAGAACGCCTGGACGACGGCGCCCAGGCGGCCGTGCCAGCGGCCGAGGGCGTACGGACGGCCGGTCAGCAGCACCAGCACCACGGGGACGCCCGTGGCCACCAGCGCGTCCAGCAGCTCGCCCTGGGCGCCCGGCAGGGCGAGGTCGGTCGCGTCGCAGCCCTCGCCCGAGGTGCCGCGGCCGAACAGGCCCGCCCGGTCGCCGAGGACCGCCACGCACACGTCCGCCTCGGCGGTGCGGGCGACGGCCTCCTCGAAGCCGGAGGTGTCCGGGTCCGTCACGTCGCAGCCCTGCGCGAACGTCACCTTGGCGTCGGGGAGTTCGGTGCGCAGGGCGTCGAGGACCGTCGGGATCTCGATGCCGGCCGGGACGCCGGGGTGGTGGGTGAGGACGTGGGACGGGAACGAGTAGCAGCCCAGCATGGCCAGGGCGTCGGCCGCCCGGGGGCCGATCACCGCGATCCGGGTGTCGGGGGCCAGCGGGAGCAGGCCGTCGGGGTTGTCGAGCAGGACGACGGACTCCTCGGCCAGGCGGCGGGCCAGGATCCGGTTGCCCGTCGAGTCGAGGTCGACCGGGGCGGCCGGCTCGGGAGTCCAGTCCTCGTCCAGCAGGCCCAGTGCGCACTTCTGGAGCAGGACGCGGCGGGCCGCGCGGTCCACGAGCTCCTCGGGGATCTCGCCCGAGCGGACCGCGTCCACCAGCGGATCGCCGTAGCACCTGAGGCTCGGCAGTTCCACGTCGATGCCGGCCTCCAGGGCCGCGCGGGCCGCCTCGGCCGGGGTGCCGGCGACCCGGTGGAGGGTCTGGAGGAAGCCGATGCCGAAGTAGTCCGCGACGACCGTGCCGGTGAAGCCCCACTCCTCGCGCAGGAGGCCGGTCAGCAGCTCGGGGTCCGCCGAGGCCGGCACGCCGTCCCGCTCCGTGTAGGCGGCCATCACCGAGCGGGCCCCGCCCTCGCGCAGCGCCATCTCGAAGGGCGGGAGGGTGACGTCCGCGAACTCGCGGGTGCCGGCCCGTACGGGGGCCAGGTTGCGGGCGCCGGCCGAGGAGGCGTACCCGGCGAAGTGCTTCAGCGTGGCGACGACCCCGGCCGACTCCAGGCCCCGCACATAGGCCGTGCCGACCGTGCCGACCAGGTACGGGTCCTCACCGATCGTCTCCTCCACGCGGCCCCAGCGCGGATCGCGGACGACGTCCAGGACGGGTGCGAGGCCCTGGTGGACGCCGGCCGAGCGCAGGTCGGCGCCGATGCGGCGGGCCATCTCCTCGACCAGCGGGGGATCCCAGGTCGCGCCCCAGGCCAGCGGGACCGGGTAGGCCGTGGCCTGCCAGGCGGTGAAGCCGGCCAGGCACTCCTCGTGCGCGACCGCCGGGATGCCGAAGCGGCCGGCCTCGGTGATACGGCGCTGGGCGCGGGCCAGTGCCTGCGCGCCCAGCGCCGGGTCGACGGGGGCGGTGCCGAAGGAGCGCGTGAGCTGGCCGAGGCCGCGGGTGATCAGCTCGTCCCACTCGTAGTCCACGGTCATGTCGTGCTGGTGCGGAGCGACTCCGTCACCGTCCGTCGAGGCACCCACCCACACGCCGTACAGCTGGGCGGTCTTCTCCTCCAGGGTCATCCGGGAGAGCAGGTCGTCGACGCGGGCGGCGGCGGGCAGGGCGGGGTCACGCCAGGGCGCGGTGGTCATGAAGCTCCTGTCGGGTGGACGGACGGCCCTCTCACGAACGGTGCTCACGAGCGCTTCTCACGCTCGCATCCACGAATGTTTCGGTAAGTATGTCGAATGTTCCGGGAACCTATGGCGCCACGGGGACTTCGTCAAGGGGGCCCGCAGGGATACGATCGCCGCCATGACATCCCCGGAGCCGGTTGAAAGCCGGACGCAAACCCGGACGCAGGGGCGCAGCACGCAGACCGCGACGCTCGCCGAGATCGCCCGTGAGGCCGGTGTGTCGGCACCGACTGTTTCGAAGGTCCTCAACGGGCGGGCCGACGTCGCCCCCGCCACCCGTGCCCGCGTGGAGGATCTGCTGCGCGCCCACGGCTACCGGCGCCGCCGTGCCGAGGCGACCCGCTCACCCCTGATCGACCTGGTCTTCCACGAGCTGGAGAGCGCCTGGGCGCTGGAGGTCATCCGGGGCGTGGAGAACGTGGCCCGGGACGCGGGGCTCAGCGTGGTGCTGTCCGAGAGCGCGGGGCGGCTCACCCCGGGGCGGACCTGGGCGGACCAGGTCGCCGCGCGCCGCCCGCACGGCGTGGTCCTGGTCCTGTCCGGGCTCGACGAGTCCCAGCGGGCGCTGCTGACCAGCCGCGCCATCCCCTTCGTGGTGATGGACCCGGCCGGTGACCCGGGAGCCGACGTGCCGTCGATCGGCGCGACCAACTGGCAGGGCGGTCTCGCCGCCACCCGGCACCTGGTCGAGCTGGGGCACCGGCGGATCGGCGCGATCAGCGGGCCGACGCAGATGATGTGCAGCCGTGCCCGGGTCGACGGCTACCGGGCCGCGCTGGAGACGGCCGGGCTGCCGGTCGACCCCGCGCTGATCGCGAACGGCGACTTCCACCACGAGGCCGGTTACCGGCTGGGCCTGGAGCTGCTGCGCCGCCCGGACCGGCCGACCGCCGTCTTCGCCGGGAACGACCTCCAGGCGCTCGGGCTGTACGAGGCCGCGCGCGAGCTCGGGCTGCGCATCCCCGAGGACCTCAGCGTGGTCGGGTTCGACGATCTGCCGGTGGCGCCCCTGGTCGGGCCGCCGCTGACGACCGTACGGCAGCCGCTGACGGAGATGGCCGAGGCGGCGGCCAAGCTGGTCCTCGACCTCGGCCGCGAGGCCGGCACCCCGGCGGCCACCCGGGTCGAGCTGGCGACGAGCCTGGTGGTGCGCAGCAGTACGGCGGCGCCCGCGGGCGGCTGACCGCCGATGCTGTGTTGACGGGTGTCCCGGGCGCCTCCACACTGCACCGAAGCCAATCGGTTGCACCACCGAAACTTTCGGAGGCACCCGCACATGAGATCGCTGAGACCGGGCTTACTCACCTCCCTGCTGGCCGGCGTCGTCGCGGCCGGCTCCCTGCTGGCCGCGGCCCCCGTGTCGCACGCCGCCGACGCCCCGCTGCGTGACCTGGCCGAGGCCAAGGGCAAGATCATGGGCACGGCGGTCACCGGCTCGAAACTCACCGGCACCTACGGCGAGATCGCCGGCCGCGAGTTCAACTCGCTCACCCCCGGCAACGCCATGAAGTGGGCCTCCGTCGAGCCGAGCCGGGGCAGCCACGACTGGGCCGAGGCGGACCAGATCGTGGGCTTCGCCGAGGCCCACGGCCAGCAGGTGCGCGGCCACACCCTGCTCTGGCACCAGCAGAACCCGGGCTGGCTGACGAACGGCAACTGGACCCGGGACCAGCTCAGCGCCGTCGTCCAGGACCACATCGCCACCGAGGTCGGCCGCTACAAGGGCCGGCTGGCCGCCTGGGACGTGGTGAACGAGCCCTTCAACGAGGACGGCACCTACCGCTCGACCCTCTTCCACGACACCCTCGGCCAGGACTACATCGCGCAGGCCCTCACCTGGGCCCGGGCCGCCGACCCGGGCGCCAAGCTGTACATCAACGACTACAACGTCGAGGGCGTCAACGCGAAGAGCACCGCCCTGTACGACCTGGTCAAGTCCCTGAAGGAGCGCGGGGTCCCGATCGACGGGGTGGGGCTGCAGGCGCATCTCATCGTCGGCCAGGTGCCCTCGACGCTGCAGCAGAACATCCAGCGCTTCGCCGACCTGGGCGTCGACGTGGCGATCACCGAGCTGGACATCCGGATGCAGCTGCCGGCGACGCAGGCGAAGCTGACCCAGCAGGCCGCCGACTACACGGCGGTCATGAACGCCTGCGGGGCGGTCGCGCGCTGTACCGGCGTCACCGTCTGGGGCTTCACCGACTCCGACTCCTGGATCCCGGACACCTTCCCCGGGCAGGGCGCGGCGACCCCGTACGACGAGAGCTACCAGCCGAAACCGGCGTACCACGCCATCGCGGAGGCCCTCGGCGGGACGACGACCCCGCCGCCGACGGACGCCTGCTCGGCCACGTACAGCGTCACCAGTCAGTGGAGCACCGGCTACACGGGCCAGGTGCGGATCGCCTGCTCGGGCGCCTCGCTGTCGTCGTGGAAGGCGGACTGGACGTTCGGCGCCGGGCAGCGGATCACCCAGGCCTGGAACGCCAGCTGCACGCAGTCGGGCGCGGCGGTCAGCTGTACGAACGCCCCGTACAACGGGTCGGTGCCGGACGACGGTTCGGTCACGTTCGGCTTCAACGCCTCGTGGAGCGGGAGCAACCCGGTGCCGGTGGTGACCCTGGGGTGAGACCGGACCGTGAGACCGGACGGAGAAGTCTGAGAATTTCCGAAGAAAACTCGCCCTGGGGTCCCTGCTCGTCATAATTCGGACGCACGTTCCTGCCCGTGACGGGACGTGACGGAAACGGGGACGGGCAGGAGGACGCGGCCAGAGCAGGGGGCCGGCGGTCGAGACCGCTGCGGATCGCCGGCCTCGCCCTCGCCGGTGCGCTGGTGCTCGGCCTCGGCTCGGCGGGCTGGGCCTACTGGCATCTCGACGACAACATCAAGAGCGTCGACATCGACAACGCGCTGGGCGACAACCGCCCGCCGAAGCCGGTGGTCACGCCGTCCCCCTCCGCGGCGGCCCTGCCCGGCGAGGCCCTCAACATCCTGGTCCTGGGCTCCGACTCGCGCAGCGGCGAGGAGAACCGGCGGCTCGGCGGCGGCGACAGCTCCGGTGCCCGCTCCGACACGGCGATGGTCGTCCACCTCGACGCCGGGCGCACCAGCGCGACCGTGGTGAGCATCCCGCGCGACACCCTGGTCACCCGCCCCTCCTGCCCGCGCCCGTCCGGCGGGCCGACGGCCGTCGCCTACAACTCCATGTTCAACGACGCGTACGCCGTGGGCGGTCCGGCCTGTGCGGTCAGGACGGTCGAGTCGATGACCGGCGTCCGCATGGACCACTACATCGAGATCGACTTCTCCGGCTTCGCGCAGCTCGTGGACGCGCTCGGCGGCGTCACCGTCACCACGGACGAGGACATCGCCGACGACGACAGCCATCTGCACCTCGAGGCGGGCACCCACCACCTGGACGGCGCGCGGGCCCTCGCCCTGGCGCGCACCCGGCACGGCATAGGCGACGGCAGCGACCTGGGACGGATCGGCCTGCAGCAGAAGCTGGTGAAGGCACTGCTGGACCAGATCGCCGCGCAGGACCTGCTCACCGACCCGGCGAAGCTGTACCGGGTCGCGGACGCCGTGACCGCCGGCCTGACCACCGACACCGGCCTGGACTCCCTCGGCGAGCTGACCCGGCTCGGGCAGAGCGTGCGGGGTCTGTCGGCGAGCGCGGTGCGGACGGTGACGATGCCGGTGGTCCGGGCACCGTCGGATCCCAACCGGGTGGTGGCCGAGGAGCCGGAGGCCCGGAAGCTGTGGAAGTCGCTGCGCTGACCTGCACAGACAACCTCGGCAAAAAAATCCGGGAGAAAAAACGGCGAGCGTGTCGATCCGGAGGTCTCCCGATCGACGCAGGGGTGAGAGCGGGGACGGACCTCGCTCCGCACAGCCCCGAGGAGTCACCATGCCGCGCTTTCTCACCCTGATCCGCATCGACGAGAAGAACGCCCCCGCCGAGGGCCCGAGCCCCGAACTCCAGGAGCGCATGGGCAAGCTCCTGGAGGAGATCACCAAGGCCGGGGTCATGCTCGACACGGCCGGACTCACCCCGACCTCGGACGGCAGCCGGGTGCACTGGGAGGGCGGCAAGCTCTCCGTCACCGACGGGCCGTTCACCGAGTCCAAGGAGGTCATCGGCGGCTACTCGATCAGCCAGTGCAAGGACAAGGCCGAGGCGATCGAGTGGACCAAGCGGTTCCTGGCCACGCACGAGGACTACTGGACCATCACCGCGGAGGTCCGGCAGATCGCCGAGGGCTGACCGGTTCCTTGGCCGGGCGGCGCCGGGGGTGTCTGATGGTGGGTTGTGACCCCGCAGCCCACCCCC
>NZ_MUKA01000261.1 GCF_002150735.1 Streptomyces africanus
GGCGGCCGTGGCGACACCACCGCCGGCGCCCTGCACGAGCACGGAGTCGCCGGGCCGGACCCCCGCGTTGGTGAACAGCATCCGGTACGCGGTCAGCCAGGCCGTGGGCAGACAGGCGGCCTCCTCGAAGGAGAGCTCCTTGGGCTTGGGCAGGACGTTCCAGGTCGGCACGGCGACCTGCTCGGCGAAGGTGCCCTGGTAGCGCTCGGTGAGGATGGAACGGGGTTCCTTCGGACCGACCCCGTGCCCACTCTGTCCGATCACGGAGTGCAGGACGACCTCGTTGCCGTCCTCGTCGACGCCGGCGGCGTCACAGCCGAGGATCATCGGCAGCTTGTCCTCTGCGAGGCCGACGCCGCGCAGGGACCACAGGTCGTGATGGTTGAGGGAGGCGGCCTTGACCGTGACGGTGCTCCAGCCGGGTCGGACCTCGGGAGCCGGACGCTCTCCCAACTCCAGTCCGGCCAGTGGCTGGTCGCGGTCGATTCGGGCGGCGTAGACAGCGAACATGACCTTGACGATAGGTTCCGGACCGACGGTGCGGAACCACCGACCCCTGTGAGACACACCCTCTTGCCAGGCACTCGGCACGGGTGCTGAGGCCGGGTGCGCCCGCAGCCCGGCGGAGCGTGGTGCCGCCCCAGCGGCACGACTGCCCGCAGCCAAGGCGAGACGCGCCCGCACCCGCCGTCGGCGAGAAGGGGACGTGTCGGGGGGTGTCCGCCCGCAGCGGTTGGCGCGTCAACGGGGAGTCAGTCGGCGTCCAACCCCATCGCGCCGTTCCGAGGACGGACACCCCCCGACGCGGCCCCGACCCACCGCACCCCGGTAGGCGCTACGCGCACCCCCACCGAAGCAGCCACAGGCCGCCGCAGGCACCCGGCACCACCCGAACAGCCGCACCCAAAGAAACGACCCCGCCCGAACCCGGACGGGGCCACTCACATCACCGCGCAACGCGCCACCGCGTCACCGCCGAGCCACACCCTCGGCCCTGGCAGCCGCCGCCACCGCAGCAGTCACCGCCGGCGCGACCCGCTCGTCGAACGGCGACGGGATGACGTAGTCGGCCGCGAGATCGTCCCCGACCACACCCGCCAGCGCCTCCGCCGCAGCCAGCTTCATCCCCTCCGTGATCCGCGACGCCCGCACCTGCAAGGCACCCGCGAAGATCCCCGGAAACGCCAGCACGTTGTTGATCTGGTTCGGGAAGTCCGACCGCCCGGTGGCCACCACGGCCGCGTACTTGTGCGCGACCTCGGGGTGCACCTCAGGATTCGGATTCGCCATGGCGAACACGAACGCCCCGTCGGCCATGGACGCCACCGCGTCCTCCGGCACCGTCCCACCGGACACCCCGATGAACACATCGGCCCCGGCCAGCGCCGCCTCCAGCGACCCGCTGATACCCGCCTTGTTCGTGAACCCGGCCAGCTCCCGCTTCACCGGCGTCAGATCGTCCCTGTCCGCCGACACGACACCCTTGCGGTCGGCCACCGCAACATCCCCGACCCCGGCCTCGACCAGCATCTTCGCGATCGCGACACCCGCCGCACCGGCGCCGGAGATGACGGCCCGCAGCTCCCCCAGCGCCCGCTTGCTCAGCCGCGCAGCGTTCCGCAGGGCCGCCAGCGTCACCACCGCCGTACCGTGCTGGTCGTCGTGGAAGACGGGAATGTCCAGCGCGTCCTGGAGCTTCCGCTCGATCTCGAAGCACCGCGGCGCCGAGATGTCCTCCAGATTGACTCCGCCGAACGAGGGCGCGAGCCGCACCACCGTCTCGACGATCTCGTCGACGTCCGTGCAGTTCAGCGCGATCGGAACCGCGTCCACGCCGCCGAACTGCTTGAACAGAATCGCCTTGCCCTCCATCACCGGGAGGGAGGCCTCGGGCCCGATGTCACCGAGCCCCAGCACGGCCGTACCGTCCGTCACGACGGCCACGACCGACGACTTCCACGTGTAGTCGTGCACGAGCTCCGGCTGCTCCGCGATCGCGCTGCACACCTTCGCGACGCCGGGCGTGTACGCCAGGGACAGGTCGTCCTTGTCACGGACCGGCACCGTGGCCTGCACGGCCATCTTGCCGCCGCGATGGAGCGCGAACGCCGGATCGAAGGAATCGAGGGGCTCCGCACCGCCCTCGGGATCCGTATCGCCGGTCTTGCTCTCGCTGCGAGGATTGACGATCTCCGCTGCCACTTCGTTTTACCCCTTAAATCTTCATTGGTTTGAGGGTGGCCACTCCTGGTGAGGCGTGGGCGGGACCGCGTACGGCCATGGTCGTGCTGTGTACGTGATACGTACGGGCGCATACGCGATGGGCGCGCCGCACACGCGCCCTGAGCCCCGGATGAGGGGTGTAAAGAACCTTCATACCGGACGGACGGCGCCGACGACGAGTCCATAACGCGAAGGTCACACACAGGCGCCCTGACTCTTCGTCCAATATCGGGACAAGGTCTGGACAAACCCTCGACAACCGCTCACGCGTCGGCGAATCCTTCGGCCCCCGTATCGGATTCCCGGGATATACCGAAGATCTTCCTGCCGGAAGGAATGATTCCCGCAGAAGGTCCGGCCGTGATGTACCGGAGTGGTGCGGTTCGGGGGTCGCCCGTTATCCGATTTTGACATGGCTGGCCCCCAGAATGGCGCAGTCCGAATGGCAAGATGCCGTAATCACACGAGGTCGCGACACTCGAAGACGTGTGTTCTCGTCGACCCACGGCACTGCCGGCACCGTCGGCAGTCCAGGCACTGCCGGCACCGTCGGCAGGCCACGGCGCTGCCGGCACCGTCGACAGCGCTCAGCCCCATCGGCAACTCCACCCATCCGCCGGAGGAACCCACCATGACCGCAAGCTCCACCCGTCGTACGACCGCCGCGCACTCCCGGCTAGCAGTGGTCGGTGCGATCGCGGTCGCAGGCGCGCTGATGCTCACCGGATGCGGTGACCAGACCAAGGACACCGGGTCGGGCAACGAGACGAGCGCGGCCCCGCTCGCCGGCAAGCTGCCGCAGTCGATCCGTGACAAGGGTGTCATCAAGGTCGGTTCGGACATCGCGTACGCCCCGGTCGAGTTCAAGGACAGCTCCGGCAAGGTCGTGGGCATCGACCCCGACCTCGCCGCCGCCATGGGCAAGCAGCTCGGGGTCGACTTCCAGTTCGAGAACGGCACCTTCGACACGCTGATCACGGGTCTGCGCTCCAAGCGGTACGACATCGCCATGTCCGCGATGACCGACACCAAGGACCGCCAGGAGGGCATCGACTCCGACACCGGCAAGAAGGTCGGTGAGGGCGTCGACTTCGTCGACTACTTCACCGCCGGCGTCTCGATCTACACCAAGAAGGGCGACGACCAGGGCATCAAGACCTGGTCCGACCTGTGCGGCAAGAAGATCGTGGTGCAGCGCGGCACGGTCTCCGAGGACCTCGCCAAGGCGGAGTCGAAGAAGTGCCCGGCCGGCAAGAAGATCGCCATCGAGCCCTTCGACAACGACCAGCAGGCCCAGACCCGTCTGCGCGCGGGCGGCGCGGCCGCCGGCTCGTCCGACTTCCCGGTCGCCGCGTACGCCGTGAAGACCTCCGGTGGCGGCAAGGACTTCCAGCTGGTCGGCGAGCAGGTCGAGGCCGCTCCCTACGGCATCGCGGTCGCCAAGAACCAGACGCAGCTGCGGGACGCCCTCAAGGCCGCGCTGGACGCGCTCGTCAAGAACGGTGAGTACGAGAAGATCATGAAGAAGTGGGGCGTCACGGACGGCGCCATCAAGGAAGCCACCATCAACGGCGGCAAGTGACGCGACGCAGCGGCACTGAAAGGCAACACCCGTGACTGTTGACATCGACAAGACGTCGGGGCCGTCCGACACGCCCCCGGCCGGACCGGAGACCATCAAGGCCATCCCGGTCCGGCACTACGGGCGGTACGTTTCCGCCGTCATCGCCATCGCCCTGCTGGTCGGGGTCGTCTACGCGTTCTCCCAGGGCAAGATCAACTGGGGCGCGATCCCGGACTACTTCTTCGACGACCGGATCCTGGACGGCGTGGGCAAAACGCTCCTGCTGACCGTGCTGTCCATGGTGATCGGCATCGTCGGCGGCATCGTGCTCGCCGTGATGCGCCTGTCGAAGAACCCGGTGACCTCGTCGATCGCGTGGTTCTACATCTGGTTCTTCCGCGGCACCCCGGTGCTGGTGCAGCTGATCGTCTGGTTCAACCTGGGCCTGGTCTTCGAGTACATCAACCTCGGGCCGTTCTACAAGGACGAGTGGTCGGACTTCATGACCCCGTTCCTGACGGCGCTGCTGGGCCTCGGCCTCAACGAGGCCGCGTACATGGCGGAGATCTGCCGTGCCGGTCTGCTCTCGGTCGACGAGGGCCAGACGGAGGCGTCGCACGCGCTGGGCATGAGCCACTCCAAGACCCTGCGCCGGATCGTCATCCCCCAGGCGATGCGCGTGATCGTGCCGCCGACGGGCAACGAGGTCATCAACATGCTGAAGACGACCTCCCTGGTCTCGGTCGTCCAGTACCCCGAGCTGCTCCGCGCCGCCCAGGACATCGGCCAGACCTCCGGCGCCCCCGCCGAGATGCTGTTCCTGGCGGCGGCCTGGTACCTGCTGATGACCTCGGTCTTCAGCATCGGCCAGTACTACCTGGAGCGGTACTACGCGCGTGGTTCGAGCCGGTCGCTCCCGGCCACGCCGTTCCAGAAGGTCAAGGCCAACCTCCTGTCCCTGTCCAACCGCTCGAAGCCGACGGGAGGCACCGCATGAACGCGATGGTCAAGGCCGAAGGCGTCCACAAGAGTTTCGGCCCCCTCGAGGTCCTCCAGGGCATCGACCTGGAGGTGAAGTCCGGCGAGGTGTTCTGCCTCATCGGCCCCTCCGGCTCCGGCAAGTCGACCTTCCTCAGGTGCATCAACCACCTGGAGAAGATCAACGCCGGCCGCCTGTACGTGGACGGGGAGCTGGTGGGCTACCGCCAGAAGGGCGACAAGCTCTACGAGCTGAAGGACAGCGAGGTCGCCCGCAAGCGCCGGGACATCGGCATGGTCTTCCAGCGCTTCAACCTGTTCCCGCACATGACGGCCGTGGAGAACGTCATGGAGGCACCGGTCCAGGTCAAGGGCGTGAGCAGGAGCCAGGCCCGGCAGCGTGCCCTGGAGCTGCTGGACCGGGTGGGCCTGGCCGACAAGGCGGGCAGCTACCCCTCGCAGCTCTCCGGCGGCCAGCAGCAGCGCGTCGCCATCGCCCGGGCCCTCGCCATGGACCCGAAGCTGATGCTGTTCGACGAGCCGACCTCGGCGCTCGACCCGGAGCTGGTCGGTGACGTCCTGGACGTCATGCGCGACCTCGCCGAGTCGGGCATGACGATGATCGTCGTCACCCACGAGATGGGCTTCGCCCGTGAGGTGGGCGACAGCCTGGTCTTCATGGACGGCGGTGTGGTGGTCGAGTCCGGCCACCCGCGCGAGGTGCTGACCAACCCGCAGCACGAGCGGACGAAGTCGTTCCTGTCCAAGGTGCTCTGACGTCACCCACACCGAGGGGGCGGTACGGGAACTCCGTACCGCCCCCTTCGGCGTTCTGCTTCAGGTCGAGAACGCCGTCCCGCTCGGCCTGATCCATGCGAGCGTGTCGCTGCGCCTGCTCGGCGGCGTTGATCCGGGGCGTCGTCTCGTCGATCATGTGGTCCGCGTTCATGAAGACACCGCGCGGACCACTCCCGCGGCTGCCGACCCGCTCGTCGCCCTCGAAGGTGCCCCGGGCGATGGCGAGGGGGGCCGGGTCGAGGTCCACGCCGGTGCTGGTGGCCGCCGGGAACCGGGCGAGCAGCCGGGCGGTGTGTCCGCCATCGAACCCCTCCCTCGTAATACCCTGGAAGCACCATCAGCTGTTACAAGTGCGCGCTCACGACACTTAAGCCCCTCCGTAAGGACTACAAGTGGAACTGGCCTATTACTCGGACTACGCCGTGCGCCTCGTCAACACGGAGGAACCGGCCCGGGGCAAGGACACCCTGACGTCGGTCGAGGCGGTCCGCGAGCTGTTCGTCGACAACCAGTCGGCGGCCCGCCGCACCACCGACGCGGACGTCACCCGCTTCCGCTCGGTCCGGGCCCGGCTGCGCGCGGTCTTCGAGGCGGCCGACACGGGCGACGAGACGCTCGCCGTGGACCTGCTGAACTCACTGCTGCTGGAGTTCCCGGTGAGCCCGCAGATCTCCGGGCACGACGTCCGCGACGACGACGGCCGCCCCCTGTGGCACATGCACCTGGCGGACCACCCCTCCAACGCGACAGCGGGCTACGCGGCGATCGCGGCGATGGGCCTGGCGTTCCATCTGACCGAGTACGGCGTGGACCGGCTGGGCCTGTGCGAGGCCGCGCCCTGCCGCAACGCCTACCTGGACACCTCCACCAACCGCTCCCGGCGCTACTGCTCCGACCGCTGCGCGACCCGCGCCAACGTGGCGGCCTACCGCGCCCGCAAACGCCTCGAGGCGGCCCGGCCCGACCTGCCCGAGAGCACCGGCCTGGCGGCCGACAGCGCCCAGCCCAGCAGCGCCCAGGGCGAGCGCAGCCCGGGCCTGCGCGGCCGGTAGCGGAACCGGACCCGCCCCAGCACCAGGTCGTCGGGCACGACGCCGTAGTCGGTGCTGTCGCCGCCGGCGTACGAATTGTCCCCGAGCACCCACCAGCCGTTCTCGCGCCGCTGGGCGATCCGCTTGACGACCAGCAGGTCCTGCTGGAAGGGATGCCGCAGCACGACGACGTCACCGGGCTTGATCCGGGCTCCGTAGTGCACCAGGAGCCGGTCCCCGTGGTACAGCGTGGGCACCATGGACGGACCGGTCACCTCGGCCACCCCGAAGGGCGCGGCCGACCTCCCCCGCTCGGACTCCTGCGACAGCTCCGGCATCACCCGGCACCTCCCCGGTTCTTCGTCCACAGTCTCAGTCTCACCCTGGACTTTTGTCCTAAGCCCAAGGGGGCACTCGCGAAAACCGCTCCCCCACGGAGTAATGTCCCCTGTGAGAAGACGATCACGAGGAAGGAATGCTCCATGCTTTCCCGCCTGTTTGCCCCCAAGGTCAAGGTCAGCGCACACTGCGACCTTCCCTGCGGTGTGTACGACCCTGCCCAGGCCCGCATCGAGGCGGAGTCGGTGAAGGCCATCCAGGAGAAGATGGCCGGCAACGACGACCCGCACTTCCAGGCGCGTGCCACCACCATCAAGGAGCAGCGCGCGGAGCTCGCGAAGCACCACGTGTCCGTGCTGTGGAGCGACTACTTCAAGCCGCCGCACTTCGAGAAGTACCCCGAGCTGCACCAGCTGGTCAACGACACCCTCAAGGCTCTCTCCGCCGCCAAGGGTTCGACCGACCCGGCGACCGGCCAGAAGGCGCTGGACTACATCGCCCAGATCGACAAGATCTTCTGGGAGACCAAGAAGGCCTGAAGCCCATGGGCAGCCGAAGGGGCCCGGCCGGGAGAACCGGCCGGGCCCCTTCGTCGTGGGCCGTCGTGGGCGGCGGCCGGTGCCGGTCAGCGGATTTCCTCCGCGAGCCTGCGGCCGAGTCCCGCGCCGAGGATGCTGCCCGAAGCGACCTGGGTCGTGGACAGGGCGAAACCGAGGCCCGCGGACGCGATCACCCACAGGAGCGGTCCGGCGTGGTGGCCGAGCGCGCCGGCCGAGATCAGGGTGAGGGACGCGGTCGGTGAGCCGGTAGGCGAGGCAGGTGGCCGGCAGCGCGGCGACACCGGCCACGACCGGTGAGGCCACTGCCGACACCAGCACCTTCTCGACGACCTTGTCGGTGGCGCACGCCCTCTACGATCGCGCCCATGAGGATCGGCTGGACGTACGTCTTCATCGACCGCCCGCGGGAGACCTTCGCCGCCGCCTGCGACTTCTGGACGGCGGTCACGGACACCCGGCTGTCCGAACTGCGCGGAGAACACGACGAGTTCGTCACCCTGCTTCCCGACGGCGCCGACGCGTGCGTGAAGGTACAGGCGGTCGGGCCGCCTTCCGGCGGCGCGCACATCGACTTCTGTGTGGACGACGTACCGGAGTTCGCCGCCGCGGCGGTGCGGCTCGGCGCGAGCGTGGTGACCGGCCTCGGTTCACTCGTCGTACTGCGTTCACCCGGTGGGCAGTTGTTCTGCGCGGATCCCTGGCGCGGGCAGTCGTCACGCCCGGACGTGGTGCAGGGCAGCCGGCTCGACCAGGTGTGCGTGGACGTCGCACCCTCGGCCTTCGGCGCCGAAGTCGCCTTCTGGAGCGCGCTGCTCGCCGACTGGGAGTCGCTGCCGGGCACCCTCGCCGAGTTCCACGTGGTCAAGCCGCCGCCCGGTCTGCCGGTCCGTCTGCTCCTGCAACGCCTCGACGAGGAACGCCCGGCCTCCGCCCACCTCGACCTCGCCTGCGCGGACGTCGCGGCGACCCGGGCGCGGCACGAGGAGCTCGGAGCCGCCTTCGTGGCCGGCTTCTCCGGCTGGACCGTGATGCGTGACCCGGCGGGCGGCACGTACTGTCTGACGACCCGGGATCCGGTGACGGGCGGGCTGCGCGTCTAATCCACTTCGGCGTACGCGCACAGGACGGCCCCGCCGTCCTCGGGCGTCGGGCAGGGCGGCAGGTCCGGTGTCTCGTCGGGATTCGTCTGCTCCCAGACGTACGGTCCCCGAGGCTGAGTCGAGTCCTGCAGCCACAGCGTCAATCCACCGGCGACGGCCACGGCGAGCACCCACACGATCACAGCCCAGCGCCATACCCGGCGGCGCCGCTCCCCCGTCATGCCCATGCCTTCACGTTAGTCCCTCAACCGCGCTGCCCGCGCCATGAGGTAAAGCCGCTCGGGCAGGCTGAGGGTCTGCGCGGCCGCCGACTCGTAGGCGGCCCGGGCGGCTTGGGGATCGCCCGCGCGTTCCAGGAGGTGACCCCGTACGGCGTCCACGCGGTGCCCCTTCAACTCGCCTGCCGATGCCTCCAGTTCGGTCAGACCGGCATGCGGGCCGTGGACCATGGCGACGGCGACCGCGCGGTTGAGGCGTTCGACGGGTCCGGGGACCAGGCGGACGAGGACGTCGTACAGGCCCAGGATCTCGGCCCAGTCCGTCGCCTCGGGCGAGGGCGCCTCGTCGTGGACGGCGGCGATCGCGGCACGCAGCTGGTACGGCCCGGCACGCCCCCGGGACAGCGCCCCGGTGACCAGCGCGACGCCCTCCTCGATCGCTGCCCTGTCCCAGCGGCCCCGGTCCTGCTCGTCGAGGGGGATCAACTCGCCGTGCGGCCCGCTGCGCGCGTCCCGTCGGGCGTCGGTGAGCAGCATCAGCGCGAGCAGGCCGGCCACCTCGCAGTCGTCGGGGAGCAGCCGGTGGACCGTACGCGTCAGGCGTACGGCCTCGCCCGCGAGGTCACGGCGCTGGAGAGCGACTCCGGAGGTGGCCGTGTACCCCTCGTTGAAGATCAGGTAGAGGGTCTGGAGGACGGACGGCAGCCGCTCTTCCCAGCGCTCCGGGCGACCGAAGCGCACGCCCCGCACCTTCTGCTTGGCCCGGCTGATCCGCTGCGCCATCGTCGCCTCCGGCACCAGATACGCGCGGGCGATCTCCGCCGTGGTCAGACCGCCGACGGCGCGCAGCGTGAGGGCGATCTGGGCGGGTGGCGTCAGGTCCGGATGGCAGCACAGGAAGAGCAGCGAGAGCGTGTCGTCCTCGCGGGGAGCCCGCTCCCCGGGCGGCGGGGCGGTGAAGGCGTCGCGGGGCGTGAGCGCCGCCGCCCGCTCCTCGCGCTGCCGCCGGGCCTGCTCGCCGCGCAGGGCGTCGGTCAGCCGCCGCGAGGCGACTTTGATGAGCCAGCCGCGCGGATTGCCGGGTACGCCCGCCGAGGGCCACTGCCCGGCTGCCGCGAGCAGCGCCTCCTGTACGGCGTCCTCGGCGGCGTCGAAGTGCCCGTACCGCCTGACCAGCGCGCCGAGGACCTGCGGCGCGTCACGGCGCAGCAGGTCCTCGATCTCGGGTGTGCTCCTCACCGGCTCGCCCGTCGGCGTGTCCAGGCCCTCAGATGTCCCCGGAGCCGTCCATGATCGGACGGATCACGACCGGGTAGTCGGGGGCACCGGCCGGCTGGGGGCACCGGGCGACGCGCTCGGCGATCTCGGTGACCCGCTCCAGGCTCTCGCACTCCAGGACCCAGTAGCCGGCCAGCAGCTCCTTGGTCTCGCTGTACGGGCCGTCGGTGATCACCGCCTTGCCGTCGTCACCGAGCGTGACGTGCCGGGTCTGCGCCGGCTCGGCGAGGCCCTGCCCGTCGACGAATTCGCCCGTCTCGGAGAGGTCGTCGTTGATGGCTCCCATGTAGGCGAACATGGTCTGGAGCTCCTCCTGGCTCCACGCGGGGGAGTGCGCCGACGCCTTGCCGCGCATGGCGTCGTAGTCCGCCTGCGTGCCCTGCACCATGACCAGGTACTTCATCAGTCCGCTCCTTCGGCTCTCACCGCCCCGGTGGGCGGCTCTCACAGGGGACGTCGGAGCCGGGCCGGGATTCTCGACACGGACTCAGGAACTTTCCGCGACGGTTTCGCCGGGGGCGTCGTCGCGCGGGGCCGTCGCAGGCGGGGCGGTGTCCTCGGCGGACCGGGGCGGGTCGGCGGCCCGGGTCTCCTCGCCGGTCCGGCCGCCCTCGGCGTCTTCCGCTTCATAGGCCCCGCACGCGGGGTTGCGGCAGGGGCCCGCCACCCACACGGGGACCCACGCGCCCAGCGTCTTGTGGCGCCGGACTACCGTTTCCACCGGCTGTCCGCAGGTCGGACAGATGTGTCCTTCGCTGCCCATGTCCTCAGGGTAGGCCGGTCGGGGGTTCAGCGCTTCCTGCTGTACGTGCGCACCAGCAGCCCGTTGCCGAACGTGCGCACCGACTCGAGCGTGAAGTCCGAGATCGCGATTCCCGAGCCGAACATCGGCATGCCCGTGCCGTAGACGAGCGGGTAGGTCTTGATGACGAGCTCGTCGATCTCGTCGAGCAGTTCGCCCGCGACCTCGGAGCCGCCGCACAGGTAGATGCCGAACTCGCCGTCCTCGGCCTTCAGTTCGCGGACCTTTCCGACCAGGTCGTCCGCGATGATCTCGACGTTCGGGTCGGACGACTCCTTCAGGGTGCGGGAGGCGACGTATTCGCGCAGGTGGGCGTACGGGCTGGTGATGCCCTCCTTCAGGGCGAGTTCGTAGCTGCCGCGGCCCTGGATGACGGTGTCGAACCGCTTGTTCGGCAGGTCGTCGAAGCCGAGGGCGCGGCGGCCCTGCGTGGCCGCGGTCTCCGGATACTCCGCCTTCAGGAAGGCGAGGAACTCCTCGTCGATGAAGCGGAACATCGACGTCGCGTCGCCGTCCGGGTCTCCGATGAAGCCGTCGATCGAACAGGCGATGAAGTACGTGAGCTTTCGCAAGCCGGTCTCTTTTCGTAGGCTGCCACTGCAACGACTTCAGTTGTAGTACTCCTGGTGTAGTGGTTGCAAGGGGTTATCCGCGAACCGCGGAAAGTGGGAGAAAGGACTCCGCATGGTCAGCAATCCCGGGCGCCGGGCCGCGCTCGTCGACGCCGGTGTCGAGGTGCTCGCGCGCGAGGGAGCGCGCGGGCTCACGTTCCGCGCGGTGGACGCGGAGGCCGGCGTGCCCGTGGGCACGGCCTCCAACTACTTCACGGACCGCGGCGACCTGCTGCGCCAGATCGACACCCGGCTGCACGTACGGCTCGCGCCCGACCCCGACGTGGTCGCCGGGCTGATGACCCGCCCCAAGGACCGCTCACTGGTCACGGCCTTCATGGACGACCTGATGGCCCGCGCGACCCGCGACCGTACGGGCTATCTGGCCCTCATGGAACTGCGCCTGGAGGCCACCCG
>NZ_MUKA01000262.1 GCF_002150735.1 Streptomyces africanus
GATTCGGATGGGGATGGGGGAGGTGGGGGGGGCGGCCGAAGGCAGCAAACCGTGACAGGTTCGCGCCGCCACGTGGTCGGAGGCAACCGGTTTTCGACCCGCCGAACGGAACCGGCCGACAGGGACGGGAACAGGGCGGCTCGGCGGGCCGGTGCTCATTGCGGAGGCGGCCGGGTCCCCGTAGAACACCGCCCATGAAGAGACGCATCGTCATGTCCATGCTTGCCGGAGCGACCCTCCTGGCGAGCACTCTCCTCGGGGCCGGTCCCGCCCGTGCGGCCGACGTCCCCGCCGAGTTCGGCACCGACTGGCACGACCCGGTCACGGCCGCCCCGCCCGTCACCCGGCCCGACGGCAGGCCCTGCGAAGTCACCGTGGCCCGGGCGCAGTTCCGCGACTTCACCCCGTACCGGGGCACGTACACCCCGCCGGGCGACTGCGGCGACCGCTGGAGCAAGGTGGTGCTGCGGCTCGACGGCAAGGTCAAGGGCCGCCAGTACGACCGGCTCGGCTATCTGCGGGTCGGCGGGGTCGAGGTCTTCCGTACGTCGACACCGCAGCCCTCGCCCGACGGCATCGAGTGGTCGGTGGAGAAGGACGTCACCCGCTACAGCGACACCTTCCGCGGCCGCCGGGACGTCGAGATGCTCATCGGGAACGTCGTCGACGACACCTACACGGGCGTCCTCGACGTCAAGGTCACGCTGACGTTCCACCAGGGCCGCCCTGACGGGAAGAGCCCCGACAAGGTCCTCACCCTCGACCGGGGGACCGACGGCGCGACCACCCTCACGACGCCCCGCAACAGCGAGCGCGTCGTCGCGGAGGTGTACGCCACCGGCTCCGGCGGCGGCTGCGAGGAGTACTGGTACCTGACGGTGCCCGACGCGGCACCGTACTCCTGCAAGGCGGGGCAAGGCCCCTACCGCGAGGTGCAGATCAGCGTGGACGGCCGGCTCGCGGGCATCGCCGCACCGTTCCCCACCGTGTGGACCGGCGGCTGGTCCAACCCGTTCCTCTGGTATGTGATCCCGGGCCCGCGCGCCTTCGACATCAAGCCGATCACCTACGACCTCACCCCCTTCGCCGGGCTCCTCAACGACGGCCGTCCGCACCGCGTCGAGGTCTCGGTCGTCGGCGTGCCCGAGGGACAGACCGGCTGGAGCACGCCCGTGAACGTCCTCGTCTGGCAGGACGAGCAGCGCGCCCACGTACCCGGGAAGCTCACCGCGCACCAGGCGGGCGACCTCGCCGACTCCTCGTCGTACACACCCGGTTCGGAGCACCGGGTCGCCACCGAAGGCGCCCACCGGCTGACCGTCGCCGGATATGTCGACACCTCGCACGGCCGCGTCACGACCACCGTCGGCCGTTCGCTCGCCCACACCTCCGGGCACCGCTGGACGGACGGCGAGACAACCGATGCCCTCGAAGCCACCTGGAACGACGACGAGTCGGTGACCGTCGACGGACGCGGACCGGCCTACACCACCCGCACGCACCGGACCTACACGATGGACGGCACGACCACCCTCGGCGCGGGCGACCGGCTGCGCACCGTGCTGACCCTCGGCGACCGCGCCACGGCCGTCGAGACGCGCGGCGGCCGCCGTACGGCGTGGTCGCGGCTCGACGACTCCTCTACGGGCGACGCCACGTACACGGCGAACGTGCCCCGCGACCAGCGGCACGCGGTCGGCACGACGAGCGAGCGCTACCGGCTGTACGGCTCGCACGGCTGCTACGACCGCACGCTGACCACCGTGCAGGGGATGCTCACGGAGGACCGCCGTCGTTGCTGAAGGGGCTTGTGTGGCGCGTGTGACATGCGCCACTTAGGCCGCTTTTACTTGGCTGAAACGTTGCGGTCTTGTGCGCGATCAAGACAGCCTCCACAGTGTACGGCTACGGAAGCCGCTTTCCGTATCGCAGAAGTCCCCTCCGGCCTCTGTGTGTCCCGTCCCCCTAGGAGGCCTCGTGCCACCGTCCGTACCGTCCCTACCGCGGCGCGTCGCACGCACCCTGCGTACCTCACTCTTCGCGCAAGTCCTGTGCGCGCTCGTCCTCGGAATCCTCGTCGGGAAGCTGTGGCCGGATACGGCCACAGCTCTCCAGCCGCTCGGCGACGGTTTCACCCGGCTCATCAAGACGGTGATCTCGCCTCTGGTCTTCTGCGTGGTCGTCGTCGGCATCGCCAAGGCCGGTGACCTGAAGGCGTTCGGCCGCATCGGCGTCAAGGCCCTGATCTGGTTCGAGGTCGCCTCCACGGCGGCCCTGGTCATCGGCCTCGTCGCCGCCAATGTCGTCGGCCCCGGCAAGGGCATGAACGTCGACCCCGCCTCGCTGGACGCCGCCGCGGTGGACCAGACGACGGGCGGGGGTCATCTGCCCTCGACGACCGAGTTCGCCCTCAACGCGCTGCCCGAGAGCTTCGTCGGCGCCTTCGCCGAGAACGAACTGCTCCAAGTCCTGATCCTGGCCTGCCTGGTGGGCGCCGCCCTGCTGCACCTCGGACACACCAGGGTGCCGAAGATCCTGCCCGCCATCGACCAGGCCCAGGACGTGATCTTCACGGTCGTCGGGTTCATCATGCGGCTCGCCCCGCTCGCGGTGTTCGGCGCGATGGCCCACCTGGTCGGCAACTACGGGCTGGGTGTGATGAAGACGTACGCCAAGCTCATCGTGCTCTGCTACGTGGCGGCCGCGCTGTTCGTCGCCCTGCTCGCCGTCGCCCTGCGGATGGTGACCGGGCTCAGCCTCTGGAAGTTCCTGCGCTACATCCGCGAGGAGATGCTGCTCGCGCTCGGCACCGCGTCCACCGAGTCGGTCATGCCGCGTGTGATGCAGAAGCTGCGCCGGGCCGGTGCCCGCGACGACGCGGTGGGTCTGGTGCTGCCCACGGGCTACTCCTTCAACCTCGACGGCGCCTCGCTCTACCTGTCGATCGGCACGCTGTTCATCGCCCAGGCCGTGGGCGTCGATCTGAGCCTGGGGCAGCAGATCACCGTCGTCCTGGTGCTGATGCTGACCAGCAAGGGCATGGCGGGCATCCCCGGTTCGGCGTTCCTCGCCCTGTCCGCGACGGCCTCGTCCCTGGGCGCCATCCCGGCCGGAGCCGTCGCCCTGCTGCTCGGCGTGGACCGCATCATGGACTCGATGCGCGTCGTCACGAACCTGCTCGGCAACTGCGTCGCCGTGTTCGCGGTGTCCCGCTGGGAGGGCGCGCTCGACATCGAGCGGGCCAGGAACGCGCTCGACGGGGACGACACGTCCGACCCCGATGACGAGCTGGACGGCAGTGGCGGCGGGGGCGATGTCGAGGCCCCCGCGGCGGTGAACCCGGCGCCGGGCATCCCCGCCCAGAAGCCCAAGGAACCCGCCCCCGAGGTCAGTTGACCCGAAGCGACCGGCACCGAACGGGCCGCGGCCACCGCTCCGGCAGGACAGCGGCTTCCGCGGCCCGTCTCGTGCGCCGGGTCCTCGACGCGCCTCAGGCCCTCAGCACCGCGTCACCGGCGCTCCGTCGATCAGCGTGTTCAGCAGCCCCCCGAGCGCCTCGCGCTGTTCGTCCGTCAGCGGCGCGAGAATCTCCTCCGCGGCCGACCGGCGCGCCGCCCGCAGTTCGCCCAGCGCCTTGCGGCCGTCGTCCGTGAGCTCGATACGGATCACCCGCCGGTTCGCCGGGTCCGGGACCCGGCGCACCTTGCCGCTCGCCTCCAGCCCGTCGACCAGGGTCGTCACGGCCCGCGGCACCACCTCCAGGCGCTCGGCCAGGTCGGCCATCCGCGGTGGCGAGCCCCAGTGCGCGAGGGTGCGCAGCAGCCGGGACTGCGCCGGCGTGATGCCGAGGTCGCGCTGCTCCAGATGGCGCTTCTGGATGCGGTGCACCCGGCGGGTGAGCCGCAGCAACTGCTCGGCGAGCAGGCCGTCGGAATCGGGGGAGGTCATGCGGGAACAATATCAGGATGATGTTCATTGTGAGTATAGGTAACAATGAGCTACGATCCGATCCGCCGTCCCGGCCCCCGGCCGCACCGCTCTCTCGAAGGAGCCCATGCACCCCGACCACGAAGCCCCCTGGAGCGCACCCGCCGACGCGAAGGAACAGCCCCGGCAGGTCCGCCGCATCCTCAGGCTCTTCCGCCCCTACCGGGGCCGCCTCGCGGTCGTCGGCCTGCTGGTCGGCGCCGCGTCGCTGGTCTCGGTCGCCACGCCGTTCCTGCTGAAGGAGATCTTGGACGTCGCGATCCCGCAGGGGCGCACCGGCCTGCTCAGCCTGCTCGCCCTGGGCATGATCCTCAGCGCCGTCCTCACCAGCGTCTTCGGTGTCCTGCAGACCCTGATCTCCACGACCGTCGGCCAGCGCGTCATGCACGACCTGCGTACCGCCGTCTACGGCCGGCTCCAGCGCATGTCCCTCGCCTTCTTCACGCGCACCCGCACGGGCGAGGTGCAGTCCCGCATCGCCAACGACATCGGCGGCATGCAGGCCACCGTCACCTCCACCGCGACCTCGCTCGTCTCCAACGCCACCAGCGTGATCGCCACGATCGTGGCGATGATCGCCCTCGACTGGCGCCTGACCGTCGTCTCGCTGCTGTTGCTGCCGGTGTTCGTGTGGATCAGCCGCCGCGTGGGCAACGAACGGCGGAAGATCACCACCCAGCGTCAGAAGCAGATGGCCGCCATGGCCGCCACGGTCACCGAGTCGCTCTCCGTCAGCGGCATCCTGCTCGGCCGCACGATGGGCCGCTCCGACTCGCTGACGAAGTCCTTCGCCGAGGAGTCCGAGGAACTCGTCGACCTGGAAGTGCGCTCGAACATGGCCGGCCGCTGGCGCATGGCCGTCATCACGATCGTCATGGCCGCCCTGCCCGCCGTCATCTACTGGACCGCCGGCATGGCCCTCCAGCTGGGCGGCCCCGCGGTCTCCATCGGCACGATCGTCGCCTTCGTCTCGCTCCAGCAGGGTCTGTTCCGCCCGGCCGTGAGCCTGCTGTCGACGGGTGTGCAGATCCAGACCTCGCTCGCCCTCTTCCAGCGCATCTTCGAGTACCTCGACCTGCCGATCGACATCACCGAGCGCGCGGACCCGGTCCGCCTCGACCGGGTCGAGGGAGAGGTCCGCTTCGAGAACGTCTCCTTCGGCTACGACGACAAGGGCGGCCCGGTCCTCGACGGCATCGACCTCACCGTCCCGGCCGGCGGCAGCCTCGCCGTCGTCGGCCCGACCGGCGCCGGCAAGTCCACGCTCGGCTACCTGGTGCCGCGCCTCTACGACGTGAGCGGCGGCCGCGTCACCCTCGACGGGGTCGACGTCCGCGACCTCGACTTCGACACCCTGGCGCGCGCGGTCGGCGTCGTCTCGCAGGAGACGTACCTCTTCCACGCATCGGTCGCCGACAACCTGCGCTTCGCCAAGCCCGACGCCACCGACGAGGAGCTTTACCAGGCGGCGAAGGCGGCACAGATCCACGACCACATCGCGTCCCTGCCCGACGGTTACGACACCGTCGTCGGTGAGCGCGGCCACCGCTTCTCCGGCGGCGAGAAACAGCGCCTGGCCATCGCCCGCACGATCCTGCGCGACCCGCCGGTGCTCATCCTCGACGAGGCCACCAGCGCGCTGGACACCCGGACCGAGGCGGCCGTGCAGGACGCCATCGACGCGCTGTCGGCGAACCGCACCACGCTCACCATCGCCCACCGGCTGTCCACCGTCCGGGGCGCCGACCAGATCGTGGTCCTCGACTCGGGGCGCGCGGTCGAACTCGGTACGCACGAGGAACTGCTGGAACGGCACGGCCGGTACGCCGCGCTCGTACGCCGAGATGCCCAACTGGAACCGACAAGATGAAAATATGCCGGGTTTATGGCGGTATGCGGGTTACCGTGCCCGCATGCAGAAGAACACTCCGCCACGGAGCACGATTCGACTGACGCGCCGGGGCCGTATCGCGCTCGTCGCGGCCGGAGCCGTCGTGGTGGGCACCGCCGTGGCGGTGCCGCTGCTGATCCTGGGGCAGGAGGAGCACGGCCGGCCCTCGACCCTGGTGATCCCCGAGGGCTGGCGCGCGAGCCAGGTCTACGCCGCCGTCGACAAGGCCCTCGCCCTGCCGCCCGGCAGCACGAAGAAGTCCCTGGCGAAGGCCGCCCTCAAACTGCCGAGCGACGCCGAGGGCAACCCGGAGGGCTACCTCTTCCCGGCGGCCTATCCGCTCCAGAAGAAGACGGCCCCCGAGAAGCTCCTGGCCCAGATGGTCGACACCGCGAACGAGAAGTACAACGGCGCGCCCATCGCCGCGGGGGCCCAGCGCAACGCCATGAACCTCTACCAGGCCGTCACCATCGCGAGCATCGTCCAGGCGGAAGCGGCCACCAAGGCCGACATGGGCAAGGTCGCCCGGGTCGTCTTCAACCGCCTCGAACGCGGCATGCCGCTCCAGATGGACTCCACCATCAACTACGCGCTCGGCCGCTCCACCCTGCGCACCAGGGCGAGCGACACCCGGATCGACAGCCCCTACAACTCGTACCAGCGCATGG
>NZ_MUKA01000263.1:0-244 GCF_002150735.1 Streptomyces africanus
AGCATCGAGCGGGCGGTGGGCGGTGGTGAGCTGCCGCCGGGTCAACTGCTGCCGCCCATGCGGGAGTTGGCGGAGCAGCTGGGTCCGTGACGATCAGCCCACGCGCCCCGGACTCCAGCACCCGCCGTACGTCGTCGACGACGGGCCCCTCGTCGTCGACCCCGACGGGGACGGTCCTGAGCCCGAGCGCCGGCACGAGGTCGAGGGTGCGGCCCCAGCCGGGGTCCTCCACGGCGACGGCGTC
>NZ_MUKA01000263.1:277-10927 GCF_002150735.1 Streptomyces africanus
CCGGCTCCAGCGGATCGGCCCCGTACAGCACGGGCGCGCGGTCGCCCTCGGCCGCCGCCGCCGCGAACGCCCCGGCGAGCGGCGGCAGCAGCGCCGGATCCGGATTGCCGTTCGCCACGTCACGCACGCCGTCGGGCACGTCCACCCTGATGTGGTCCCGCCCCGTCGTGGCCGGCGCGGCCCGCACCCGGCTGCCGCGCCGGCCCGCGGTCTCGATGACCCCGCGCTCGCGCAGGGTCCGGTACGCGGCCGCGACCGTGTTGGGATTCACCCCCAGCTGCTCCGCCAACTCCCGCATGGGCGGCAGCAGTTGACCCGGCGGCAGCTCACCACCGCCCACCGCCCGCTCGATGCTCGCGGAAATCTCCGCTGCACGACGCCCGCTGATCCGATACTCTCCTAGCACAAAGCTCATTATGCACTAATACAATGGAGAGCACCATGCAGGGGACCACGCAGACGCCGTCTCAGCCCGACGCCTACACCCCGACCGACCGCACCGTCCCCACGCGCGCCGCGCACAAGGCCTCGTACGACAAGGATTTGGTGCACTCGATCCTCGACGAGGCCTACGTCTGCCATCTGGGCTTCGTCCGCGACGGCGCGCCGGTCGTGCTGCCCACCCTGTACGCCCGGACCGGCGAGCGGCTCTATGTGCACGGCTCGACCGGCTCGCGCCCGCTGCGGGAGGCCGGCCAGACCGACCCGGGCCTCCCGGTCTGCCTGACCGTCACGCACGTCGACGGACTGGTCCTGGCCCGCTCGGCCTTCCACCACTCGATCAACTACCGCTCCGTGGTGGTGCACGGCGTCGCCCATGACGTGACGGACCCCGAGGAGAAGCGGCAGGCCCTGGACGCCCTGGTCGACCAGGTCGTCCAGGGCCGCTCCGCCGACTCGCGGCCGGCCAACAAGAAGGAGCTGGCCGCCACCGCGGTGATCCGCCTGGACCTGGACGAGGTCTCGGCCAAGGTCCGCACCGGCGGCGCGAACGACGACCCCGAGGACCTCGCCCTCCCTCACTGGGCCGGTGTCGTTCCCCTGCGCATGGGCTACGGCACGCCGGTCGCCAACCACGACCTGGCCCCCGGCACCGAACTGCCCGACTACCTGCCGGCGCGGTGACGTCGCGCCCGTACCCGAGGGCTCGGTGATGTCACACCAGCATCACCGGCTCCTTGGTCCTGGCACCCCGCGCCTCCCCCACGGCGAGCCCCACGACCGAGCCCAGCATCAGCACGGTGCCGGCCAGCGTCGCCCCCGTGAGGTGCTCGCCGAGCAGGACGACGGCGAGCACGGCCGCGCTCACCGGTTCCAGCAGCATGATCACCGACACGGTGGCCGACCGTACGACGGCCGCGCCCGCGAAGTAGAGGCCGTAGGCGAGGGCGGTGGGGACGGCGGCGACGTACGCCAGCAGGACCAGGAGCCGGCCGGGCTCCTCGGTGTGCGGCAGCAGCCCCTCGGCCAGGGCGAACGGCAACAGGCACAGGCTCGTGACGGCGAACGCCCCGACGGTCGTCCGGGACGCGTCGGCCTCGCCGTCGCGGCCCCACCGGCGGGTGAGCAGCGTCATCACGCTGTACCCGGCCGACGACAGCAGCGCGAGCAGCACACCCCACGGGCGTACGGTCGTGTCCCCGCCGCCGAGGACGAGGACCGCGAGCCCGGCGAGAGCGCCCGCGACGGCGGCGGTTCCGCCCCGGCCGAGGCGCTCGGCGAGCGTGAGCCGGGCGCCGAGCGCGATGAGCACGGGCCCGGCGCCGAGGGTGACGACGGTGGCGACGGCGAGGCCGGTGGCGGAGACGGCCGCGAAGTAGGCCGTCTGGAACACCGCGAGCCCGACTCCGGTGACCCCGGCCCGCAGCGCCCGGCGGCCGAGCGGCACGGGTACGGCGGCCCGGGCGCGCGGCCGGACGAGGCGGACGGCGAGCAGCAGCACGAGGCCGGCGGCGCAGCGCCAGAAGGAGAGGGCGACGGGCCCCAGGTCGCTGGTCCGGTAGACCAGTGAGGCGGCCGCGCCCGCGGTGCCCCAGGCGACACCGGCGACGATCAGATAGAGGAGGCCTCGCCCGACGGGCAGGCCGGAGGCAGTGTTCGACACGTGTTCTCTCCGCAGACGCGCACGGCACGCCGCGCGGCATCGGCGGCGGCTGGTGCGCGGAAGTTCGGGAAGGGCCCCGGATCGCGTCGGATCAGCGGATCACGTCGGATCAGCGGGGTCCGCGGACTTCGTCTGCGGGCAGCACCGTTCGGCCCGGTGGTGACACGCCGGGCGCGGATTCCGGAGGGCCCGCCTCAGGCGGCCGGAGGCGGAAGAACGAGTGCGTTCGAAGGCATGATCGGCACCCTATGCGGCCGTTCCGGGCCGGGACAACTTCCTTTCCGGGCCGCCGCTCGCCACCGGCTGTCCGGAGCCCTTGGCGGGCGTCGAGGACTGTGCGATGAACGCGCCCACCAGCACGATCACGCCACCGGCGAGCTGCGGCGCCGACAGGTGCTCGCCGAGGAGGATCCAGGCCAGGACGGTGGCGATGACCGCTTCGAGGCAGGCCACGACGCCGGCGACCTGCGGGGAGAGCCGGCGCACGGCGAGCACGCCGGTCACGTACGCGACGACCGTGGCGACGAGGACGATCCAGGCCAGCAGGGCGACCGCGGCGACGGGCGAGCCGTCCATGCGGGCGGTGCCGGTGAGCACGGACCAGTCCAGGCTCCACGGCCGGGCGATGACGGTCAGTACGGCCGCGCCGACGAGCAGGCCGTAGGCGATGACGCCGAGCGGGTCGGGTGCCTCGTCCCCGGCGTCGCTGCCCTGGTCGGAGAGGACGAAGTAACCCACCTGGCAGCAGGCCGCGCCGAGGGCGAGCAGCAGCCCCAGGGCGTCGAAGCGGAGCCCCGACCACACCTCGACGACACACGCGAGCCCGCCGACCGCGAGGACCACACCGACCGCCGCGGCACGCGTCACGGGCCGCCGCTGCACGAACCGCACCCAGCCCAGCACGAGGGCGGGCGCCAGGTACTCGATGAGCAGGGCCACCCCGACGGGGATACGGGAGAGCGAGGCGAAGTAACAGGCCTGGACGCCGGCGACGGCCAGCAGCCCGAATCCGGCGAGCAGTCCGGGCCGGCGGCGCAGCAGCGCCCGGTGGCGGACGGCGAGCGGCAGCATCACCAGGGCCGCCCCGGTCGCACGCAGCCACACCACGTGCAGGGGGTCCAGACCCGCCTCGATCAGGGGCTTGGCCGCGACACCGGATCCGCCGAAGGCGACCGCGGACAGGAGCGCGAGGCCGAGCCCGACACCCTTGCCGTGCCTGCTGGGGCTGCTGTCAGACGTACGCACCGGCACATGATGACAGGCGATGACAGGAGCGTCATCCCCTATGGCACCTGTCTCACTGCCTGGACGTCACGAGCGGCTCGGCCGAGCCCGGTCAGTAAGCGGCTTCGCCACCTCGGACACAGTCCTGAGGCGGGCACTGCCGCGACGCGTCGGTCCAGCCGTCGATACGGGCTTGCACCGCGCGCTGGTCGATCCCGGCGCGTCGGAGCACCTCGACCGCGCGCGCCTGCGAGTCGGCGACGATCGCCGCGAGCAGGTCGACACCGCGGGCCGGACCGCCGTGCCGCGCGGCCCGTTCGCGGGCGTACTGCATCGAGGCCGCGGCCAGCGGCGAGAAGCCGGCGGTCTCCGTCACGACGGGGACGGCGCCGGAGTCCTCGACGCCGTTCTGCCAGCGCAGGCCGTAGCCGATGCTGCGCTGGACGAGGTAGCCGAGCAGCCGCGCGATCTGCGGCTCCTCGAAGAGGGCACGCGCCTGCGGGTCGGACTCCAGCAGCGAGTGGAGCAGATGGGCCGTGTCGATCTGGCGGTCCGCGTCCCTGACCGCCCTCCGGCGGGCACCGGTGACCACCGATGCCAGCTCGTCACTGAGCCTGGCATCGTTCTCCGCGCGGTGGATGCCGTGCTCATGCGCCGACTGGCGGGGGATACGGGGTTGCACATCCCCCACCCCATCAGTCCCGGGCGCCCGGGGCATCCTCGGAGGGAACCATTTTCGCGTCCCACGGGAAGTGGACATCGCCGGCCGGAATCTCCTCCTTACGGAGGACATCAGGCTGTTTCGCGCCACGACTCCGGCGCGTCTGACAGGTCGTCAGTATTGAACATTGCGGCCGCCACGGCTACGTTCCGCGACATCCAGCCCGACGTGAAGAGGTGGTCGCATGGCCGAAGTCAGCGCGGAGGCACGCATCGGGGCACCGGCCGAGAAGGTGTGGGCCGGACTCACGGACTGGTCCTCGTACGGCGAGTGGAACGCGACCCACACGAACTTCCCGGAGGGCGGCCCCGACCCCCTCGAGGTCGGCGCGACGTTCCGGGAGAACATGCGGCTCATGAACTTCCCGGCCGAGGTGGAGTGGACGGTCGAGGCACTGGAACCGGCGCGGCTGCTCGCCATCCGCGGCAAGGGCCCGATGGGCGTGACCGTGGCGACGCGCTACACCCTCACACCCGACGGCGACGCGACGACGGTCCGCATCGACGGCGAGTTCACGGGCACGACGGTGTCGCTGATGGCGGGCAAGCTCAAGGACTCGGCCACGGCCGCCCTGAACGAGTCGCTGCGCAAGCTGGACGGGCTGGTGACCTGACGCCGACGCCAGGCGGCCGGCCGCAACCGGCACAAGCCGAGGCGCCCCGCGGATCACTCCACGGGGCGCCTGCTCAACCCTCGCGATCGTCAGTCCTCGTCGGCGAGGATCAGGTACAGCTTCTTGCGGGCCTCGTTGATGACGCCGAGCGCCTTCTCCCGCTGCTCCTTGCTGCCGGTCTTCCAGACCTGGCCGAAGGCCTCCATGAGACCGAAGCCGGCTTGGCGGATCTCCCCGAGAGCCTCCCAGTCGACCCCGCGGGAGGCCTCCTCCCAGGGCGCCTCGGGCCCTTCCTCGGCCGCGACACGGCCCGCCTCGGTGAGCGCGAACAGCTTCTTGCCGCCCTCGGACTCACTCGTGATCAGGCCCTCGTCCTCCAGCAGCTGAAGGGTGGGGTACACCGAGCCGGGGCTGGGCTTCCACGCCCCGCCGCTGCGCTCGGCGATCTCCTGGATCATCTCGTAGCCGTGCATCGGCCGGTCCTTGAGCAGGGCCAGGATCGAGGCCCGCACGTCACCGCGCCGCGCCCTTCCCCTCGGCCCGCCGCGCCCTCGTCCGCCCCAGGGTCCGGGACCGAAGCCCGGACCACCGGGCCCGCCCCAGCCGGGACCGGGACCACCCGGCCCGAAGGGCCCGAAGGCTGCACGCAGCGCCTCGAAGCCACCCCGGCCGCCGTGACGGGATCCGCCGTGGCCATGTCCGTGCTCGAATCCGTGAGTATGCATCGCAAACACTCTCCATTCCATCGTTGATCTGTCGCGATGCCTCAACGATATATCGCTACCGTTCGGATGACAAGGCCCGATCGGGTCCGTCCGTATCAGGGCTGGGTGTCGAGCCACACGGCGTCGGCGTCAGCCGCATGGGTGGCGTTCGCGGGGCTCGCGGCGGCCGGGTGTTCGCGGCCGTGGTGCAGACCACGGTGGCCTTCGCCGCGTCGGGCATCCCGGGCACGCGGGTCGTCACCGGCACGCTCGCCGAGGCGTGGGGCGGGCGGAGCGTCTACGCCGTGCTCGCGGTGCTGTCCCTCGGGCTCGCGCCCCTCGTCCTGGTGGCACTGCCGTCGGAGGAGCGCCTCGACCCGCCTGCGGGGTACGGGCAGGCCGTCGCCTCACTCGGTGGACTGTTCGGGCAGCGTGCCTTCCTCACGCGCGGACTCATCGCGTTCTTCTTGTTCGCGTCGTTCGGGACCCTGTGGAGCGGGCTCTCCCTGCCGCCGGCGGACCCGCCGTGGCGGCTGCGCGAGAGCCCGGATCGGCCTGTTCGGCGTCGCCGGACTCGCCGGCGCGCTCGGCGCGGGGCGCCGGGCGGGCGGCCCCGGTCACCGGCCTTGCGCTCGCCCTGCTCATCCTCTCGTGGGTGGCCCTCGGGCAACTGCCGTGGTCGCTGAGGCTCCCGTTCGCCGGAATCGTGGTTCTCGACTTCGCGGTCCAGGCCGTGCACGTGAGCAACCAGCACGAGCTCGCCACCGCGTATCCGGACCGCGTCAGCAGCGTCCTCGGCGGTTACATGGTGGTCGGCCCTGGTGATCCCCCGGCGCGAGACAAGGCTCGTGGGTAAATCGGTCCAGGACTCGCGCATTGGCCTTGGTCCGCCGCTGCGGCGAGCCTCTAGCGTCGTGGCATGCGGATTCGAATCGTCGACGCCTTCACCGATCGCCCCTTCTCCGGCAACCCGGCCGGGGTCGTCCTCCTGAACGACGCGGACGCCTTCCCGGACGACACCTGGCTCCAGAACGTCGCCCTGGAGGTCAACCACGCCGAGACGGCCTTCGCCCGTCCCCTCCCCGAGGGCGGCGAGGCCGACTGGGCGCTGCGCTGGTTCACTCCGGCCACCGAGGTCGCGATGTGCGGCCACGCGACCCTGGCCACCGCCCACGTCCTGCACACCACCGGCGCCCACGAGGGTCCGGTACGGTTCTCCACCCGCAGCGGCGTCCTCGCCGCCACGCCCGCCGAGGACGGCTCCCTCACGCTCGACTTCCCGACCGCCCCGCTCACCCGGGTCGACCCGCCGGACGGCCTCGCCGAGTCCCTGGGCACCGAGCCGCTCACGGTCCTCGACACCGGCCCGAACATCGGCGACCTGCTGGTCGAGGTCGCCGACGAGAAGACGGTGCGCGGTCTCGCCCCCGATCTCAAGGCCCTCGCCGCCCACTCCGAGCGCGGCGTCATCGCCACGGCCCGCGCGGACGACCCCGACCGGGGCTACGACTTCGTCTCGCGCTGCTTCTTCCCGAACGTCGGCATCGACGAGGACCCGGTGACCGGCAGCGCCCACACCGCGCTCGCCCCGTTCTGGTCCGAGCGCCTCGGCAGCCCCCGCCTCACCGGCCTCCAGGCCTCCCCTCGCTCCGGCCGCGTCCGCACGGAGCTGCGCGGCGAGCGCACCCTGCTGTCCGGCGGGGCGGTCACCGTCATCGAGGGCGAGCTGCTGGCCTGAGACGGACCCTCCCCCGGTCTCTCACGGCGTCGGCAGCCAGCCGACCTTGCCCGCCAGCAGCGCGTAGCCCACGAAGGCGCCGATGTCGAGCAGCGAGTGGGCCACCACCAGCGGGCCCACCCGGCCCCAGCGGCGGTACAGATAGACGAACACCACGCCCATGACCATGTTGCCGACGAAGCCGCCGATGCCCTGGTAGAGGTGGTACGAGCCGCGCAGGACCGAGCTGCCCACCAGCGCGGCCGTCGGCGTCCAGCCCAGCTGACCGAGGCGCCGCAGCAGGTAGCCGACGACGATCACTTCCTCCAGCACCGCGTTCTGGACCGCCGAGAGGATCAGCACCGGGTACTTCCACCACACGCCGGGCAGCGCCTCGGGCACCACGGTGAGGTTGAAGCCGAGGCCGCGGGCGGCCAGGTAGAAGGCGATCCCGGTGCTGCCGATGACGGCCGCGATCGCCGCCCCGCGGCCGAGGTCGGGCCAGGGGCGGGTGCGGTCGAAGCCGATGGTGCGCAGGCCCGCGCCCTCGCGCAGCAGGAAATGCGCGACGAGCACGACCGGCACGAGGGCCGTCGTGATCCCGAAGAGCTGCCAGGCCAGGTCGAGCCAGGGACGGCCGGGCGCGGCCGAGGCGTTCATCGTGGCCGCCTGGTCCTTCAGCCCGCCGGGCTTGGTGACCGAGCCGAGGAAGCTGATCAGGGCGGAGACTCCGCTCGCCCCCAGCGAGAGCGCCAGCACGAGCAGCGTCTCGTTGCGGAGCATCCGCCGCGAGAGCCGCTGCTGGGGAATGGATTCGTCGGCCACCGGGCTCGCCTCCGCCTGCACACCTGCCTCCACTTCACCGACCTGTCGGATCAGTATGAGGGCAGCGGGAGATCGGCCCGGCGGCGCATCAGCCGAGCGGCACCGGCTCCGGCGACCCCACGGGCCAGGTGTGCACCGGCTCCCCCTTGTGCATCAGCTCGCGATAGCGCCGGGTCGTGGCGGCCAGCGCGGCGCTCCTCGGGTGGCCCGCGTCCAGTGCCTTGCGGAAGGTCGCGGCCTGCCAGCTCGCCCCGTTCACCCTGCGCCGGCACCGCTCCTCGATCACGCCCAGGTACAGATCGCGGTCGGCCGGCTCCACGCCCCACGCGTCCAGCCCGGCCTCGGCGAGCGGCAGCAGTTCGTCGCGGACCAGGCTCACCGCGTCGACCTGTGCGGTGCCGCCGTAGCGGCCGCGCCGGGGCCAGGTGAAGCGGGCGTCGATGCCGTCCTTGCACGCGGCGTCGAAGTTGGCGGCGGCCGCCTCGAACGGCAGCCGGGTCCACACCGGCCGCGGCTCCTCGGCGAGGGCGCGGACGAGGCCGTAGTAGAACGCCGCGTTGGCGACGACGTCGATGACGGTGGGCCCGGCGGGCAGGACGCGGTTCTCCACGCGCAGGTGGGGGACGCCGTCGGCGATGCCGTAGACCGGGCGGTTCCAGCGGTAGATCGTGCCGTTGTGCAGGACGAGCTCGGCGAGGGACGGGGCGCCGCCCTGGTCGAGCACCTCCAGCGGGTCCTCGTCGTCGCAGATCGGCAGCAGCGCCGGGTAGTAGCGCAGATTCTCCTCGAACAGGTCGTACGCCGAGGTGATCCAGCGCTCCCCGAACCAGGTGCGCGGCCGGACGCCCTGGGCCTGCAGTTCGGGCGGGCGGGTGTCGGTGGACTGCTGGAACAGCGGGGGCCGCGACTCGCGCCACAGCTCACGGCCGAAGAGGAACGGCGAGTTGGCTCCTACGGCGATCTGCGCGGCGGCGACCGCCTGGGCCGCGTTCCACACGTCGGCGAAGCGGGCCGGGGTGACCTGGAGGTGCAGTTGCACGGAGGTGCAGGCGGCCTCCGGCGCGATGGACTTGGAGGTGCAGCTGAGGTGCTCCACACCGGCGATGTCGAGGGTGAACTCCTCGCCGCGGGCGGCCACGATCTGGTCGTTGAGGAGGGTGTAGCGGTCGACGTCGGAGAGGTTCGACGACACCAGGTCGTCCCGGTCGAGGGTCGGCAGAATACCGATCATCACGATTCCCGCGTCGACCTCACCGGCTTTCCGGTCGGCATATGCCAGTGACGTACGGAGTTCCTCCGCGAGCCGATCGAATACCCGATCTCCGAGGCGGTGTGGGGGAATGTTGACTTCCAGGTTGAACATGGCGAGTTCTGTTTGGAAATCACGGCTCGCGATACGTTCGAGGACTTGCGCGTTCAACATTTTCGGCATGCCGTCGGCGCCGGCGAGATTCAACTCGATCTCCAGCCCCATCAGGTTCTTGGGGCGGTCGAACCGCTTCTCCGCCAGGAGTCGCTCCAAGCCCGTCAGGCACCGACGGAGCTTGTCGCGGTAGCGCTGGCGATCGGACAGGTCGAACCCGCCCGCCACGACCTTCTCCCCCATCGATGCGTCCCTCCTCGGATGATGCGGGCCGAAGATCCGGCCGCCGGGTTCCCGGTCACGTGGAGGATGCCCAGCGAAAGCGATCGATAACGTCCCGGACGGGCCCGTCGGCCGCTACGCTGGTCACGTATGACCGGTGGCACATTCACTCGGCATGACGCAACGGCCCGGGTTTCGGGGTTGCGCGAACTCGTGAAAAATGCCGACGAGAATGGGCCGACCGCTGCGGGAGCATTCGCCGAGGTCATCGCCGTGCACCCCCGCGTGGAATCGGGATAATTCTCGCGTTTCGCCGACCGAATGTACCCTTGTTCTACTCACCGGAAACGGCTAGACGAAACACAGTCTGAACACGTGTCGTATAAACTCCGCGAACAAGGCAGAAGGTTGGCGCCCACGGTCGATGGGTCATGCCGTCGAGGCGATGTTCGGCGGACCCACCCCCCTCTCGTTCTTGAGACCCCGGCCCCTGCCTCTGACGACCTCCGTGAGCTGACAGCGCCGTCCGCCCCCGCCCTCGTGCCACCGTGCCTTTGAACTGAGAGGCGACCCACCATGCCGCTGCATGTCCCGCCGGCTCCCGCGCCCGCACTCCGTTCCGTCCTGACTGCGCTCTCCTCTCCCACCGTGGTCCGTGAGGCCCGAACTCCCTCCCTGCTCCGGGCCCAGGGACCCGCCACTCCCGAGCTCCCCCTGCCCGTCCACGTCCTCGACCGCGTCACGGCCGAGGGCGTGGCGGCCACCCGGCTGGCCGGGTGGCGCTTCCTGATCCGCTGCGGCGACCGTGCGGTGGCCGCGGCGGAGACCATGCTGACTCCCGACGGCTGGGCCTTCTCCCGCTTCTTCGAGGGCCCGTACATCGCCTCCACCGAGCGCGCCCTGCGCCAGGCCGAGACGATGTCGCAGCCGTACCAGCCCCGCCTGCTGTCCGTGCCCGGCCTGTACATGCTGACGCTCTGGCTGCACGAGGACATCACCGCCGACGGTGCCACCGGCCACCCCGCCGCCACCGACCTGCTCGTCCCCCTGGCCCCCGCACCTCCCGGCATCGCGGCCCATCGCCCGCACCGCGTCGCCGCACCGCTCCCCCTGCTGACCCACCGGGTGGCTCCCACGCGGCTCCTCGGCTCACCCGC
>NZ_MUKA01000031.1 GCF_002150735.1 Streptomyces africanus
GCCAGTGCCAGGCGCTGCCGCTGCCCGCCGGAGAGGCTGTGGCCCTGCTCGCCCACCCGGGTGTCCGTCCCCTGCGGCAGCGCCTGGCACTGGCCAGAGCTGTCGTCGGACAGCCGGAGTTCCTCGTCCTGGACGATCCGCTGTCGGCCCTGGACGTGCACACGGAGGCCGCCGTGGAGGCCGCCCTGCGGCGGGTCCTCGCGGACACCACCGCCCTGATCGTGGCGCACCGCCCGTCCACCGTGCTGCTCGCCGACCGGGTCGCCCTGCTGTCCGGCGGCCGGATCGCCGCGGTCGGCACCCACCAGGAACTGCTGCGTACGAACCCCGAGTACGCGCACTTGATGTCCGGCGAACCGTCAGGGGAACAGCCGGGCGAACCGTCAGGCGGACTCTCAGGCGAACAGGAGGGCGCACGATGACGGCGGCGACCACCGCACCGGCCGACGGGACACCCGACGACGAGAAACCGGACGGCGGGAAGCCCGGCGCCGAGAAGCCCGGCGCCCGGACCCCGGCCACCGGCGACCCCTTCGACCGGGACGTCCTGCCCACACCCCCGGGCGCCACCGCCGCCCTGCTGCGCTCCCTGCTCGCGCCCATGAAGGCCCGTGTCACGGTCACGACGCTCCTGCTGCTGCTCCAGCAGGCGGTCGTGCAGGCGGGCCCGCTGCTCGTGGCGTACGCCATCGACCGTGCCGTGCCGGCGTTCCGGGCGCAGGACCACGGGCCGCTGATCGCGGTGGCCGTCGGCTATCTGGCGTGCGCGCTGGCCGCGGGCGGGCTCCAGTTCGCGTTCGTCGCCACCGCGGCCCGCGTCAGCCAGGACGTGCTGCTGGACCTGCGCGGCCGGATCTTCCGCCACGCGCAGGCGCTGAGCGTCGACTTCCACGAGCGCTACACCTCGGGCCGGCTCATCTCCCGCTCGACCACGGACGTGGAGTCGCTGCGCGAGCTGCTGGACGAGGGCCTCCAGGAGCTCGTGACGGTCATCCTGTCCTTCGTCTACATCTCGGCCATGCTCCTCTGGCTCGACCTGGGCCTCGGGGGTGTGGCGGTGGCGTCCCTGGTGCCCCTCTACGCACTCGTGCGGTGGTACCAGCGGCGGGCCGGCCGGGTGTACCGGGCACGGTCGACGGCGATCGCGGCCGTCATCGTCAAGTTCGTCGAGACCATGAACGGCATCCGGCCGGTGCGCGCGTTCCGTCGCGAGGCGGCCAACGACGCGGACTTCGGCGCGCTGAACCGGCGGCACGAGCGCACCAACGGCGACGCGCTGCTGGAGATGGCCCGGTACGTCACCGGTTCCCGGCTGGTCGCCAACACGGCGGTCGCCTCGATCGTGCTGTGGGGCGCCTACCGGGTCGCGGACGGCACGCTGGCCCTCGGCGTGCTGGCGGCGGCCGTGCTGTACCTGCGGCGGCTGTACGACCCCATCGACCGGCTCGGGATGTTCCTCAACTCCTACCAGTCGGCGGCGGCCTCGCTGGAGAAGATCGCCGGGCTGCTCGCCCAGACCCCGTCGGTCCCCGAGCCGGCCACACCCCGGCAGCTCCCGCCGCTCGAGAGCGAACACCCCGGCCGCGACGTGGTCTTCGACGGCGTCCGCTTCGGCTACCGCACCGGCGGCGAGGTGCTGCCCCGTTTCGACCTGACGATCCCGGCCGGGCAGACGGTCGCGGTCGTGGGTTCCACGGGCGCCGGCAAGTCGACGCTGGCCAAGCTGCTGGCCCGGTTCTACGACCCGTCCGAGGGCCGGGTGCTGCTGGACGGCGTCGACCTGCGCGACCTCGCCGTGCCCGAACTGCGGCGCGGGGTGGTCATGGTGACGCAGGAGGCGTTCCTGTTCTCCGGCACGGTCGCCGACAACATCGCGATCGGCCGGCCGGACGCCTCGCGCGAGGAGATGGAGCGGGCGGCGAAGGAGATCGGCGCGCACGACTTCATCAGCTCCCTGCCCGACGGCTACGACACCGACGTACGCAAGCGGGGCGGCCGCATCTCGGCCGGTCAGCGGCAACTGGTGGCGTTCGCACGGGCGTTGCTGGCCGATCCCGCCGTGCTGATCCTCGACGAGGCGACCAGCTCGCTGGACATCCCGGGCGAGCGCGCGGTGCAGCGGGCGATGGCGACGGTGCTGAAGGGCCGCACGGCCGTCGTCATCGCGCACCGGCTGTCGACCGTGGAGATCGCGGACCGTGTCCTGGTGATGGAACGCGGGAGGATCGTCGAGGACGGCGAACCGGCCGGACTCGTCGCGGGCACGGGCAGGTTCGCGGATCTGCACCGGGCCTGGCGGGACAGCCTGGCTTAGAGGCCTTTATATGGGTTGGGCGGGAGCAGACATTCGCACCGCCCCTGAAGGACCGGCCACCGTGCCAGAAAACCAGAGGGTGCGCGAGCTGCCGACGGCCTGGACACCCCCCCTGGGCCAGGGCGGTTGCCGGACCGACGGCTCGCAGGCCCAGCAACTCGCCCTGGCCCGCGTGGTGCTGGCGGACCCGCACACGCTGATCCTCGACGAGGCGACCGCGCTGCTCGACCCGACGACGGCCCGGCACACCGAGCGCGCCCTGGCCGCCGTACTCGAAGGGCGCACGGTCATCGCCGTCGCGCACCGGCTGCACACCGCGTACGACGCCGACCGGGTGGCCGTGATGGAGGACGGCCGGCTGACCGAACTCGGCACGCACGACGAGCTGGTGGCGGCGGACGGACCCTACGCGGCGCTGTGGCACTCCTGGCACGGGGACCTGCCCGACACCCGGGAATCGTCCGTATAGCGAACACGACTTTCCGGTCAACGAACCGTTTCCGGCCATACCTTTGACGCGCCCCTGACAGAAAGCGCACTCGCCTGCCACGCTTCCCACGACTGCTCCACAGCAACCCCACAGCAACACCTCCACCTCCCCAGGCCGGGCGACCCCCGGCCCCGCAGAAGGAGTCAGTGTTGAGAAGCAGTTCCTCGCGAAGAAGCAGCTCCCACAGACGCACGTCCCGCGCTCCCCGCCGCGCCGCGGCCGTGGCCCTCGCCGGCGTCGCCGCGCTGATCGCCGCCGCCGTGCAGAGCGGCACCGCCACCGCAGCACCGGAGAAGGCGCCGTCGGCCGCGGCCAAGGCGAACCCCGGCTCGGAGTCGGTCAGGCTCACCCCCGCCCAGCGCGCCGCGCTGCTCCGCCAAGCCGACGCCGGCACGGCGCAGGCCGCGAAGGACCTGGGCCTCGGCGCCAAGGAGAAGCTGGTCGTCCGCGACGTCCTCAAGGACCGCGACGGCACCGTGCACACGCGCTACGAGCGCACCTACGACGGCCTGCCCGTCCTCGGCGGCGACCTGGTCGTCGAGAGCACGAAGACGGACGCCACCGCGTCCGTCGTGAAGGCCACCCGCGCCGCGATCAAGCCGGCCACGACGAAGGCCGCGGTGCCCGCCGCGCGGGCCCGGCAGCAGGCCCTGGCCGCGAGCAGGGCCGAGAAGGCCAAGAGCCCGGACGTCAACCGCGAGCCCCGCAAGGTGATCTGGGCCGGGAACGGCAAGCCGGTCGTGGCCTACGAGACGGTCGTCGGCGGTTTCCAGCACGACGGCACCCCGCAGGAACTGCACGTCGTCACCGACGCCACCACCGGCGCGAAGCTGTACGCGTGGGAGGCGATCGAGACCGGCACCGGCAACACGGTGTACTCCGGCACGGTCGACCTCACCACCACCCAGTCCGGGTCGGCGTACAACCTCACCGACGGCGCCCGCGGCGGCCACAAGACGTACAACCTCAACCGGGGCACCTCCGGCACCGGCACGCTCTTCTCCGGCCCCGACGACGTCTGGGGCAACGGCAGTCCGTCCAACGCGGAGTCGGCCGGCGCGGACGCCCACTACGGCGCCCAACTGACCTGGGACTACTACAAGAACGTGCACGGCCGCAGCGGCATCCGCGGCGACGGCACGGGCGCGTACTCGCGGGTCCACTACGGCAACAACTACGTCAACGCGTTCTGGTCGGACAGCTGCTTCTGCATGACGTACGGCGACGGCTCGGGCAACGCGAACCCGCTGACGTCGATCGACGTGGCCGCCCACGAGATGACCCACGGGCTCACCTCGGCCACGGCCGGCCTCAACTACAGCGGCGAGTCCGGCGGCCTGAACGAGGCGACCAGCGACATCTTCGGCTCGACCGTCGAGTTCTACGCGAAGAACTCCTCCGACGTCGGTGACTACCTCATCGGCGAGGAGATCGACATCAACGGCGACGGCACGCCGCTGCGCTACATGGACAAACCCAGCAAGGACGGCGCGTCCAAGGACGCCTGGTACTCGGGCATCGGCTCGATCGACGTGCACTACTCCTCGGGCCCCGCGAACCACTTCTTCTACCTGCTGAGCGAGGGCAGCGGCACCAAGACCATCAACGGTGTCACCTACGACTCGCCCACCTCGGACGGCCTTCCGGTCACCGGCATCGGCCGGGACAAGGCGGAGAAGATCTGGTTCCGCGCGCTGACCACCAAGTTCACCTCCACGACCAACTACGCGGGCGCCCGCACCGGCACCCTGGCGGCGGCCGGTGAGCTCTACGGCGCCGACAGCGCCGAGTACAAGGCGGTCCAGGACGCCTGGGCGGGCATCAACGTCGGCACGCGCTCCGGCGGCGGAGGCGGCGGCGGTACGTCCTTCGAGAACACCGCCGACGTGGCGATCCCGGACCGGGGCGCGGCGGTCACGTCGTCGATCACCGTCTCGGGGCGGACCGGCAACGCGCCGTCCAACCTCCAGGTCGCCGTGGACATCGTCCACACCTACATCGGCGACCTCCAGGTGCAGCTGGTCGCCCCCGACGGCACGGCGTACACGCTGAAGGGCTACGGCACCGGCGGCAGCGCGGACAACATCAACACGACGTACACGGTGAACGCCTCGTCCGAGGCCGCCAACGGCGTCTGGCAGCTGCGGGTCCAGGACAACGCGGCCCGCGACACCGGATACATCAACAGCTGGAAGCTCACCTTCCCGTAGGCCCGTTCGCGGTCTGCCCAGGGCAGGGCGCCGCCCCGGCGGGTTCGACTCCCCCGGGACGGCGCCCGCTTCACGTGTCCGGGCGTACACCACGTCGATTTCCGGCCAACATCACGCGGGCTCCTGACATGTACGCGTCCGAGGTGCCACTCTTCCCCCACCCGCCGCACAGCACCACAGCACTTCCCCCACATCGAGGAGCTTGTGTGTCTACCTCTGTCTACGCGCGTCACAAGCGCACCACGCTCGCCATCGCCACCGCCGTCGCGGCCGGCGCCCTGCTCACCACCGGTCTGGCCTCCGGCAGCAGCGCCGCCGCCGACGCCTCCTCCGGCAAGCCGGCCCTGGCCGCCTCACCCGTCCTGCTGACCGCGCCCGCCCGCGCCGCCCTCATCAAGGAGCAGCAGGCGGACGCCGCGCGGACCGCCGACGAGATAGGCCTCGGCGAACAGGAGAAGCTGGTCGTCAGAGACGTCGTGAAGGACGCCGACGGCACGGTCCACACCCGCTACGAGCGCACCTACGCGGGCCTGCCGGTCCTCGGCGGCGACCTCGTGGTGCACGCGTCGAAGTCCGGCGCCGCCAAGGGCGTCACCAGAGCCACGAAGGCGAAGATCGAGGTCGGCTCGCTCAAGCCGGCGGTCACCGCCGCCAAGGCCGAGAAGCAGGCCGTGACGCTCGCCAAGGCCGCCGGCTCGGAGAAGACCGAGGCGAACTCCACGCCCCGCAAGGTGATCTGGGCGGCCGACGGCAAGCCCACCCTCGCCTACGAGACGGTCGTCGGCGGCCTCCAGGAGGACGGCACCCCGAACGAGCTGCACGTCGTCACCGACGCCGCCACCGGCAAGAAGCTCTACGAGTACCAGGGCATCGAGACCGGCACGGGCAACACCACGTACAGCGGCAAGGTCACCCTCAGCACCACCAAGTCCGGGTCCTCGTACAACCTCACGGACGGCACGCGCGGCGGGCACAAGACGTACAACCTCAACCGCGGCACCTCCGGCACCGGCACGCTCTTCTCCGGCTCGGACGACGTCTGGGGCGACGGCAACCCGTCCAACCTGGAGACCGCCGCCGCCGACGCCCATTACGGCGCCCAGATCACCTGGGACTTCTACAAGAGCACCTTCGGCCGCAACGGCATCCGCAACGACGGCAAGGCCGCCTACTCGCGCGTCCACTACGGCAACAGCTACGTCAACGCCTTCTGGTCGGACAGCTGCTTCTGCATGACCTACGGCGACGGCTCGGGCAACACCAACCCGCTGACCTCGCTCGACGTGGCCGCCCACGAGATGAGCCACGGCCTGACGTCGGCCACGGCCGGCCTCAACTACAGCGGCGAGTCCGGCGGCCTGAACGAGGCCACCAGCGACATCTTCGGCGCCGGCGCCGAGTTCTTCGCCGCCAACTCCTCCGACGTCGGTGACTACCTCATCGGCGAGGAGATCGACATCAATGGCGACGGCTCCCCGCTGCGCTACATGGACAAGCCCAGCAAGGACGGCGCGTCCAAGGACGCCTGGTCCTCCAGCCTCGGCAGCGTGGACGTCCACTACTCCTCCGGCCCCGCCAACCACTTCTTCTACCTGCTGTCCGAGGGCAGCGGCTCGAAGACCATCAACGGCGTGACCTACAACTCGCCGACGTCCAACGGCTCCACGGTCACCGGCATCGGCCGGACCAAGGCGCTGCAGATCTGGTACAAGGCGCTGACGACGTACATGACGTCGACGACCAAGTACGCGCAGGCCCGCACGGCGACCCTGAACGCGGCCTCGGCGCTCTACGGCGCGTCCAGCACCGAGTACAAGGCGGTCGCGGCCGCCTGGTCCGCCGTCAACGTCGGCTGACCGAAGCACCCCCTGGGGCGGTACCCGGACCGAAGGCGGGCCCGGGTACCGCCCTACTCTTGGTGACCGTGTCTTATCCGGATCCGAAGGACTTCACCTACGCCGATGTCGGCGCCACCCGCGACCAGGGCTTCTGCCCGCCGGGCTTCCATCCCATGAACGTGCGCACGCGCCTCGGCGAGGGCGAGGAGGTCTTCCGCCGGGCCTCGGAGGCGGTGCTCACGTGGGAGATGCACCGGGCCCTGGGCGTCGGCATCGACGCCGGCGCGGACCGGGCCGCCCCCGGCGTCGACGTCACCGTCACCCTCGCCGGCATGATCAAGGCCCCCTGCCGTGTGGTGTGGACGGTCGAGGAACCCCGCCGCGCCGGCTGGGCCTACGGCACGTTGCCCGGCCACCCCGAGTGCGGCGAGGAGTCCTTCGTCGTGGACCGCACGGGCGACGGCACGGTCTGGCTGACCGTGAACGCCTTCAGCCGCGGCGCGAAGTGGTACGCGAGGGCGGGCGGCCCGGCGACCAGGGGCTTCCAGCACGCGTATGCGCGGCGGTGCGGCAATGTCCTACGGAACCTGGCAACGCAGGGTGGTGAGTTGGCCTAAGGGGCGCGGGGAACTGCGCGACAAGCCCCCACGCGCCCGCACACGACACTCAACGCATCAGCAGCCCCGCAGCCTCGACAAGCTCCTCAGAGGGCCCGGCCACCAAGCCCAACTCCGCACTCGAAGCCAAAAGCCGATGCGCGGGAAGGATCCGCACCGTATACCCGAAAGGCCCGGTGCGATCCAGAGACAAGGGCCCCTCATAAACCCAGCGCCCGTCCTGGTCGGGAGACCCCACCGGCTTCAAGGGAACGACCGTCGCGTCAGCGATATGGTCCTCCTCGTCCACCCGGCCCGACACCGCCTGCACCTCGACGTCATCGGGCCCGAGCTCCCCGAGCCCCACCCGCACCCGCAGCCCCAGCGTCGTACCGAGCTCCGCCAGCGCCGCAGCCACGGACGTCTCCACATGGTCGACGGTGACGCCCGGCCACGCCGCCCGCACCCTGGTCTTCCACTCCGCGAGATCGCGCGCCACGTCCGGGCCCATGGACCGGTGGGAGAGCGCAGCGGGCGCGTAGAGCCGCTCGACGTACTCGCGGACCATGCGCCCGGCCAGCACCTTCGGTCCGAGCAGGCTCAGGGTCTGGCGGACCATCTCGATCCAGCGGTCGGGCAGCCCGCTGTGCCCGCCGCGTTCGTAGAAGCTCGGCGTGACCCGCTGCTCCAGGAGGTCGTACAGCGCCGCGGCCTCTATGTCGTCGCGGTGGTCCGGGTCGGTTCCCACCCCGTCTGCCGTGGGGATGGCCCAGCCGAAGTCCGGCTGGAACCACTCGTCCCACCAGCCGTCCAGGACGGACAGATTCAGACAGCCGTTGAGGGCCGCCTTCATCCCGGACGTGCCGCAGGCCTCCAGCGGGCGAAGGGGATTGTTCAGCCAGATGTCGCACCCCGGGTACAGCTTCTGCGCCATCCCCATGCCGTAGTCCGGCAGGAACACGATCCGGTGCCGTACCCGCGGATCGTCCGCGAACCGCACCAGTTCCTGCACCAGCCGCTTCCCGCCGTCGTCCGCGGGGTGGGCCTTGCCGGCCACGACGATCTGGACCGGCCGCTCGGGATGCAGCAGCAGGTCCATCAGCCGGTCGCGGTCGCGCAGCATCAGCGTCAGGCGCTTGTACGACGGGACGCGCCGCGCGAAGCCGATGGTGAGGACGTCCGGGTCGAGCACGCCGTCGATCCAGCCCAGCTCGGCCGTGCCGGCGCCGCGCTGCCGCCAGGAGGCCCGCAGCCGCTCCCGCACCTCCGTCACGAGCTGCTCCCGCAAGCCCCGCCGCAGCTCCCAGATCTCCTGGTCGGGGATGTCCGCCACGGCGTCCCAGCGTTCCGGGCCGCCGACGGTCAGGGCGTCCTCGGCACGGTGGACGCCGATCTGCCGGGCGCCGAGCCGAAACACCTCCGGGGCGACCCAGGTGGGGGCGTGCACCCCGTTGGTCACGGAGGTGATCGGCACCTCGTCGGCGTCGAATCCGGGCCACAGGCCCGAGAACATCTCGCGGCTGACGTTGCCGTGCAGCAGGGACACGCCGTTGGCGCGCTGGGCCAGGCGCAGGCCCATCACCGCCATGTTGAACAGGTTGGGCTCGCCGCCGGGGTAGGTCTCCATGCCGAGCCTGAGGACGCGCTCGACGTCGATGCGGGGCAGCTCGGCGTCGGGGCCGAAGTGGCGGGCGACCAGCTCGCGGTCGAAGCGGTCGATGCCGGCCGGGACGGGGGTGTGGGTGGTGAAGACGGTCCCGGCGCGGACCGCCTCCAGCGCCGAGTCGAAGTCCAGACCCTCGGCGCAGAGCTCGGCGATCCGCTCCAGGCCGAGGAACCCGGCGTGTCCCTCGTTCGTGTGGAAGACCTCCGGCGCGGGGTGCCCGGTCAGCCGGCAGTACGTGCGCACCGCCCGGACCCCTCCTATGCCGAGCAGCATCTCCTGGAGCAGCCGGTGCTCGCTGCCGCCGCCGTAGAGCCGGTCGGTCACGCCGCGCTCGCCGAGGTCGTTCTCCTCGACGTCCGAGTCCAGCATCAGCAGCGGGACCCGGCCCACCTGCGCCAGCCAGATCCGGGCGTGCAGCTGCCTGCCGCCGGGCAGGGCGAGGGCGACCTGGGCGGGGGTGCCGTCGGGCTCCTCCAGGAGGACCACGGCCAGCTCGTGGGGGTCGAGGACGGGGTAGTGCTCCTGCTGCCAGCCGTCCCGGGACAGGGTCTGGCGGAAGTAACCGTGGCGGTAGAGCAGGCCGACGCCGATCAGCGGGACACCGAGGTCGCTGGCGGCCTTCAGATGGTCGCCGGCGAGGATGCCGAGGCCGCCGGAGTACTGGGGCAGGGCGGCCGTGATGCCGAACTCGGGTGAGAAGTAGGCGATCGCGGCGGGGAGTTCGTCGGGCTGGGCCTGGTACCAGCGGTCGCCGGTCAGGTAGTCGTTCAGATCGCCCGCGACGGCGGCGAGGCGGCGCAGGAAGCGGCGGTCCGTCGCCAGGTCCGCGAGCCGCGCGGGCGGCACGCTGCCCAGCAGCCGGACCGGGTCGCCGCCCGAGGCGGCCCAGCGCTCGGGATCGACGGACTGGAACAGGTCACGGGTCTCCGCATGCCACGACCAGCGCAGATTGCGGGCCAGATCACTGAGCGGCCGGAGGGGTTCGGGGAGAACGGGTCGGACGGTGAATCGACGGATCGCCTTCACGGGTTCCACCTCGGCGCGTTGGCGGGATGACGCAGGGTTGTGACACACGGCTTCATCGGCGTCACCTACGACAGTACCGGCGTCGGTGCCGCAGTCGCTGAAGCTCCGCCTCCCGACGCCCGATCGGCCGGAACCGGCCCATCCACGGATATGGCCGATTCCGCCCCCGTAGGCGTCCTTGTGGCACTTCACGCGTCACGAGAGGCTGCCCCTGGCGTACCGGCCCGCGCCTGTTCGTACGCGGTGCCGCGCGGCAGCCGTACGCCGAGTCGAGGAGGGGAACTCGAACCATGGCACGGACGCGCACTCGGCGTCTGCGCTGGACGGGGGGCCTGGCGGCGGCGATCTGTGCCGCGGCGTTTTCGGCCATCACCCTGCCCGCGCACGCCGTACCGGAGGGGCGGATACTCGGCGCCGGACAACCCGGCTCCGTGCACGGAAGTTACGTGGTGACACTGAAGGAGGGCACACGGGCTCCGTCGGCGGCCGGGAAGGCCCTCGCCGAGAAGTACGGGGTGCACGTCAGCCACACCTACGGCACTGTCCTGAACGGCTACGCGATCAGGACCGACGAGAGACGGGCCGGGCGGCTCGCCGCCGACCCCCGGGTCGCCTCGGTCGTCCAGGACACCCGTGTGCGGCTGGAGCACACACAGCCCGGGCCGCCCTCCTGGGGGCTGGACCGCGTCGACCAGCCGGGGCTGCCGCTGGACCGGAGCTACGCCTGGCCCGAGTCGGCGGGCGCCGGGGTGACCGTGTACGTGATCGACACCGGTGTCCGGACCACGCACCGGGACTTCGGCGGCCGGGCGAGCCACGGCTGGGACTTCGTCGGGAACGACAGGGTCGCCTCGGACGCCAACGGCCACGGCACGCACGTCGCCGGCACGGTCGCCGGGAGGACCCACGGTGTCGCCAAGCGGGCCCGCGTCGTCTCCGTGCGCGTCCTCGACGCGGCGGGGGCGGGCACCACGGCCCGGGTGATCGCCGGGATCGACTGGGTGACCCGGCACGCGAAGAAGCCCGCCGTCGCCAACCTCAGCCTGGGCGGCCCGCGCAACGAGCGGCTGGACGCCGCCGTCCGCGCCTCCATCGCCTCGGGCGTCACCTACACGGTCGCCGCGGGCAACGACGGCAGGCCGGCGGGCCTGTACTCCCCGGGGAGCGTCAGGCAGGCGCTCACGGTCGGCGCGACCGACCGGAGGGATGCGAAACCGGCCTTCTCCAACCACGGTCCGGCCCTCGATCTGTTCGCCCCGGGCGTGGACATCACCTCGGCGTCGGCCGCGAGCGACACCGCGCGGGCCACCTTCTCGGGTACCTCGATGGCGGCGCCGCACGCCGCCGGCGCGGCCGCGCTGTATCTGGCCGATCATCCGAAAGCGGCTCCGGCCCAGGTCACAAGGGCCCTGACGGAAGGAGCGGCGACCGGGAAGATCTCCGGCCGGGGTCCCGGTTCGCCGGACAGGTTACTGCGGGTGCCGCACGGCTAGGGCGAAGGAGCAGCCACGCGCAGGGGCCGGCCTCGTCCGTCACGGACGAGGCCGGTCTTGTGTGTCGACATACGCGTGAGTAGTTAACAAAGTGCCGGATTGCCCACCCGAATAGGGTGGGAAGGCTCCTCCGGGTACCCCTCTCAGGAGCACCATGCAGGACCCACCTCCCCACACACATCCGCCTACCCACGTTGACGCGGACAGGAGCGGTCATGCCCGCCAAGCACCACTCGTCACCACCCCCCACCCGCCGCACCGGGGCGCGCGCGCCCGGCGGCGAGTCCCGACCCGCGCGCCCGGCCGACGCCGGTCCGCAAGTCCCGCAACCACCCCCCGTGGGCGACGCGACCGCCGTCGGGCGCATACCCGTGCTCGACGTCCGCCCGGTCGTCCAGCGAGGACGCCGGCCGGCCAAGGCCGTGACCGGCGAGACCTTCGAGATCTCGGCGACCGTGTTCCGGGAGGGGCACGACGCGGTCGCCGCCAATGCCGTCCTGAGGGATCCGCAGGGCCGCCCCGGCCCGTGGACGCCGATGCGTGAGCTGGCTCCGGGGACGGACCGGTGGGGCGCCGAGGTCACCGCCGGGGAGCCCGGCCTGTGGTCGTTCACGGTGGAGGCGTGGGGCGACCCGGTCAGCACCTGGCGCCATCACGCGCAGATCAAGATCCCGGCCGGCATGGACACGGACATCGTGCTGGAGGAGGGCGCGCGGCTGTACGAGAGGGCGGCCGCCGGCGTGCCCGAGGAGGAGGGCCGGGACGTGATCCTCGCGGCCGTCGCCGCGCTGCGGGACGAGGACCGCCCGGCGGCGGCGCGGCTGGCGGCGGCGCTGACACCGGAGGTGGACGAGGTCCTGGCCCGCCATCCGCTGCGGGACCTGGTCACGACCTCCGAGCCGCTGCCCCTGCTCGTGGAGCGGGAGCGGGCCCTGTACGGCTCCTGGTACGAGTTCTTCCCGCGTTCGGAGGGCACCCGGCAGCAGCCGCACGGCACCTTCCGCACCGCGGCCCGCCGGCTGCCGGCGATCGCGGCGATGGGCTTCGACGTGGTCTACCTGCCCCCGATCCACCCCATCGGCACCACCTTCCGCAAGGGCAGGAACAACACCCTCTCCCCCGGCCCCGACGACGTCGGCGTGCCCTGGGCGATCGGCTCGCCCGAGGGCGGCCACGACGCCGTCCACCCTCAGCTGGGCACCCTGGAGGACTTCGTCTGGTTCGTGGACCGGGCCCGGGAGCTGGGGCTGGAGATCGCCCTGGACTTCGCCCTGCAGTGCTCCCCCGACCACCCCTGGGTGCAAAAACACCCCGAGTGGTTCCACCACCGCCCCGACGGCACCATCGCCTACGCGGAGAACCCGCCGAAGAAGTACCAGGACATCTACCCCATCGCCTTCGACGCCGACATGGACGGCCTGATCGCCGAGACCTGCCGGGTGCTGCGGCACTGGATGGATGCCGGGGTGCGGATCTTCCGGGTGGACAACCCGCACACCAAGCCGGTCGTCTTCTGGGAGCGGGTCATCGCGGACATCAACCGCACCGACCCCGACGTGATCTTCCTGGCCGAGGCGTTCACCCGCCCGGCGATGATGCACACGCTGGCCCAGATCGGCTTCCAGCAGTCCTACACCTACTTCACCTGGCGCAACACCAAGCAGGAGCTGACCGAGTACCTCACGGAGCTGTCCGGGGAGGCCGCCTCCTACATGCGGCCGAACTTCTTCGCCAACACCCCCGACATCCTGCACGCCTACCTCCAGCACGGCGGCCGCCCCGCCTTCGAGGTCCGCGCCGTCCTCGCCGCGACCCTGTCGCCGGCCTGGGGCATCTACTCCGGCTACGAGCTGTGTGAGAACACCCCGCTGAAAGAGGGCAGCGAGGAGTACCTCGACTCGGAGAAGTACCAGCTCAGGCACCGCGACTGGGAAGCCGCCGAACGCGAGGGCCGCACCATCACCCCGCTGCTGACCCGGCTCAACACCATCCGCCGCGAGAACCCGGCCCTCCAGCAGCTGCGCGACCTCCACTTCCACCACGCGGACCAGGAGGCGGTGATCGCCTACTCGAAGCGGCAGGGTTCGAACACGGTTCTGGTGGTCGCCAACCTCGACCCCCACCACACCCAGGAGGCCACGGTCTCGTTGGACATGCCGCAACTCGGCCTGGACTGGCACGAGTCGGTGCCGGTGCGCGACGAGCTCACCGGCGAGACCTACCACTGGGGCAGGGCCAACTATGTGCGCCTCGAACCGGGCCACAGGCCCGCGCACGTCTTCTCGGTTCTGCGACCGTCCACCCCGCAGATCGGAGGGTCACCCACAACATGATCGTCAACGAACCCGTGCCGGACACCTTCGAGGACACTCCCGCCAGGGACCGGGACCCTGAGTGGTTCAAACGCGCCGTCTTCTACGAGGTGCTCGTCCGCTCCTTCCAGGACAGCAACGGCGACGGCGTCGGTGACCTGAAGGGCCTGACCGCAAAGCTCGACTACCTCCAGTGGCTCGGCGTCGACTGCCTGTGGCTGCCGCCGTTCTTCAAATCCCCCCTGCGCGACGGCGGCTACGACGTCTCCGACTACACGGCCGTGCTGCCGGAGTTCGGTGACCTGGCCGACTTCGTGGAGTTCGTCGACGCCGCCCACCAGCGCGGCATGCGCGTGATCATCGACTTCGTCATGAACCACACCAGCGACCAGCACCCGTGGTTCCAGGAGTCGCGCAAGGACCCCGACGGGCCCTACGGCGACTACTACGTGTGGGCCGACGACGACAAGCAGTTCCCGGACGCGCGGATCATCTTCGTCGACACCGAGGCCTCCAACTGGACCTTCGACCCGGTCCGCAAGCAGTACTACTGGCACCGGTTCTTCTCCCACCAGCCGGACCTCAACTACGAGAACCCGGCCGTGCAGGAGGAGATGATCTCCGCCCTGAAGTTCTGGCTGGACCTGGGCATCGACGGCTTCCGGCTGGACGCGGTGCCGTACCTGTACCAGGAGGAGGGCACCAACTGCGAGAACCTGCCCGCCACGCACTCCTTCCTGAAGCGGGTGCGCAAGGAGATCGACGCGCAGTATCCGGACACCGTGCTGCTGGCGGAGGCCAACCAGTGGCCCGAGGACGTCGTCGACTACTTCGGCGACTACGCGGCCGGCGGCGACGAGTGCCACATGGCGTTCCACTTCCCGGTCATGCCGCGCATCTTCATGGCGGTACGGCGCGAATCCCGCTACCCCGTCTCCGAGATCCTGGCCAAGACCCCGGCCATCCCCTCGGGCTGCCAGTGGGGCATCTTCCTGCGCAACCACGACGAGCTCACGCTCGAGATGGTCACCGACGAAGAGCGCGACTACATGTGGGCCGAGTACGCCAAGGACCCACGGATGCGCGCCAACATCGGCATCCGGCGCCGTCTCGCCCCACTGCTGGACAACGACCGTAACCAGATCGAGCTGTTCACGGCCCTGCTGCTGTCGCTGCCGGGCTCGCCGATCCTGTACTACGGCGACGAGATCGGCATGGGCGACAACATCTGGCTCGGCGACCGGGACGCGGTGCGCACGCCGATGCAGTGGACGCCCGACCGCAACGCGGGGTTCTCCTCGTCCGATCCGGGACGGCTGTTCCTGCCCACGATCATGGACCCGGTCTACGGCTACCAGGTGACCAACGTCGAGGCGTCCATGGCCTCACCGTCGTCGCTGCTGCACTGGACCCGCCGCATGATCGAGATCCGCAAGCAGAACCCGGCCTTCGGTCTGGGCTCGTACTCCGAGCTGCCGTCGACGAACCCGGCGGTGCTGGCGTTCCTGCGGGAGGCCCCCTTGTCAAAGGAAGGAGGGGACGACCTGGTGCTGTGCGTGAACAACTTCTCGCGGTTCGCGCAGCCCACGGAGCTGGATCTGAGCGCCTTCGAGGGGCGGCACCCGGTGGAGCTGTTCGGCGGGGTCCGTTTCCCGGCGATCGGCGAGCTGCCGTATCTGCTGACGCTGGCAGGTCACGGTTTCTACTGGTTCCGGCTCCGCAGGGATACCGTGTGAGGCCTGAGTCGGCCTGACGAGGCCCTGAATCACGGGGCGGGCCGCAAACCCCCGGGGCGGGGCGTTTCTCCCGCCCCGCCCGGGGCACGCATCAGTAACACCCCGCCCATCCGCGTGAGCCGGAGGGGCGCCGCCGGCACCTGCTGAAGGCCCCGGAGGCGCACCAATCATGGGTGAAAGGACGCGACGCCATGTCGGAAGCCGTCACACGCACCGTCACCGCCCCGCCCGGCCTTCTTGCCTCCCTCGATCCGCTGCTGCGGGAGTGGCTTCCGCGACAGCGCTGGTTCGCGGGCAAGGGACGTCCGGTCACCGGATTCACGCTGGTCGAGGCCACCGAGCTGCTCCCTGCCAACGGCAAGCTCGGCCTGTACCACCTGCTCGTGCGCGCCCACCAGCCGTCCGTACCGTCGCACGGCGCGCCCGGCCACCCCGGCGACTGCTACCAGCTGCTGATAGGCGCGCGCGAGGCGCTGCCGCCCCGGCTGGCGCCCGCGCTGATCGGACACCTGTCGACGGGGCCGCTGGCCGGACGGACGACCTACGACGCCCTGCACGACGTCCGGCCCGCCGAACTGCTCCTGGAGGCGCTGCGCACCCAGGCCCGGATCGGCGGGCTCCGTTTCGAGCGGGACCTCGACCAGGACATCCGGTCAGGTCTGGTGCCGCGCGTGGTGACCGCGGAGCAGTCCAACTCGTCGATCGTCTACGGCGATACGTTCATTCTGAAGCTGCTGCGGCGGATCGTGCCCGGGGTCAACCCGGACCTGGAGCTGCCGCTGGCGCTGGCTCGCGAGGGCTGCCCCCGGGTGCCCGCGCCGACGGCCTGGATGGTCGCGGACGTCGACCCCACGGCAGACCCGGTGCTCTCGACGGGCCCGGCCGACCTGGCCGGCCAGCCGTATGTGCTGGGGGTGCTCCAGCCTTTCGTGCAGGGCGCCTCCGACGGCTGGGAGCTGGCGCTGCGCGAGCTGGCCAAGGGCGAGGACTTCGGCGCCGAGGCGCGGGCGCTGGGCCGGGCCACCGCCGAGGTGCACACCACGCTGGCCCGGGCCCTGCCCACGGTCACGCTCGGTCACATGCAGCTCCGGCTCATGGTGGACGGCATGATCGAGCGGCTGGAGGCGGCCGTCCAGGCGGTGCCCGCGCTGCGGCCGTACGCCGGCGGGCTGCGGTCGGCGTTCACGGCACTGGGCGACCTGGCCGCCGAGGGCCGCACCTGGACCGCGCAGCGCGTGCACGGCGATCTGCACCTCGGGCAGTGCCTGCGCTCGCCGGCCGGCGAGTGGTGGCTGATCGACTTCGAGGGCGAGCCCGCCCGGCCGCTGGCCGAGCGTCGCATGCCGCAGCCGGCGGTGCGGGACGTCGCCGGCATGCTGCGGTCCTTCGACTACGCGGCGCGCTCGGCCGATCCGCCCCAGCCGGACTGGGCCGAGACCTGCCGGTCCGCGTACTGCTCCGGGTACGCGGAGGCCTCCGGCCTCGATCCGCGCACCGACCCGGTGCTGCTGCGCGCCTATGAGACGGACAAGGCGATCTACGAGGTGGTGTACGAGGCCCGGCACCGCCCCGACTGGCTGCCGGTGCCCCTGGCCGCCATAGACCGGCTCGCCTCGACCGGGCACCTGACCTGACCCGACCCGACTGACCCACCTGCGTCCTGGAGGCTCCGCCCGTGACCCCCCGCCCTGAGTCCAGCGGTTCCCGTCCCAAGGGGACGGCAGGGGAGAAGATCCCCGAGCAGCCCACGGCCGCCCAGAAGAAGAGTGCCGCGAAGAAGACGTCGGTGCCGAAACAGGCGGCGGCCAAGAAGGCGACGGCCCCCGCGAAGAAGGCCGCCGCCAAGAAGACACCCGCCGCGCAGCCACCCGCGACGAAGGCCACGGCCAAGAAGGCGGCCCCGGCGAAGACGACCGCGAAGAAGGCCGTCGCGAAGAAGGCGGGTGCCGCGAAGGCGACCGCGGCGAAGACGACCGCGACGAAGGCCGCTGCCGGGAAGACGGCCGCGACCACGACGACGGCGAAGAAGGCCGCCGCCAAGAAGGCCACCACCGCCAAGGCGACGGCCACGAAGACGGCTGCCACGAAGGCCACGGCCACGAAGACGGTCGCCAAGAAGGCCACGACGGCGAAGGCGGCGGCCACCAAGGCCACGGCCACGAAGGCCACCGCTGCCAGGACCACCGGGACCAAGGCCACCACCGCCAAGCCCCCGGCGAAGAAAGCCCCCACGAAGAAGGCTCCCGCCAAGAAGGCCACCACCAAGAAAGCCACAGCCGGGAAAACCGCCGGCGGGGGCACCACCGCCGCCCCGGCCCAGACCCTTCCGCCGGAGATGGAGGTCGCCGTCTCGCCCGCCGTCGGCGCGGCCGACCGGGAGCGGCTGCTCAACGGCACGCATCACAACCCGCATTCCGTGCTCGGCGCCCATCCCGCGCCCGGCGGGATCGCGTTCCGGGCGTTCCGGCCGTACGCCCTGTCGGTGACCGTCGTCGTCGGCGAGGTGCGGGCGGAGCTGGACGACGACGGGGAGGGGTTCTTCTCCGGGCTGCTGCCGCTGCGGGAGGTCCCCGAGTACCGGCTGCTCGTGGAGTACGAGGGGACGGTCCTGGACACCGAGGACGCCTACCGTTTCCTGCCCACGCTGGGCGAGCTCGACCTGCACCTGATCGGCGAGGGCCGGCACGAGCAGCTGTGGACGGCGCTGGGCGCGCACCCGATGACCCACCAGGGCGTGACCGGCACCCGGTTCGCGGTGTGGGCGCCGAACGCGCTCGGCGTGCGCGTGGCCGGCACCTTCAACTTCTGGGACGGCACCGGCCACGTCATGCGCTCGCTGGGCTCGTCGGGCGTGTGGGAGCTGTTCCTGCCGGACATCGGCGAGGGCGAGCTGTACAAGTTCGAGATCACCCGGCCCGACGGTTCGAAGACGCTGCGGGCCGACCCGATGGCCCGCCGCACGGAGGTGCCGCCCGCGACCTCGTCGGTCATCACGTCCTCGGAGTACGAGTGGGGTGACGACGCGTGGCTGGCCCGGCGTGCCGAAGCCCCGGCGCACGAGGCGCCGTTCTCGGTGTACGAGGTGCATCTGCCGTCCTGGCGGCCGGGGCTGACGTACCGTCAACTGGCCGATCAGCTCCCGACGTACGTGAAGAACCTGGGCTTCACGCACGTCGAGCTGATGCCGGTCGCCGAGCATCCGTTCGGCGGCTCCTGGGGCTACCAGGTGACCGGCTTCTACGCGCCGACGGCCCGGCTGGGCACGCCCGACGACTTCCGGTACCTGGTGGACTCGCTGCACCGGGCCGGGATCGGGGTGCTGATGGACTGGGTGCCCGCGCACTTCCCGCGCGACGACTGGGCGCTGGCCGAGTTCGACGGCCGGCCGCTGTACGAGCACGCGGATCCGCTGCGGGCCGCGCACCCCGACTGGGGCACGCTGGAGTTCGACTACGGGCGCAACGAGGTGCGCAACTTCCTCGTCGCGAACGCCCTGTACTGGTGCGAGGAGTTCCACATCGACGGGCTGCGCGTGGACGCGGTGGCGTCGATGCTCTACCTCGACTACTCGCGTGAGCCGGGCCAGTGGACGCCCAACGAGCACGGCGGCCGGGAGAACCTGGACGCGGTGGCCTTCCTGCAGGAGATGAACGCGACGGTGTACCGCAGGGTGCCCGGTGTCGTCACGATCGCCGAGGAGTCGACCGCCTGGGACGGCGTCACCCGGGCCACCCACCACAAGGGCCCCAGCGGCTTCGGCGGGCTCGGGTTCGGGCTGAAGTGGAACATGGGCTGGATGCACGACTCGCTCCAGTACATGAGCCACGAGCCGGTGCACCGCAAGTACCACCACCACGAGATGACGTTCTCGATGGTGTACGCGTACAGCGAGAACTACGTCCTGCCGATCTCCCACGACGAGGTCGTGCACGGCAAGCGTTCCCTGGTGTCGAAGATGCCGGGCGACTGGTGGCAGCAGCGCGCGGGCCACCGGGCGTATCTGGGCTTCATGTGGGCCCATCCCGGCAAGCAGTTGCTGTTCATGGGGCAGGAGTTCGCGCAGGGCGCCGAGTGGTCCGAGGCGCACGGCCCCGACTGGTGGCTCCTCGATCCGGGCTACGGGGCCGAGGCCGAGCACCGGGGCGTGCGGGACCTGGTCCGCGACCTCAACACGGTCTACCGCGCGACCCCGGCGCTGTGGCGCCTCGACACGGACCCGGCCGGTTTCGAGTGGGTGGTCGGGGACGCCGCCGACGACAACGTCCTGGCGTTCCTGCGACTGGACCCGGAGGGCACGCCGGTCCTGTCGGTGTCGAACTTCGCGCCGGTCGTCCGCCAGGACTACCGCCTGGGCGTGCCCGAGGACGTCCCGGCCTGGCACGAGGCCGTCAACACCGACGCCGCGCGCTACGGCGGCAGCGACGTCACCAACCCCGACCCGGTCAAGCCGGAGGCCCAGCCCTGGCACGGCCGCCCGGCGAGCATCCGGCTGACGCTGCCGCCGCTGTCGACGGTGTGGCTGCGCCCGGCGTAGACGCCCTGTGCCACCGCTGTGACGGGAGGGGTGCCTTCCGTCACAGCCGGCGCGTCCGGCGTGGGAGCTACCCGAAGGCCTCCGACAGGGACTCGGGCAGCTTCCCGGTGTGCAGCACGCCGAGCCGCTGGGTGGCGCGGGTCAGGGCCACGTACAGGTCGCTGGTGCCGTACCGGGCGGGCTCGACCACGAGGACGGAGTCGAACTCCAGGCCCTTGGCCTGGCGCGGGTCGAGGAGGACGACCGACTGCGTGAGGTCGGGTTCGGCGCCCGCCGTCACGCCGTCCAGCCGGGCGGCGAGGCCGCGGTGCAGGTCACGCGGGGCGATCACCGCGAGCCGCCCCTCGGCCGGGGTGAGTTCCCCGACCGCCTTGGCGACGCCGCCCGGGAGGTCGTCGGTGGCCCGTGCCCAGGGGCGTACGCCCGTGGAGCGGACCGAGCTCGGCGGCTCGAAGTCCGGGTGCTCGGCGCGGACCACGGCCGCCGCGATGTCCATGATCTCGGCCGGGGTGCGGTAGTTGACGCCCAGCCGGGTGTGCTCCCAGCGGTCCTCGACGTACGGGGCGAGGATGCCCGCCCAGGAGCCGACACCGGCCGCCTCCGCCGTCTGCGCGGGGTCGCCGACCAGGGTCATCGAGCGGGTCGGGCTGCGCCGCATCAGCAGCCGCCACGCCATCGGCGACAGCTCCTGCGCCTCGTCCACGATGATGTGCCCGAACGCCCACGTGCGGTCGGCGGCGGCGCGCTCGGCGGCGCTGCGGTGGTCGTCCTCCTCGTGCCGCTCGGCGAACCGCTCGGCGTCGATGATGTCGTGCGCGGACAGCACCTCGGAGGACTCGGGGTCGTCCTCCTCCTTGTCCTCGAACTCGTAGGTCCGGGACGCGTAGGACACGTCCAGCACGCCCTGCGCGTAGGCGATCTGCCGCTCCCGCTCGCGCTGCGCGCGCTCCCGGGCCAGCCGGTCGTCCTCGCCGAGGAGTTCGGCGGCCTCGTCGAGCAGCGGCACGTCCGCGACCGTCCAGCGCCGGGTCACCGGGCGGCGTACGGCCTCGGCGTCCTCGGCGGACAGGAACTCCTCGGGCGCGGCGAGGAAGTCGGCGACGAGCCGCTGCGGGGTCAGCAGCGGCCACAGCTGGTCGATGGCGGCCCAGACCTCGGGGTTCTCGGCGAGGTCGTCGCGGATCTGGGTGATGTCGCTGGGGTCGAGCAGGCTGGACCCGTCGAAGGGGTCGGTGCCGATGCGCTCGGCGTACAGCTCGGTGAGGGTGTTGAGGATGTGCCCCTCGAAGTGCTCGCGGGCCGCGTTGTGCGGCAGCTTCGCGGCGCGGGTGCGCTCGCGGGCGACGTTCACCAGACCGTCGTCCAGCATGAGCACTTCGCGTTCGTGCTCGATGGCGATCACGGGGTCGGGCAGCGCCTGCCGGCTGCTGACGACCTTGGCGAGGACGTCGGCCATGCCGGCGCGGCCCTTCACGGCGGCGGCCTCGGGCGTGTCGGTGGCGGTGGCCTTCACGCCGGGGAACAGCTCGCCGACGGTCGCGAGGAGCACGCCGGTCTCGCCGAGGGAGGGCAGCACCTCGCCGATGTAGCCGAGGAACGCCGGGTTCGGCCCGACGATCAGTACCGCACGCTTGGCGAGCAGCTCCCGGTGCTCGTACAGCAGATAGGCGGCGCGGTGCAGGGCGACGGCCGTCTTGCCGGTGCCCGGGCCGCCCTCCACCACGAGCACACCGCGGTGCGGAGCGCGGATGATGCGGTCCTGGTCGGCCTGGATGGTCTGCACGATGTCGCTCATCCGGCCGGTGCGCGCGGAGTTCAGCGCGGCGAGCAGCACGGCGTCGCCGGTCGGGTCCTCGTGGCCGGTGCGGGTCTCGTCACCGAGGTCGAGGATCTCGTCGTGCAGGTGGGTGACCCTGCGGCCGTCGGTGGCGATGTGCCGCCGGCGCCTCAGCCCCATCGGGGTGTGGCCGGTGGCCAGGTAGAAGGGACGGGCGACCTCGGCACGCCAGTCGATCAGGACCGGTGTGCGCTCGGCGTCGTCCCTGCGCAGGCCGATACGGCCGATGTGGTGGGTCACGCCCGAGGTGAGGTCGATCCGGCCGAAGCACAGGGAGCCGTCCACCGCGTCCAGGGCGGCGAGCAGCCCCGATCGCTCGGCGACGAGGATGTCCCGCTCCAGTCTGGCCTGCATGGGGGTGTTGCCCTGCGCGAGCGCGTCCGTGACGGAGGTCTCGGCGTCGCCGCGCAGCGCGTCCACGCGCGCGTACAACCCGTCGATGAATTCCTGCTCCTGCCGCAATTCATCGTCCGGAAATTCGGTGTTTGACAATTCCGCTCCCGCCCGGATATACTGTGCTCACTGAACTTCACCATGACTTCATTCGACTTGAAGTCACGAATGAACAAATATACGCAAGGAAATCCCCCGAGCGCAATTGCTCGGGGGATTTCCTTGTTTCCGGGCCTGCCGACCTGCGTGCTTCCGGGACCGTCGTTACAGCACGTCGGCCAGTTCCTCCAGCAGCCGCCGCTTCGCCCGCGCGCCCACCATCGCCTTCACGGGCTCACCGTCGCGGAACACCATGAACGTCGGCATCGACAGCACCTTGTAGGCGTTCGTGGTCGTCGGATTGGAGTCCACGTCGAGCTGGACCACCTTCAGCCGGTCGCCCTCCTCGGCGGCGAGAGCCTTCAGCACCGGCCCCATCTGCTTGCAGGGCGGGCACCAGTCGGCGGTGAACTCCACCAGCACCGGCAGGTCGGCGCCGATCACCTCGGCCTCGAAGTCCGCGTCCGTCACATCGGTCACCATGCTCGTCTCCCCAGTTCGCACTGTGGCTCCGG
>NZ_MUKA01000264.1 GCF_002150735.1 Streptomyces africanus
TGCGGTGGGCTGGGGTGCGGTCGCCGTGCCCGTCGCCTGCGGCACGGGGGCCTGCGGCTCCGCCGTCCGCGCCGCCGCACCCGCTCGGGCAGCGGCACGCAGCGCGTACTCGACGTCCGCCCGCAGGATCAGCCCGTCGGGGCCGGACCCGGTCAGCTCCCGCAGGTCGAGGCCGTTCTGCCGGGCCAGGCGGCGGACCAGGGGCGAGATCACGGGGACGGGGCCGTCCTCGGTCTCGGGGACAGCCGCCCGCCCGTTCAGCGCCGCCGGGCCGTCGCCCTGCCCGCTCACCGCCCGGGAGCCCGCCGCGGACGGCCCGGACACCGGCGTCTGCTGCCGCACCCTGCGGCGCCGCGCGGGCGCCTCGGACGTGCCGTATCCCACCAGGACGTTCCCGGAACCCTCGGCCCCGGCGGTCCCGGCCTCCTCGACGGCCCCGGCGCCGGACGCCGGCCGCTCCCCCACCGCCACCGTGATCAGCGGCGCCCCGACGGGCAGCTCCGTGCCCTCCTCGCCGAAGCGGGCCGTGACCACACCGCCGTAGGGGCAGGGCACCTCGACCATCGCCTTGGCCGTCTCGACCTCGACGACCGGCTGGTCGATCGCCACCACGTCGCCGACCTCGACCAGCCAGCGCACGATCTCCGCCTCGGTGAGCCCCTCACCCAGGTCGGGCAGCTTGAACTCCAGCACCTGTGCCATCAGCTCTCGGCCTCCCACTGCAGACGCCCCACGGCGTCCAGGATCCGGTCCACACCGGGCAGGTGGTGGCGCTCCAGCATCGGCGGCGGATACGGGACGTCGAACCCGGCCACGCGCAGCACCGGCGCCTCCAGATGGTGGAAGCAGCGCTCCGTGACCCGGGCCGCGATCTCACCGCCCGGGCCGCCGAAGGAGCCCGACTCGTGGACGACGACCGCGCGTCCCGTCCGCCGCACCGAGGCGCACACCGTCTCGTCGTCGAACGGCACCAGGGAGCGCAGATCGACGACTTCGAGGTCCCAGCCCTCGGCCCGGGCCGCCTCGGCCGCCTCCATGCAGACGGGTACGGACGGCCCGTACGTGATGAGCGTGGCGCTCCGGCCCGGGCGCCGCACCACCGCGCGGCCTATCGGTTCAACGGGCGCCGGTTCCTCGGGGTTCCAGGAGTCCTTCGACCAGTACAGCCGCTTGGGCTCCAGGAAGACGACCGGGTCGTCGGAGGCGATGGCGGCGCGCAGCAGGCCGTAGGCGTCGGCGACGGTGGCCGGCGTGACGACATGGAGCCCCGGAGTCGCCATGTAGTACGCCTCGGAGGAGTCGCTGTGGTGCTCGACGCCGCCGATGCCGCCGCCGTAGGGGACGCGGATGGTGATCGGGAGCGGCATCGTGCCGCGGGTGCGGTTGCGCATGCGCGACACGTGCGAGATGAGCTGTTCGAACGCCGGGTAGGCGAACGCGTCGAACTGCATCTCCACGACCGGGCGCAGGCCGTACATGGCCATGCCGACGGCCGTGCCGAGGATGCCCGCCTCGGCCAGCGGGGTGTCCGTGCAGCGGTCCTCGCCGAACTCCTTGGCGAGTCCGTCGGTGACGCGGAAGACGCCGCCGAGGGTGCCGACGTCCTCGCCCATGACGTGCACGGCGGGGTCGGCGGCCATGGCGTCGCGCAGCGCGCGCGTGAGGGCCTGCGCCATGGTGGCCGGCTTGACGGCGACGGTGGTCATCGGTGCGTCCCCTCCGACTCGCGCTCGGCCTCCAGCTCGGCCCGCAACAGGTCCTGCTGCTCGCGCAGTTGGGGGGTGGGCTCGGCGTAGACGTGCGCGAACAGGTCCATGGGGTCGAGCGCCGGGTCCTGGTTCATGTGCGCGCGCAGGTCGGCGGCCATCGCCTCGGCGGCGTCCCGCGCGGCCTGCTTTCCGGCCTCGTCGAGCAGGCCGCGGGCGGTCAGCTCCCGCTCCAGCAGCTGGATCGGGTCGTGTTCGCGCCAGGTCTCGACCTCGGCGTCGCCGCGGTAGCGGGTCGCGTCGTCGGCGTTGGTGTGGGCGTCGACGCGGTAGGTGATCGCCTCGACGAGGGTGGGTCCGCCGCCCGCGCGCGCGTGCCGTACGGCGTCGCTCAGCACCTCGTGCACGGCGGCGGCGTCGTTGCCGTCGACCAGGCGGCCGGGCATGCCGTAGCCGACGGCCTTGTGGGCCAGCGACGGGGCTGCGGTCTGCTTGGCGAGCGGGACGGAGATCGCGAAGCCGTTGTTCTGGACGAGGAAGACGACCGGGGCCTGCCAGACGGCGGCGAAGTTCAGCGCCTCGTGGAAGTCGCCCTCGCTGGTGCCGCCGTCGCCGACCATGGCCAGCGCGACCACGTCGTCGCCCTTGAGGCGGGCGGCGTGGGCGAGGCCCACGGCGTGCGGCAGCTGGGTGGCGAGTGGGGTGCACAGGGGGGCGACCCGGTGTGCGCAGGGGTCGTAGCCGGTGTGCCAGTCGCCGCGCAGCAGCGTGAGCGCCTCGACGGGGTCCACGCCGCGGGCCACGACGGCGAGGGTGTCGCGGTAGCTGGGGAAGAGCCAGTCCTGCTCCTCCAGCACGAGCGCGGCGGCGATCTCGCAGGCCTCCTGGCCGGTGGTGGAGGGGTAGACGGCGAGGCGGCCCTGCTTGGTGAGCGCGGTGGCCTGCGCGTTGTAGCGACGCCCCCGGACGAGCTGCGCGTACAGCGTCCTCAGCAGCTCCGGGTCGGCCTTCGCGGCCGCCTCGGTGCCGAGGACGCGGTACGGCTCGGTGTCGGGCAGCAGCGGCGCGGGGTCCGTGCGGGGCTGCCAGGCGGGCGGCGGGGTCGGCCGGTACGCGCCCCGCTGCTCCATGACCGTCATGACGGCACCTCCTCGTGGGAGCGGCTTCGTGCAGGCGCGTCGGCTGTGATGCGCCTCACCTACCGATTGTTCGGTCGTCGGCACAATTTGGCTACGGGTGGCCTCAGGCTGTGGACAAACGGTTCTCCACAACCTGAGATGGACGCAGTACGTCCATGGTAGGGAGGCGGGCGCAGGTGGCATCTGAACAAATGGCCGAGAGCCAGGACGACAGCGGCCTGCTGCCGCCGCCACCGCGTCCGCTGGACGCCATCGACCAGGACATCCTGCGCATGCTCCAGGCGGACGGCCGCGCCTCGATACGGTCGGTCGCCGAGCGGGTCCACGTCTCGCGCGCCAACGCCTACGCGCGCATCAACCGGCTCGTCGAGGACGGTGTCATCCGCGGCTTCGGCGCCCGCGTCAACCACGAACGGGCAGGCCAGGGGACGTCCGCCTACATCACCCTGAAGATCGTGCAGAACTCCTGGCGCACGGTGCGCGAGGAGCTCCGACAACTGCCCGGCGCCTCGCACATCGCCCTGGTGGGCGGGGATTTCGACGTGCTGCTGCTGGTGCACGTGTCCGACAACCGGGCGCTGCGCGAGCTGGTGCTGACCCGGCTCCAGGCGATCCCGCAGGTGCTCAGCACGCGCACACTGCTGGTGTTCGAGGAGGAGGACCTGGAGCCCCAGAGCTGAGCTCAGGCGCTCTTGCGAAGTCCTCCGAACGCCAGCTGCACCACCGCGTCGGCCACCTCGCGCTCGTCCATGCCCCGCCCGTCCGGCCGGTACCACTCGACGATCGAGTTGATCATGCCGAAGACCAGCCGGGTCACCAGCCGCACCTCTATGTCGCCGCGCACGTCCCCGTCCGCGGCGGCGGCCTTGAGCAGGTCGGCCACCCGGTGGTCGAAGTCGCGGCGGCGGTCCAGGGCCCACCGCTCGGTGTCCGTGTTGCCGCGCACGCGCAACAGCAGGGTCACATAGGGCAGTTCGGCTATGAGCACCTCGACCATGCGCCGGACGACGTACTCCAGCCGGTCGGAGGCACGCCCCACGCGCGCGTGCTCCTCGTCGAGGATCCCGAAGAGGCCGTCCAGGGCCCGGCTCACGGCACGGCGCAGCAGCTCCTCCTTGCCGGTGACGTGGTGGTAGATCGACGACTTGGAGATGCCGGCCGCCTTGGAGAGATGCTCCATGGAGGTGCCGTCGTAGCCGCGCTCGTTGAACACCCGGACGGCGACGGACAGCAGCGTGTCCGGGGTGTAGGTGTCGCGCTTGGCGGTGGTCATGAGGCGGTGCCCTCCCGCTTGTCGGAGGCGTGGGCGTGGCGGTACAGCGCGAGGGACGGCGCGTAACGCCCCGAGGGGTCGCGCAGGTGCAGGTCGTCCAGGAGGGCGTAGGCCCAGGAGCGGCCGAGCCGGCGGCTCCACTCGAAGGGGCCCAGGGGGTAGTTGACGCCGAGGCGCATCGCGGTGTCGATGTCCTCCTCGGTGGCCACGCCCTTGGCGACGGCGTCGTGCGCCAGGTCAATGATCCGCGCGACCGTCCGGGCGACGATCATGCCGGGGACGTCGCCGATGACGCTGACCTGCTTGCCGAGCGCCTGGAACAGGCCGATGGCCTCGGCGAGGGTCTGCGGGGAGGTGTCCTGGGAGGCGGACAGGGCGATCCGGGTGGCCTTGCGGTAGTCCAGGGCGAGGTCGAAGTAGACGACGTCCCGGAACTCCACGGAGGTCTGCCCGTCGGCGAGGGCGAGCTGGCCGCCGCTCGGCAGCACCAGGCGGGTGCCGTTGTCGTCGTCCTCGTCGCGGACCGGGATGCCCGCCTCGCGGATCAGCGCGAGCAGGTCACCGGCGGGGCCCAGGTCGCCCTCGGCGACGACGTAGGCGGGCGGCAGCCGTTTCTCGGCGGTGTCCGGCTCGGGGCGCTCGGCGCCGTCCCGGTGGTCGTACCAGCCGTGGCCGGTCTTGCGGCCCAGCCGGCCGGACTCGACCAGGCGCCGCTGGGCCAGGGACGGCGTGAAGCGCGCGTCCTGGAAGAAGGACTCCCAGACCGACCGCGTGACGGACTCGTTGACGTCCTGGCCGATCAGGTCGGTCAGCTCGAAGGCGCCCATCCGGAAGCCGCCCGACTCGCGCAGCACGGCGTCGATGGTGGCCGGGTCGGCGCCCTGCGCCTCGTACACCGCGAAGGCCTCGGCGTAGAAGGGCCGGGCGATGCGGTTGACGATGAAGCCGGGGGTGTCCGCGCAGGCGACCGGCGTCTTGCCCCAGGCGCGGGCGGTCTCGTACGCGCGCGTGGCGTAGGTGACGTCGGTGGCGAACCCGGAGACGACCTCGACCAGCGGCAGCAGCGGCGCGGGGTTGAAGAAGTGCAGGCCGACGAAGCGGCCGGGGACGCGCAGGGCGCCGCCGATGGCGGTGACGGACAGCGAGGAGGTGTTGGTGGCGAGCAGGCAGTCGTCGTCGACGATGCCCTCCAGCTCGCGGAACAGGTCCTGTTTGACGTCGAGGCGCTCCAGGACCGCCTCGACGACCAGGGAGCAGTCCGCCAGCTCGGAGAGCGTCCCGGCGGGCAGCAGGCGGGCGCGGGCGGCGTCCCGGTCGGCGGCGGTGAGCCGGTCCTTCTCGACGAGCCGGTCCAGACGGGCCCCGATCGCGTCGGCCGCCTCGCCCGCCCGCCCGGGAAGGGCGTCGTACAGCCGTACGGGATGGCCCGCGACCAGCGCGACCTGGGCGATTCCCTGGCCCATGGTGCCGGTGCCGACGACGGCCACGGGGCTGCTGAGGTCGAGTGCTGTCATGTGCGCGATCCTCCCGCACGGGGTTTTCCACAGATGCGGCGGACCCCCTTGAACCGACCGATCGTTCGGTTACTCTAGCTCTGTCCGAGTGTTCCTGCCCAGGTTTCTGCCCAGGTCATGAACTCGACGAGGAGTTCTTGAGACGAGGAGTTGGTCACCCATGACCGCCGCACTCTCGGCGCACGAGCTGATCGCCCGGCACCGGTCCACCCTCGACCAGGCGCTGGAAGCGATCCGCACGCGCGCGTACTGGTCCCCGCACCCCGAGCACCCCAAGGCCTACGGGGAGAACGGCAGCCTGGACGCGGCCGCGGGCAAGGCCGCCTTCGACGCCCTGCTCGGCACCCGCCTCGACCTCGGCCAGCCGGGCACGGACGACTGGGTGGGCGGCGAGACGTCCCCGTACGGCATCGACCTGGGCGTGACGTACCCGCACGCGGACCTCGACGTGCTGCTGTCCGCCATGAAGGCCGGCCAGCGGGCCTGGCGGGACGCGGGCGCGGAGCAGCGCGCGGTGGTCTGCCTGGAGATCCTCAAGCGCATCAGCGACCGGACGCACCAGTTCGCGCACGCGGTCATGCACACCTCCGGCCAGGCGTTCATGATGGCGTTCCAGGCGGGCGGGCCGCACGCGCAGGACCGCGGCCTGGAAGCGGTGGCGTACGCCTACGTGGAGCAGGTGCGCACGCCCGACACGGCGGAGTGGACCAAGCCCCAGGGCAAGCGCGACCCGCTGGCCATGACCAAGCAGTTCACGCCCGTTCCGCGCGGCATCGGCCTGGTCATCGGCTGCAACACCTTCCCGACGTGGAACGGCTACCCGGGCCTGTTCGCCTCCCTCGCCACCGGCAACGCGGTCCTGGTCAAGCCCCACCCGCGCGCGGTGCTGCCCCTCGCCCTCACGGTGCAGGTCGCGCGCGAGGTGCTCGCGGAGACCGGCTTCGACCCGAACCTGGTCGCGCTGGCCGCCGAGCGGCCCGGCGAGGGCATCGCCAAGACCCTCGCGCTGCGCCCCGAGATCCGGATCATCGACTACACGGGCTCGACCGCGTTCGGCGACTGGCTGGAGGCCAACGCCCGCCAGGCCCAGGTCTACACGGAGAAGGCCGGCGTCAACACGGTCGTCGTCCACTCCACGTCCGACTACAAGGGCATGCTCTCCAACCTGGCGTTCTCGCTGTCCCTCTACAGCGGCCAGATGTGCACGACCCCGCAGAACCTGCTCCTCCCGCGCGAGGGCATCGCCACGGACCAGGGCCCCAAGTCGTACGACGAGGTGGTCGCCGACCTCGCCAGGGCGGTCGACGGGCTGCTCGGCGACGACGCCCGGGCGAACGCGCTGCTGGGCGCGATCGTCAACCCGGACGTGAAGGCCCGGCTGGATGCCGCGGCGGGGCTGGGCGAAGTCGCCCTCGCCTCCCGCGAGATCACCAACCCGGACTTCCCCGGTGCGGTCGTCCGTACGCCGGTGATCGTGAAGCTGGACGGGGCCAAGCCGGACGCGGAGGCCGCGTACATGAGCGAGTGCTTCGGGCCGGTCTCCTTCGCCGTGGCGGTCGACTCGGCGGCGGACGCGGCGGAGCTGCTGCGGCGGACCGTCCGGGAGAAGGGCGCGATGACCGTCGGGGCGTACACGACCGACCCGGAGGTCGAGCAGGCCGTGCGGGAGGTGTGCCTGGAGGAGGCGGCGCAGTTGTCGCTGAACCTCACGGGTGGGGTGTATGTGAACCAGACGGCCGCGTTCTCCGACTTCCACGGGTCGGGGGGTAACCCGGCGGCGAGTGCGGCGCTGTGTGACGGGGCGTTCGTCGCCAACCGGTTCAGGGTGATCGAGGTGCGGCGGGAAGCCTAGGAGCCCGGGGGGTGCGGTGATTGCGCGGCTGCCGGTCCGTTGTGGCTTGTCGCGCAGTTCCCCGCGCCCCTAAAAGGCCGCCGCGCTCCAGTGGTAAAGCGTCATCGCCACACTCGTCGCCAGGTTGTAGCTGCTGACCTGGGGACGCATCGGCAGGGACAGGAAGTGGTCCGCACGCGCGCGGAGTTCCGGTGACAGGCCCGTGCGTTCGGAGCCGAAGGCGAGGACGGCGTCGTCCGGGAGTTTCACGGCCCGGATGTCGTCACCCTCCGGGTCCAGCGCGAACAGCGGGCCGTGCGGCAGGTCGGACACCTCCAGCCGTTCCACCGCCGTCGCGAAGTGCAGCCCGGCCCCGCCGCGGACGACCGTCGGGTGCCAGGGGTCGACCGTCCCCGTCGTCACCACGCCCGTCGCCCCGAAGCCGGCGGCCAGGCGGATCACCGCGCCCGCGTTGCCCAGGTTGCGCGGGTTGTCGAGGACGACGACGGGGGCCGTGCGGGGCGTGCGCGCCAGCTTCTCGAGGTGGGACGCGCGCGAGGGCCGCACGGCCAGGGCGGCCACGGCAGTGGGGTGCGGGCGCGGGACGAACGACGCGTACGTCTCGTGCGGCACCTCCGTCAGCAGCCCGGCCAGCGCGTCCCGTACGTCCGGGGCCAGCTCGTCGGCGAGGGCGAGCGTGGCCGCCCGGTCGGCGGTGACCGCGACCGGCACCTCGGCGCCGAACCGCACGGCGTGCTTGAGGGCGTGGAAGCCGTCGAGCAGGACGGTGCCGCCGGCGAGCCGGCGCCAGACGATGACGGGGTCGGTCATGTCCCGAAGCCTACGTGCGCCGCCTCGGGGCGCTCGTGGGCCTGCCGGTCAGGGGCCTGCGCGGGTCCGCCGCGCCACAGCAGCCGGTCACGCGCGCGTGCCGCCCGGCCGCCCAGGCGGCGCAGGAAGGCCGTCGGCAGGAACACCGCGTCCGCCGCGATCATCGCCAGCGAGAAGAACGGCAGTCCCAGCACGACGGCGATCACGGCGTGCTCGGTGATCATGATCGCCAGCAGGACGTTCTTCACCCGCCGGTTGAACAGCGTGAACGGGAAGGCGACCTGCACGAGGACCGTCCCGTAGGTCACGAGCATCACCATCGTGCCGCTGGCGGTCAGCAGGTCGGCGAGCCCGGGCCAGGGCGAGAAGGACTCCAGGTGGAGCGGGTAGTAGACCGCGGTGCCGTCCTGCCAGCGGGAGCCCTGGATCTTGTACCAGCCGGCCGTCGCGTAGATCAGGCACGCCTCGGCCATGATCACGAACAGGGCGCCGTTGTGCACGATGTTCGTGACGACGTCGAGCATGATCCGCGGCTCACCGGCCTTCGCGCGGCGCCCCGTCAGCCACCACAGGGCCTGCGCCACCCACACCGTCCACAGCAGCGCCGGTATCAGCCGGTCGCCCTCCATCCGGCCGGCCAGGGTCGCCCCGATCAGCACGAACCCCAGCACACCCCACAGGACCGGACCGGTCCGGTCCGTGACCCGCTCGCCCCGCGCGTGTGCCGCCCGGGCGCGCGCGGCCCGCCGGGCGTCCAGCGACCACACCTGGGCGCAGCGCGTGAACACCAGATAGATCGACATCAGGTGCAGCACGTTGTCGCCGCCGTCGCCCATGAAGACGCTGCGGTTCTGGAGCGACAGCACGCCGACCATGAACAGCACCGACATCGTGCGGGTGCGCCAGCCCAGCAGCAGCAGGGCACTGGCGAGGACCGCGAGCAGGTAGACGCTCTCGAACCAGATCCCGCCGTCCGACCACATGAGAGCGGTGAAGGCCCTGTTGGTCCCGATCAGCTGCTCGGCGAGACCCCAGCTCCAGGGCCCGTCGGGGCCGTAGAGCTCATGGCGGTGGGGGAACTCGCGCAGCAGGAAGAGCAGCCACGTCGCGCTGAAGCCGATGCGGATCACCGCGGTCTGGTACGGGCCGAGGGCGGCCTCGGTGACCCGGGCGATTCCACGCGAGACGGCCAGCAAGAAGCGGTTCACCGCACGCCACCCCCGGCCTCGTCCGCCGGCACCCGCCACCACGGCAGCTCACGGTAGGCCGCCGTCGTGGACACCTTCTCCCGGCTCCACTTCGGCGGGGGCACGTTGCTGGTGCGGGAGCGGACCTGCACGCGCTCGACGGCACCCCCGCCCCCGGTGGCGGCCCGCACGGCGTCGTCGCGGTCCAGGCGCAGCACCACGATCCGGCGCAGATACGACTCGGAGAGCGAGCCGCGAAGACCCACCGGGCGGTTCTCGCCGTCGTGCGTCGCGAGGAAGAAGTCCCAGGCCCGGCGCAGCTCGTTCTGCCGGGTGTGGCTGGGCAGCAGGTTGCCGTCGATGGCCCGGCCGTCCTCGGCGGACAGGTCGTACCAGCCGGTGGTCAGGGACCCGCCCTCCCCGTCCCGGACCTCGGCGCGGACCTGGATCGAGATGTTCTGCTGAAGCGGGTTCGGCGCGAAGAGCTTCCAGTTCTGCTCGAACTCCGGATAGATCCAGTCGTCCACGGCCTTGCCGTGCTCCCGGGTGACGGTGTTCGGCGGCGCGACATGCAGGAACGTCATCCCGAGATGCGCACAGGCCCCGATCGCGACGACCGCGAGGGCCAGGGCGACACCGATCTGGTACCGGAGGGAGAGCGCGGCGACACCGGCGCGGGGTCCCGGCGCCGGGTCCGGCTCGGCGGTCGGGTCCGGCTCTACGGGCGGGTCCGGCTCGACGGGCGGATCAGGCTCGGCGAGCCCGACGGACGGGGTGGGCGCGCCCGGCGCGGCAGGCCCGTCCGGCCCGGCAGTCCCGCCCGGCGCCGTCGGCCCCTGGGGCCCGTCCGGCCCCTGCCGGGCGTTCGAGCCTCCGTCGTACGCGTCCATCCCGCCCCGTTCCACGATCCCGGTCCGTCGCTGTCGTCCGCCCGGTCGCGAGGGCGTCGCACCGCCCGCGCACCGCTGCGCGACATCGGCACGGGCACGGTACTCAGGCCACCCACCCGGGCACAGCCTCTTGCGCCGGATCCGGCCGTGGCCGTCACCACACGGCGCTCGGACCGGTTGCCCGCAGGAGTGACACCCTATGACGCCCGCCCGCACACGCATTCCCTTGTTCTGGAACCCATTCCCTTCTTCTAGAACCTGTTCTATCTTGCGCCCGTCAGCTCAACGGGACCGGCCGGAAGGACAGGCACCGTGGACTTCACCTTCACCGAGGAGCAGCAGGCGGCAGCCGAGGCGGCGAAGGGCGTGTTCGCCGGCATCGCCCCGGACGCCGTCCCCAGCCCGGCCCTCACCCCGGGCGCCGTCGCCGACACCTTCGACCGCGCCCTGTGGGCCAGGCTCGCCGACGCCGGCCTGCTGAGCCTGCTGCAGGACCCGCGCTACGGCGGCGCCGGCCTGGACGCGATCGCGCTGTGCCTGGTGCTGCGGGAGTCGGCCCGCGTGCTGGCCAGGGTGCCGCTGCTGGAGAACAGCGCCGCAGCCGCCGCCGTCCAGACCTACGGCAGCGAGGAGGCGAAGGCCGCCCTGCCGGCCCGGGCGGGCCGGGGCGAGCTCGTGCTGACCGTCGCCGCGCACGGCCGCACCGGCCACGACCCGGCCGAGCTGGCCGTCACCGCACGGCGCGACGGCGGGGCGTGGGTGCTGGACGGCGTGCAGACGGCGGTGCCGTGGGCGTACGACGCGGACGTCACGGTCGTCCCCGCGCACACGGAAACGGGCCGGACCGTGCTCGCCCTGGTGCCCCGCGACCAGGACGGGGCCGTCCTCGCCGAGCAGTTCTCCACGAGCGGTGAGCGGCTCGGGGAGCTGCGGCTGGAGTCGGCGCGGCTCGCCGCCCGGGACGTGATCGACGCGGACGGGGCATGGGAGTGGCTGCGGGACCTGCTGGCCACCGGGACGTGTGCGCTGGCGCTCGGGCTCGGGGAGCGCGTACTGCGGATGACCGGGAAGTACACGGGCGAGCGCGAGCAGTTCGGCTTCCCGATCGCGACCTTCCAGGCCGTCGCCGTGCAGGCCGCCGACCGCTACATCGATCTGCGCGCGATGGAGGCCACGCTGTGGCAGGCCGCGTGGCGGATCGCCTCGGGGGCACCGGGCGCGCTGCCCGCCGCCGGTGACGTCGCCGTCGCCAAGATCTGGGCGGCGGAGGGCGTACGCCGAGTCGTGCAGACCGCGCAGCATCTGCACGGCGGGTTCGGCGCCGACGTCGAGTACCCCCTGCACCGGTACCACGCCTGGGCCAAGCACCTGGAGCTGTCGCTCGGCCCGGCCGCGGCGCACGAGGAGGCCCTGGGCGACCTGCTGGCGGCCCACCCCCTGGCCTGACCCCGCCGGCGACCGACGCCCAAGGGCGATACAGGCGCTACAGGACGAACCCGGGCTGCCCGTCGTCCGTCACGACGGGACGGCCCGCCGCCTCCCACACCTGCATGCCGCCGTCGACGTTCACGGCGTCGATGCCCTGCTGGGCCAGGTACATCGTGACCTGGGCGGAACGCCCTCCGGAGCGGCAGATCACATGGACCCGGCCGTCCCTGGGGGCCGCCTCGGTCAGCTCGCCGTACCGGGCGACGAAGTCGCTGATGGGGATGTGCAGCGCCCCTTCGGCGTGACCGGCCTTCCACTCGTCGTCCTCCCGGACGTCCAGCAGGAAGTCGCCGTCCTTGAGGTCCGCGACCTCGACCGTGGGCACACCAGCTCCAAAAGTCATGCGTCCGACGCTACCCGAACCGGCGCCCGGCCCGACCGGAACGCGGCTCAGCCCTCGGCGAGCAGCGCGGCCAGCTCCCGCTCCCGCTCGGTGACCTGGGTGAGCAGCTGCTGCCCGATCTCGTCCAGGAGGCCGTCCGGGTCGTCCGGGGCCAGCTGGAGCATGTGGCCTATGGCGCTCTCCTCCAGCTCCTTGGCGAGCAGGGCGAGCAGCTCCTTTCGCTGGGCGAGCCATTCGAGGCGGGCGTAGAGCTCCTCGGCGCGGCTCGGGCCCCGCTTCAGCTCGGGCCCCTTGGCCCACTCCTCGGCGAGCTCGCGCAGCTCCGCCGCGTCGCCCCGGGCGTAGGCGGCGTTCACCCGGGTGATGAACTCCTCGCGCCGCTCGCGTTCCTTCTCCTCCTGCGCCAGGTCCGGGTGGGCCTTGCGGGCCAGCTCGCGGTAGAGCTTGCGGGCCTCCTCGCTGGGGCGGACCCGCTGCGGCGGCCGGACCGTCTGGTCCGTGAGCATCGCCACGGCCTCCGGGAACAGGCCGCTGTCGTCCATCCAGCCGTGCAGCAGCTCCTCGACGCCGGGGATGGGTGCGAGCCGGGCCCGGGCCTCCTCAGCCCGGCGCCGGTCCTCCGCGTCGCCGCTGCGGGCGGCTCTGGCCTCCAGGATCCGGGCGTCCAGCTCCTCCAGCCGGGCGTACACCGGACCGAGCTTCTGTTCGTGCAGCCGGGAGAAGTTCTCGATCTCGACGCGGAAGGTCTCCACCGCGATCTCGTACTCGATCAGCGCCTGCTCGGCGGCCCGCACGGCCCGCTCCAGCCGCGCCTCGGGCCGCGCCGCATCACCTTCGGGCGTCACCCGTTCCTCACCGGTGCCGCCACCACCCTGCTCAGCTTCCGGGGTCGTCACCCGACCAGCGTAGGCCACGGCCCGACCGCTCCTGCGCTCCGGACGGTCGGACCCCGAAGGTCCTCGGGGGTCACACCCCCGTCTCCGCCGCGACCTTCCCCGCCCGCACCGCCGCCACCAGGTCCGCGTGGTCCGCCTCCGTACGGTCCGCATAGGCGACGGCGAACGCGGCCATCGCCTCGTCCAGCTCCTCGCTCTTGCCGCAGTAGCCGGCGATGAGGCGGGGGTCGGCGCTGTGGGCGTGGGCGCGGGCCAGGAGGGCGCCGGTCATCCGGCCGTAGTCGTCTATCTGGTCGGCGGCCAGGGCGGCCGGATCGACGCTGCCCTTGCGGTTGCGGAACTGGCGGACCTGGAAGGGGCGCCCGTCGACCGTCGTCCAGCCCAGCAGGATGTCGCTGACGACCTGCATCCGCTTCTGCCCCAGCACGACCCGCCGGCCCTCGTGGCCGGGCGCGGGCGCGTCGAAACCGGCCGTCAGCAGATGCGGCACCAGCGCCGACGCCCGGGCCTCCTTCACCTGGAGCACCAGCGGCTCGCCCCGGTGGTCCAGGAGCAGCACCACGTAGGACCGGGTGCCGACACTGCCGGTGCCGACGACGCGGAACGCCACGTCGTGCACCGCGTGCCGGGCGAGGAGCGGCAGGCGGTCCTCCGGCAGCGTGCCGACGTACTCCTCCAGGGACGCCGCCACCGCAGCGGCCTCCTGGTCCGGGACGCGCCGCAGCACCGGCGGGGCGTCGACGAAGCGGCGCCCGCCGTCCTGCGTGGCCTGGGTCGACTTGGCCGCGAAACGGCCGCTGGTGTTGTGGCGGGCCTTCTCGGAGACCCGCTCCAGCGTGCCGAGCAGGTCGTGGGCGTCCGTGTGGGAGACGAGCTCCTCGTCCGCGATCGCGTTCCACGCGTCCAGCACCGGGAGCCTGGCCAGCAGGCGCATGGTGCGGCGGTAGGCGCCCACCGCGTCACAGGCCGCCTTGCGGCACCTGTCCTCGTCCGCTCCGGCCTCCCGGCCCGCGAGCACCAGGGACGCCGCGAGGCGCTTCACGTCCCACTCCCAGGGGCCGGGCACCGTCTCGTCGAAGTCGTTCAGATCGATGACCAGGCCGCCGCGCGCGTCGCCGTACAGGCCGAAGTTGGCCGCGTGGGCGTCGCCGCAGATCTGGGCCGGGATCCGGGTCATGGGGGTGCGCGCCAGGTCGTGGGCCATGAGGCCCGCGGCGCCGCGCAGGAACGCGAACGGGGTGGCGGCCATGCGGCCGACCCGGATCGGCGTCAGCTCGGGGAGCCGGCCGCGGCCCGACTCCTCGACCGCGCTCACCGCGTCGGGCCGGGACGGGTCCGGATCCAGCGTGGCGTGCGCGCTGCGCGGGATCCGCTTGCGCAGGGCCTTGCCCTCGTCCTTGGGCGAGCCCTCGGCGGGCCACTCGGCGAAACCGCGCACCCGCGGCAGCCGACGGGTCGCCTGCTGCGCCGCCGCCCCGCCCTCGGTTCCAGCACCGTCCCCGGTCACTCCGACCGCCTCCCCCGTACGCGCACGAACATCAACTCGTGCGACCGTACAGCCGACGGCCGGAACCCGTCAGACCCTGTGGACAACTCCACAGCTGTGGACAACCCGTGCGGAGCACTCGGGCTCCCAGGGGGTGTCCTAGGCCCCCGTCGAGACCTGCGTGGGCACGGCCCCCTCCTGCACCTGGACCTGCACCCGCCCCTGCACGGGCAACTCCACCTGGCCCTGCGCCAGCACCCGCTCGGCCCGCTCCGCCGAGATGTCGAGCCGGGCCAGCACCGCGGGGACGGCGATGCTCGGCAGGAAGTGTTCGAACATCACGACGATGCGGCGCTCCAGATCCTGCCGCTGGCAGCGCAGCTGTGACAGCAGCTGCACCCCCGAGAAGCCGCCGACCAGCAGCTCCGCCGTCTCCGCCACGTCGACATGCGGCAGCAGTTCGCCCTGCGCCTTCGCCTCCGCCAGCATCTGCACGTTCTGGTCGATCCACATCCGGAAGGCCGGAGTGCGGTCGAGGTCCATCGCCCCCTGGTCGAGGGCGAGCCCCACACTGGCGCGAACCAGCGGTTCTGACCGCAGCCGGCGGGCCAGCACCAGACCGGAGTCGACGAGTTCCTGGAGCTTGCTGGACTGCGGCGGCAGCGTGATCGCGAGCTGTTCCTCGAACACTCCCACCGCCAGCTCCTCCTTGGAACCGAAGTGGAAGTACAGCGCGCCCTTGGTGACGCCCGCCCGGTCCAGGATCTCCGAAAGACCCACGGCGGCATAACCTTTGGTGGCAAAAAGCTTCCTGCTCTGGTGTAGCAGCGTTGCGCGGGTCTGTTCCCGCTGCTGGGCGCGCAGCGATCCGGCCATCGCGAACCTTCCGTTGACATACCGACGGTATGCGGCCTAGCCTAGTTCGCATACCGTTGGTATGTGAAATTCGGCGCGAAAGAGGCAGGTATGGCACTCGGCAGCTTCTACCCGGTCATCGGCACCACTCGGATCGCGCAGACGCGCGATTTCTACACCCGCTGGTTCGGTTTCGAGATCATCTTCGAAGCGGACTGGTACGTCAGCCTGCGACGGACCGAAGGCGAGCGGTACTACGAGCTGGCACTACTCGACCCCACACACCCGACCGTCCCCGCCGGCTACCGCAAACCGGTCCAGGGCCTGCTGCTGAACTTCGAGGTCGACGATGTCGACGCGGAATGGGAACGGCTGATAGTGCGGGGCGGATTGCGGGCCGAACTCGATATCCGCTCGGAGGATTTCGGGCAGCGGCATTTCCTCCTCGCGGATCCGAGCGGCGTGCTGATCGATGTCATCACCGAGATACCGCCCACCGCCGAATACGCCGGACAGTTCGCCGCCGGATCCACGGCGGTATGAGGCTCAGTCCCTGTCGCCGCCGGGGTGCGGCTCGGCGGATCCGGTTCTCCGGAAGAGCAGGGGCGGGGGAAAGTCCCTGGACACGATCCGCGTACCGGACCACGGGCACACCGTGCGACTGTCACGCAGGTGTTCGCCGACGAGTCCCTCCACGATGGTGACATTGCGGACGGGGCACAGTCCGGGGCAGCCGATGGTGGTGATCGCACCGCCGCGGTCGCGGTGGACGGCGCTGCGCAGGTGCCGCGAGCTGATCCAGGGCCGGTGGCCGAGCGGACAGACGGCCTGACCGGTGACCTTCATCCCCACCCAAGGACATTCACCGGGGACATTGCGCCAGTGTTCGGCCACTCTGCCGTCCAGCACGGCCGTCCCGTGTAGGCAGTGCAGGGTTTCCGGGCACCGATACAGACCGGAAGAGGTCTTGGTGATGAGCATCCCGAGATGGATCCAGGGCTCGATCCGGCAATCGCAGGCAGAACCGGCTGACTGTGGCATGCGGTGTGATTCGGCCCGCCGGTGTTGCCGGATGGGCGCACAATGGATCGGATGACATCCGGTGCGCGTACGCAGTTCGACGACCCGGCCGATCTCCGGTCGCGACTACGGCACGTCTACTGGATCGGTGGGGGGAGCGGCGCCGGGAAGTCGGCCGTCGCGACCGCTGTCGCCGCCCGGCACGGTCTGCGGGTGTACTCGACCGATGACGCCATGGCCGAGCACGCGGCGCGCGGCGCGCCCGGCGACGCGCCGTATCTGTCGGCGTTCCTCGGGATGAGCATGGACGAGCGCTGGGTGCACCGGACCCCGGAGACGATGTTCGACACGTTCCACTGGTTCCGGGGCGAGGGTTTCGGTGCGATCATCGACGACCTGCTGGGCATCCCCGAGCCGACCGTCGCCGAAGGGTTCCGCCTGCTGCCGCACCTGGTCGCGCCGCTGCTGGCCCGGCCTGCCCAGGGGATCTGGATGCTGCCGTCACCACAGTTCCGTCGCGACGTCTTCGCCGGCCGCGGCTGGGAGATCCCGCGCCGGACGAGCGACCCCGCCCGCGCCCGGCGCAACCTGCTGCGCCGCGACGAAATGTTCACCGACCACGTGCGCGCGGAAACGGCTCGGCTCGGGCTGCCCGTGCTCGAGGTCGACGGATCGATGACCGAACACGACGCCGCGGACCATGTAGGACGTGCCTTCGGCCTGTGATCCGCCGCGGCGGTTCAGATC
>NZ_MUKA01000265.1 GCF_002150735.1 Streptomyces africanus
TGGAGTACGGGGCATGCCCCGCGGCCGGCACAACGGGCACCGAGTTCGTGATTCCCCTCGATGAGGAGATGCTCGCGTACTACCGCGAGATGGTGGACGTACTCGTGGAACGCTGTGGTATCTCCCGGGCGGAGGCGGTCGCCAGGGTCAACGCGACGTACGGGACACAGGACGGCGTGTGGATCATGGGTCACGAGGTGGCCGAGTACTGGGCGTTCGGGGCGTACTACCGTCCGGATCACCGGGGCCGGCTCCCCGTCGGTGACCCGGTCCTGGACGCGGACATCGACTACGGCACGCTCTCCGTGCGCCCTGCCCCGCCGAAGGGCTCGCCCTTCTGGACGCTGGAGGAACTCAGTGAGTCAGCCGAGGACCCAGGAGCGGCACAAGCCGGTCACTGAGGACGCGGCGCGCGGGCTCGGTGGACATCCACAGCAGTTTGTGACGGGCCCCGTCGGCCATGCGCAGGGTGATGCCGGAGGTGGTCAGGCCGCCGTGGAGCCGGGCCTGTGCGATCTCGGCGAGTGGAAGCACCTTGTTGGTGCGGTGGTCGGAGCGGATGGCGTCGGGGTCGTAGGCAAGGGTCCGGTGGGTGTCGGGTGCGGCCAGCTCGGGTCCGTTGAACCCGGTCACCATGGTGGCCAGCAGGCCGCCGCGGATGCGGACCAGGTGGTGGGGGAGCAGCCAGAGTTCCCCGTGGATCCAGTCCAGCCAGCCGGTGGTGCACGTGGTGGCGAGGAGTTGGGCGGATTGCAGACTGACCCGCGCGGTCCGGGCGACGACATCGTCGAGGAACGCGAGGAACGCCTCGACGGACCCGACCCGCCGAGTTTCCCGCACGGCCTCGGACTGTGAGACGACATGCAGGTGCGCCCAGCCGCTGTGGTGCACCTCTGCGGTCAGCTGGACGGCCTGGCCGGCCGAACCGAACCGCACCGCCAAGTGTGTGCGGTCGTCGGCCCACAGCACGGGAGACACCTGGACCCCACCCGCGGACCACCGCCCTCTCCGCTGCTCGATCTCCGCACCTGCCAGGCCCAGGTCCAGGGCCGTTCGCTGTCTCATCCGTCTCATGCCGCTGATCTTGTCGCATCCCTCCCTCGTGCGATGGGACGATGTGCGCACGAGTGATCGAGCGAACGGGGAGGCCGGCGTCATGGCCCGCTACATGGAGGCACTGACCGTCGAGAGGGGCGGGTTCCGGATCAAGGTGCCGGAGTCGTGGTGGGAGTTCGACGTACGGCCGGAGTCGCGGGACGACTCGATCCGGCGGATGGTGACCGAACGGGTGCGGCAGCGGCCGGAGTTGGAGCAGTACCGCGACACGTACGTCGACTTCCTCAAGAAGGCCGCGGCGGACGCCTGGAAGTCGGGCGCGCTGTACTGCGGCTGCATGGCGGAGAGCTTCGGCGGGGACACGCCGATCACGGGCTCGGTGACCGTCTCCCTGGTGGGCGGCCGCAACGAGCGCGGTGAGCCGCTGTCGAACGACCCGGCCGTGATCGCGAGCCAGCTCGCCGTCAAGGAGGCCAAGCGGGAGGGAGACTCCTGGCGGAAGGTGACGACCGTCGACATCCCCGGCGTCGGCCCGGCCGCGCGGACGTTCGGCATCGAGGACATCGCCGTACCCGGCGACGCGCTGGGCCGCACGATCCGCGCTGTGCTGATGCAGACGTACATCCCCGTGCCGGGCCAGGAGGGCAAGGTGGCCCTGGTCGCCGGCAGCAGCCAGGTCCTCGACCTCGCGGACTCCTTCTTCGACATCTTCGACGCGATCACGTCGACGTTCCGGTTCACGGGCTGACCTCCCTCCCGGCATGCCGATTCCTTGAGCAGGAGAGCGGCCGCTGTGCGCCTGGTGATCACCTCGCAGAAGACCGACACGCTGGATGGGTGGCAGCGCGTGTTCGAGGACTGCGACGAGTCATCTGCCAGCGGGGACTGCGGGCCGAGGCTCCGGACGATGGTGATGGGTGAGTGCTTCGGCGGTGTACGTCGGCCCAGAAAGGGGGGCGCATGCCGCTGATCAGGATGAAGGGCCAGCGGCGTCAACACCAGCCGGGTGACATCTTCGTGCTGCAGCCGGAGGGGCACGGTTTGCGTTTTGGTCGAGTCGTGAAGACTGGGCAGAGTGGACCGGAGGGCCGGTTTCCCGGAGGGCTCCTCGCCTACGTGTATGACGTCCCTGCCGAGGTCGAGAAGCCGGACCCGCCGGTGCTGACGCTGACGCCAGACCGGTTGCTGTTGCCGCCGTTCTTCGCGGCGCCCTGGCCCTGGGCCAAGGGCTACTTCAGGACTGTCGAGCACGAAGTGCTCAAGCCGGCTGACCTGCTGGCTCAGCACTGTTTCTTCGATCCCGCCCGCAGTGCCTACGCCGACGAGAACGACAAGGTGATCGCTGGTCGAACCGAACCCTGCGGTATCTTCGCCCTGGCTAATTTCGCCCTGCTCGAGAGTCAGGTGGACGACGCCCTGGCCGGTCGGCTCGCACCGGCGCCATCACCAAAGGCATAGCAACCGACGCTGACGGCACCGAATCGGAGTAAATGTGATCTGGCGCGAGCTCGTCCAAGCGTTCCCCTCGGCGGAACTCCGTGATCCCGGCACCCTCGACCGCATCGAATCGGTCCTTGGCCAGCGGCTCCCAGATGACCTCCGCTCCTTTCTTCTGGAGAGCGATGGGCTGACCGACGCATACGGCACCGACGTCATCTGGTCTGCCGAGCGGATCCTCGGCGACAATCGCTCGTTTCGCAACGACGAACAGTACAAGTCCCTGTACATGGAGTTCGATTCGCTCATGTTCTTCGGAGACAACGGCGGGGGAGACCAGTTCGCCTTCGTCCGGCGACCCGAGCGCAACGAGGTGTTCGTCTGGGACCACGAGACGGACAGCAGAACCCTCGTGGCACCGAGCCTGGAGCGCTATGTGCGCAGTGCGTTGGAGAGCGACGGCGAGGATTGGTATCGGTAGGGATACTGCTCATGGCGTCGGATCGTGACTGGGAAAGCGGCAAGGGCCTGCTGGGCATCGACGACCCCGCTGAGTGGGATGCCGCGTGGGAGCGCGGGGAGCGTAATCTCGGTACAGCGGCAATCGGCTTGGCGCTCCAGTGTTCGCTGGAGGAGGCCTCGCCTCGGATCGTGAGGGCGACGCAGTTGCCGCACCCCGAGCAGCGGGGGTACGCCTTCACCGCCGCGGGTACCGCAGCGCGACTCAACCGGGAGCTCACGCCGGAGCTGTACGCGGTGCTGCGCGTGGAGGGGCCCAAGGGCCTGGCCCAGGACGCCATCAACGACACGCTGACCTTCGTGCCGTTCCGCAAGCTGCCGCCGTGGTTCAAGTGGCGGTGGGTGCGCGCGACGGTGCGGAACACGCTGGAGGGCTGGTGGCTGCGGTCCGCGGACGCCGTCAGGGAGGCATGGCGGGCTACCGCCGAGCGAACCAGGTGGCCGTGACGTCATTGGCGAACGACCGGCGTTCCGTCACGGTGAAGAGCGTGGGGTCGAACGCCCCGTCGAACGCCGGGATACCTGCCCCGGCCACCACCGGGTAGCTCTTGATGATCAGTCTGTCGATCTCGGGCAACAGAGAACCCGCGAGCCGACCGCCTCCGCACAGCCAGATGTCCTTCCCTTCTTCCGCCTTGAGCTTGCGGACCAGGTCGAGCGGGTTGTCGTCGACCACCGTCACCTCCGGGTCGGGGCCGGCCCCGAGCGTGCTCGACACCACGTACTGACGCAGGTGTGCGTACGGGCTGGTGATGCCCGCGTCCAGCACGGCGCGGTAGGTGCCCAGCCCCATCAGCACGGTGTCGAAGTGGAGGTTGGGCGTATCGGCTAAGCCGTGCGCGGCGCGCAGTGCGGTGGGGACGGTCTCGGGATAGCGCTCATTCATCCAGGCGCTGTAGGCGGCTGCCTGCTCATCGTCGCCTGCCGGATAGAAGTCGAACTCTCCACCGGGGCCGGCGATCCGGCCGTCGAGGGAGACGGCGACGTAGTAGACGAGCTCTCGCATCGATGCAACTCCATTCGTAGTACTCTGCCTGTAGTGCTGTGAACGTAGTACTACGTCTGGAGTGGTGTCAATGGCGCGCAGAAATGACGAACGAAGGGCGTCCCTCGTAGACGGCGCCATCGAGGTCCTGGCCAGGGAAGGCGCGCGCGGTCTGACCTTCCGGGCGGTGGACGCCGAGGCCGGTGTGCCCGCCGGCACGGCCTCCAACTACTTCGCCAACCGCGACGACCTGCTCACCCAGGCCGGCGCCCGCGTCTACGAGCGGCTCCAGCCCGACGAGGCGACCATCGCCCGGCAGCGGGCGAGCACGCGGGCGGGGGACCGGGAGACCTACGCGGCCCTGATGCGCGAACTGGTCGGCCGGATCAGCGACTTCCGGACGGGCTACCTCGCACTTCTCGAACTGCGCCTGGAGGCCACCCGGCGGCCACAGCTCCGGGCGGTTCTGACCGAACAGGTGCGTGCCGACCTCGGGGCCAACGTGGCCTACCACGAGGAATCCGGCCTGCCCGGCGACGCCACTGCGGTCCAGTTGCTGTATCTGACGCTCAACTGGCTGATCGTCGAGCAGCTCACTCTCCCGGACGTGCTCTCGGAGGCCGAGCGGGAACGACTTGTGGCGACCGCGGTGGAACGACTGACGACGAGCCATCCCCATCCAGGCTGACAGGCACCGTTCGTGATGCGGGAGCTCACGTTTACCTCGAATGGTTGTGCCCTGTAAGTTCACGTGTGCATACGGTTGTTGACGTTGGTGTGGCGTGACCGGGGGCGATATGGCGAGGCGCAGGCCTGCTGACTGGCATGTCTTGGACTTGGACTCGCGGCTCGACAAAACTTTTCTTATGCGCCTTGACGAGGGCATGCTCGAATACTTCCGAGACATCGCGAACGAAATGGTGTCGAGGTTCGGTATCTCCCGTGCCGAGGCCGTGGCGAGGATCAACGATCGGTATCGGAACGTCGACATTTCTCCCTACCCGGACCTCATGTGCCATGAGTTTCCGGAGTACTGGGCTTATGGCCTGTACTACTACCCGGACGAGGCGGGCCGACTGCCGACCGGCGGCGAGGGCGACGATGAGTCCATCGACTTCTCTGCCTTTAAAGTGCGCCCAGCTCCTGAACCGGGCTCGCCCGTCTGGACGATCAAGGATTGAGATGCGGCCCATGCTTCACATCAGCAGAACCTCGGAGCCCTGGGTCGTATTGGTTCCCTATGGAGAGGCCGAGATCCAGCAGCAGCTGTCACGGCTGGAAGCGAAGGGAGGACGCGTCCACCGCTTCGACTCCCGTGACCTGATGACCGAGGACGGGATCTACCGTTCGTTCGCTGAGGTTCTGCGATTCCCCGGGTACTTCGGCAGGAACTGGGACGCCTTGGTGGACTGCCTGGACGATCTGTGCGCTGAGGTCACCGGCGGAGTCGGGGTCGTAGGGCTAATTAGCGACGCGGATCGACTCCTGGAAGCGGAACACTTCCCCCTCTTCGTGTCGGTCCTCTGTCAGGGTGCCGACCGTGCGAACTCGTCGGTCGACCTTGATGGCTTCCCCCTGGACCGGCCAGCGATCGTCGAACGCTTCGTGTTCGAGTTCCACGAATTCGATCGCGAGAAGGTGGTGCGGCAGATTGATCAAAACGACCTGGCTGTCACCACCGGGGAAACGTTCGTCGCTGCCAGGCTCAATCCTGAGAAATGGCGTTGACATAAATGGTTGACGTAACTGAAGAGCTGAGTCGGCTGTCTGACCTCGACAGACTCACTGGTCAGGCCGTGGAAGCGGTTCTCGCCGCATCGGGCTGGGAAGGCGAGCGCAGGAATCCGGCAAAGGAATGGGCGACCACGTGGAGGCGGGACGGCGCCGGCGCCTGGATCCAGGGCGACGGGCCGGTGGAGGTGGAGTTCACCCTCTGGTTTCGCGAGGTCGCCGACGAATGGCCCGACCCGGACACGTACCTGGACGAGCTGTACGACACCGCTGTCGCCGAACTCCCGGCAGTCGTTTCGCGGCTTGAGTCCGGAGCGCTCGGTACTCGCCTCGAAATGTCCGACGAGGAACTGACGGGCGGGGCGGACTTCATCGACCACACCGCCTGGAGGGTCTCCGGCAAGGTCCTTCTGGCAGGGGTCAAGCACGACGACACCGAAGCACCCGTGCAGCTCGTTGTCGTCCTGCGCGAGGGTGATGCAAGTGCGTGCTGATCAGGCACGTGGTTGGTCCGCACAGACCGATGAAGTGCTGCGGCGCGCGGGCTGGTGGCCCGGCCGTTCCGTGCCGACCGACACCTGGGAGTCGGTCCTGCGTGAGCGCGGGTCCTTCGTGGCCCATGAAGCCGCGCGCCGGTTCCTCTCCGAATTCGGGGCTCTGGTGACGTACGGCTGGCCCGCCGACACGATCACCACGTCGTCGGCAATCCGTTTCGATCCCCTGAAGGCCGGTTGGCAGAGCGAGCGGTTCGCGTGGGCGAGCCGGGAAGCGGGGGCGTCCCTCTATCCCGTTGGCACGGCCGACCAAGGTGCCAGCTTCCTCGGTATCACCAAGGACGGGGCACTCCACCTGGTAAGGGACCGCGTGGAACAGCTGGCCGAGACCACCGACCGGGCGCTGGACCGCCTGGTCGAGGTGCAGACGGCCCGGTCTGCCCTCTGGACGCCAGGGGTACCAGCGGACGAGCACGCGTTCTGGCGTCGACTGCACACCGTGGAGACCGGCCAAGGCGCCGGGCTGCGCTGGTCCGAGGAGGCGGACCGGGTGCTGCGGGCCGGCGGCTGGTTCCCGGGCCGGTCGGTTCCCACGCAGACCTGGGAGAGCATCCTTCTGCAGACCGGCGAGTTCGAGATCCACGACGCGGCACGGCGTTTCCTGGCGGAGTTCGGCTCCGTGGGCGTGTCCTACCGTGAGCCGTGGGACTCGATGCCGTGGATGGAGTTCTCACTGGACCCGCTGCTCGCCATCTGGGACGCGGAGATCATCGACGACCTCGCCGAGCAGGCGGGCGTCGATCTGTACCCCATCGGCATGCGCGACCGCGGGAACCAGCACCTGGCCATGGCGGAGGACGGCTCGGTCTACGCCGGCATGGACAGCGTCTGGCTGCTCGCCCCGACACCCGACGAGGCCTTGCAGAAGCTCACCAGCAGGATCCGGCCGACAGCTATGTGACGCCCGGCTGCTGCTCGCTGCCGAACCGATCAGCGGGGGTCCGCGATCACCGCCGGCTGATGGCCGGTCGATGCCGATCTTTTCGTCGAACGGCTGTGGCCTGTAAGTTCACGTGTGCATACGGTTGTTGAGGTAGATGTTCGCGTGACGGGGGTTGCGGTATGGCGGGGCACAGGCCTGCGGACTGGCATGTCCTGGACTTGGACAAGGATCCGACGCCTGGTGATCCGCAGCGGGTGCGCACGCTTGCGAAGCATCTTCACGACTTCGCCGATGACGTCTCCGAGGCGCTGCGTCTGGTCAAGGGCATGGCGGGGGAGGGGACGCTGCTTGAGTGGGCGGGCAAGTCGGCGGATGTGTTCAAGGAGGACTTCGCCGACGTCCCGAAGAACCTCAAGAAGCTGAAGAAGTCCTACGAGATGTGCGGGGACGCGCTGGCGGACTTCTGGCCGAAGCTGGAGCGGGCGCAGTCGCTTGCGGACAAGGCGCTGATCAAGGGACGTGAGGCGCGGGACAACCTCTCCTCGGCCCAGTCCCGTCTCACCTCGGCCGACTCGTGGGTGACGCGGGCCGGCAAGGAGGCGGACAAGTACAAGGACGACCCGACCGGCAGTAAGAACGCCGAGAAGCCGGACGAGGCGAAGGTCCGTGCCGCGACCCGGGATGTGCAGCACGCCA
>NZ_MUKA01000266.1:0-244 GCF_002150735.1 Streptomyces africanus
TGGCCTGGGCCGTACTAGGCCCGCACGGCAACGGTGGCCGGATCGTCCAGCACCGCCCGCACGACCGAGTGCGCGGCGCCCAGCAGCGGCCCTTGCGGACCCAGCCGGGACACCGACACGGGACAGGCCGGACCCGCCGTGCGGCGCGCCAGCTCGTCCCGCAACGACGGCAGCAACCACGGCGCCAGCCCGGACAGTTCCCCGCCCAGCACCACGCTCTCCGGGTCGAGCAGGTTGACCGCGC
>NZ_MUKA01000266.1:285-29151 GCF_002150735.1 Streptomyces africanus
CGGCCGCGCGCAGCACCGCCTCCTCGCCTGCGTACTGCTCCAGGCACCCGCGCCCGCCGCACGCGCACTCCGGCCCGTCCGGCTGGACCGGCACGTGCCCCAACTCGCCCGCGAAACCGCGGGTTCCGCGCAGCAGTCCGCCGTCCACCACGACCGCAGCGCCGATGCCGATCTCCGCCGACACGTGCAGGAAGTCGCGCGGCGTGCCCTCACCCAGCCAGAGTTCAGCGAGGGCGCCGAAGTTGGCCTCGTTGTCCACGGTCAGGGGGAGGTCCGCCGGCAGCAGGTCACCGAGGTCCGTGTCGTGCCAGTCGAGGTTCGGGGCGCGTACGACGGTCCGGGCGTCGCGCGCCACCAGACCGGGCACGGCCACGGCGAGACCGGCCGGCCACAGGCCCTCGCCCTCCGCCTCGGCGACGACGCGGCGGATGAGTTCGGTGAGCTCGGCGAGCACGGGCCCTGGGGAGCGGCCGCGGTTCGCGCCCTGGCGTATGGCCCGCGACCGGGTCGTACCGCGCAGGTCCACGGCACAGACCGCGAGATGGTCGACGCCGATCTCCGCGCCGATCCCCGCCGGTCCGCGTCCGCTCAGTGCGAGCGCGGAGCCGGGGCGGCCCACCCGGCCGGGCCGTTCGGGCCCCAGCTCCTCCAGCAGCCCCGAGCGGATCAGTTCGTCGACGAGCGTCGAGACCGCCGCCCGGGTCAGGCCGATCCGCGACGCGACGGCGGCCCGGGACAGCGGCCCCTCGGCCCGGACGGCGTGCAGGACCCGGGCCAGGTTGCGGCGGCGCATGCCCTGCTGGGTGTCCGGCAGGGCGCGTCCCGGGCCGGCCGGACGGGCCTCGTGCAGCGGTGCGGTCATGCCTGACGCCAGTCCTCAGTGGGTGTCCGTGGGGCGCTCCAGCAGCGGAGCCGCGTCGGAGAGTACCCCGGCGATCCTGGCCAGCGTCTCCTCGTCCCGCTCGACGGCGTCGAGTACCGGCCCGGCAGCCGTGTTCCAGCGCCGGGCGACCGCCGCCGGGTCCTCCCCGGTCAGCACCCCGGCCGCCTGCGCGGCGGCGCCGAGCGCCACCAGTTCCTTCGCCTCGGGCACCTGCACGGGACGCCCCGACAGCCGCCGTACGGTCTGCTGCCAGGCCGTGCCCCGGGCACCGCCGCCGATCAGCAGCAGGGGCGCCGCGGGGTCCGCGTCCTCGTCGAGGACCAGGTCGAGCGCGCCGAGCAGGGAGTGCACGGCGCCGTCGTAGGCGGCCTGGAGCAGCTGGCCGGCGGTCGTGTCGTGGCGCAGGCCGTGCAGCAGCCCGGAGGCGTTCGGCAGGTTCGGGGTGCGCTCGCCGTCCAGGAAGGGCAGCAGCGTGACGGCCGTGCCGGGCTCGACGGCCTCGCGGTCCAGGCCCAGCAGCGTCGCCACGCGATCGACGGCGAGCGTGCAGTTCAGGGTGCAGGCGAGCGGCAGCCAGTCACCGCGGGCGTCGGCGAAACCCGCCACCGTGCCGCTCGGGTCGGCGGGCCGCCGCCGCGACACCGCGTACACCGTGCCCGAGGTGCCGAGGCTCATCACCGGCATGCCCGGACGCACCCCGAGGCCCAGCGCCGCCGCGGCGTTGTCGCCGGTGCCGGGCGCGACCAGGGTGCCCTTGGAGAACGGCAGATCATGGCTGTCGCGCACGGTGCCCGCCACCTCGCCGGGCCGGACCACACGGGGCAGCAGGGCCGGGTCGAGCCCCACGTGCGCCAGGATCTCCTCGTCGTAGCCCTCCGTCCCGGACGCCCACCAGCCCGTCCCGGAGACGTCCCCGCGGTCGGTCGTGCCCTGCCCGGTGAGCCGCTCGGTCAGGTAGTCGTGGGGGAGGCGCACGGCCTTGGTGGCGCGCGCGGCTTCCGGTTCGTGCTCGGCCAGCCAGGCCCACTTGGTGACCGTGAACGAGGCGGCGGGCACGCTTCCGGTGCGCTCGGCCCAGAACTTCGCGCCGCCCAGTTCCTCGGTCAGCCTGCGGGCCTGCGGCGCCGAGCGCACGTCGTTCCACAACAGGGCCGGACGGACCGGCTCACCGCGCTCGTCCAGCGTGACCAGGCCGTGCTGCTGCCCGCCGACCGACACCGCGGCGGCCTCGTGCGCCGCGTCGCCGCACTGGCGCAGGGCCTCGCACAACGCGTCCCACCACTGACGCGGATCGCTCTCGCGCCCGGCCCCCGAGGAGACCGTGTGCGGCGCCTGGCCGCTCGCGACGACCCGGCCGGTCGACGCGTCGACGACCAGCGCCTTGGTGGACTGGGTGGACGAGTCCACGCCGACGACGAGCGGACCCTCGGCTGCTGACATCGGGCTTCTCCCTCTGCTCTCGTCCATCTTTCGTCCTGCTCTCGTCCCGAGACACCTTGTCTCTTCCCAGGAAGGTGCTCGCATACTAATTTGTAAATCGGCATGACGAAATAGCCTCAGCGAGCAAGGAGCCGCGGCATGAGCTACCAGCCCACCCCCGAGGACAGGTTCACCTTCGGCTTGTGGACCGTCGGCTGGCAGGGACGGGATCCCTTCGGCGACGCCACGCGGCGTGCCCTCGACCCGGTCGAGACGGTGCAGCGCCTGGCCGAGCTCGGCGCCCACGGCGTCACCTTCCACGACGACGACCTGATCCCGTTCGGCTCGAGCGACACCGAGCGTGAGGCCCACATCAAGCGCTTCCGGCAGGCGCTGGACGCCACGGGCATGAAGGTCCCGATGGCCACCACCAACCTCTTCACGCACCCGGTCTTCAAGGACGGCGCCTTCACCGCCAACGACCGCGACGTGCGCCGCTACGCGCTGCGCAAGACCATCCGCAACATCGACCTCGCCGTCGAGCTCGGCGCCCAGGTGTACGTGGCCTGGGGCGGCCGGGAAGGTGCCGAGTCGGGCGCCGCCAAGGACGTCCGCGCGGCCCTGGACCGGATGAAGGAGGCCTTCGACCTGCTCGGCGAGTACGTCACCTCCCAGGGCTACGACCTGCGCTTCGCGATCGAGCCCAAGCCGAACGAGCCGCGCGGCGACATCCTGCTGCCCACCGTCGGCCACGCCCTGGCGTTCATCGAGCGCCTGGAGCGTCCGGAGCTCTACGGCGTCAACCCCGAGGTCGGGCACGAGCAGATGGCCGGGCTGAACTTCCCGCACGGCATCGCGCAGGCGCTGTGGGCGGGCAAGCTCTTCCACATCGACCTCAACGGCCAGTCCGGCATCAAGTACGACCAGGACCTGCGCTTCGGCGCCGGTGACCTGCGCGCCGCGTTCTGGCTGGTCGACCTGCTGGAGTCGGCCGGCTACACCGGCCCGCGGCACTTCGACTTCAAGCCCCCGCGGACCGAGGACCTCGACGGGGTGTGGGCCTCGGCGGCCGGCTGCATGCGCAACTACCTCATCCTCAAGGAGCGCGCCGCCGCCTTCCGCGCCGACCCCGAGGTCCAGGAGGCCCTGAGCGCGGCCCGCCTGGACGAGCTGGCCCAGCCCACCGCCGCGGACGGCCTCCAGGCCCTGCTCGCCGACCGGTCGGCCTTCGAGGCCTTCGACGTCGAGGCGGCCGCCGCCCGCGGCATGGCCTTCGAGCGTCTGGACCAGCTGGCGACGACGGACCCGTCATGCTCCGGAATCATGCGATCCGCGCCATGAGCCGGTATCAACTTCCGTGCGTCTCTCCCGCCTTGAGCGGTGCGCGGCGACGCTGGTCGGTATGGCCATGCCACCCGTACCGCCTCATCCGCCCGGGCCTCCCCGGCGCCGGAATCCCCTGCTCGCCCTGCTCGTCGTGCTGATGGCCGTCGCGGCCGTGGCCGTCGTGGTGCTGATGGCCAGGGGCGGCGACGACGCGCCGGACCGGGAGCCGCCCGCCGGGAGCACGAGTCCCACCCCCGCCCCGTCCTTCGGCCTTCCCACGAAGCTGCCCACCCGGTTGCCCACCGAGGTGCCCAGCGACCTGCCGACCCGGCTGCCGTCGGGCTTTCCCAGCCGGCTGCCGAGCGATCTGCCCAGCGACCTCGCATCGCTCCTGCCGTCCCTGGACACCGGCGGGCTACTGCCCTGAGCTCGGAGCGGCTCCCTCAGCGGCGGCGAGTTCCGCCGACGTCAGTGCCGTCGCCGGATCCTGTACGGCGCCTCCCGAGGGGAGCCAGCGGCCGCGCTCCTTGTGGTAGGGCCACCACCGGCCGTCCCGGCCGAGACGCAGCTGGACCGGCGCGCCGACGACCGTCCAGCGGTTGCCCCGCGCCCGCAGCTCCGGCCGCTCGTCCGCGTCCCAGGCCGATTCCAGGGCGGCACGCGCGCGTGCGAGCGTCTCGCCCTGCGCCTTCCACTCCTCGTCGAGCACGGCCAATGCCGCCGTACCGCCGTGGCGCCAGGCACGGACCGCCGTCGCCAGCCCCTCCCGGCCGCGCCCCGACCCGTCGGCCAGCCTGTCCGCCACCTCCTGCCCGGGGCCGCCCGCGGCCAGCCGTACGGCGTCTTCCGAGACGGTCGGGTCCGCGCAGGAGGGGTGCCGCTCGGCAGGGTCCCGGAGTGACTCGGCGAGCAGGCGGTGGGCCAGTACGGCGGTCCGCGCGGCCAGGAACTCCAGCGCGGCCGGGTCGATGCCCGGGGCGGGCGGCGTCTCGGTGTCCAGGGACGGCGGCACCCCCGGCTCGTCGGGGAGTTCGGGCAGGGGCGGCAGCGGAGGCAGGATGTCGCCGGCCGCGTACGCCTCGGCCGCGTCCACCCCCTCCTGGCCGGAACGCTCCGCCGCGGACGCGCCGCTGCGCGACTGGAGGGCGTTCAGCAGGGCGGCTTCGTCGCGTCCGCGCATCAGGAGCAGGACGAACGGGTCCTGGTCCAGCAGGCGTGCCACCTGGTAGCAGAGCGCCGCCGTGTGCCGGCAGTGGTCCCAGGCTCCGCAGCCGCACTCCGGCTCCAGATCGCCCAGACCCGGCAGCAGGTCGACGCCCTCGGCCGCGGCGTCCTCGACCAGGTGCGGTGGCATCTCACGGTCCAGCAGCGCCGCCACGTGACCGGCCCGCTCGACGGCCATGTCCAGGAAGCGGTCCCACTGTCCGGGCGAGAGCTCCTCCAGCAGGACGTCGGCACGGTGTGCCGTGCGGTCAGGGTCCTGTACGAGGGCCGTGAGCCGCCCCGGGCGCACCGACACCGCGCCGACCGCTCCCGCGCGCGCGAGCCGGCGGCCCGTCCTGAGCTGCGCCGAGTCCAGTGCCGTGTCCTCCAGCGCCTTCAGCCACGCCTGACCCCACCAGGTCTGTGCGAGGCCCCGCCCGTGCGCGGGCGGCAGCGCGGCGAACGTGCGCTCCGTGTCACCGTCGTGCCGAGTCATCGCAGGCCCCCTCGCAGTGCGACCAGATCCGCCAGTTCCGCGTCCGTCAGCTCCGTGAGGGCGGCCTCGCCGGAGCCCAGGACCGCGTCCGCCAGTTCCCGCTTGCGGGCCAGCAGTTCGGCGATGCGGTCCTCGATGGTTCCCTCGGCGACGATCCGGTGCACCTGCACGGGCCGGGTCTGGCCGATGCGGTAGGCGCGGTCGGTCGCCTGGGCCTCGACGGCCGGGTTCCACCAGCGGTCGTAGTGCACGACGTGCTCGGCCCGGGTGAGGTTCAGGCCGGTGCCCGCCGCCTTCAACGACAGCAGGAACACGGGCACTTCACCGTCCTGGAAGCGCCGCACCATGGCCTCGCGTGCGGCGACGGGCGTCCCGCCGTGCAGGAACTGCGAGGGCGTGCCGCGGGCGGCCAGGTGCCGTTCGAGGAGGCGGGCCATCTGCACGTACTGCGTGAAGACCAGCACGCCCGCCTCCTCGGCGAGGATCGTGTCGAGCAGTTCGTCCAGCAGGTCCAGCTTCCCGGAGCGTCCGGCGATCACCGGCCGCTCCTCCTTGAGGTACTGCGCCGGGTGGTTGCAGACCTGCTTGAGGCCGGTCAGCAGCTTCACGATCAGTCCGCGCCGCGCCATGCTGTCCGCGCCGGAGATCTCCGCGAGCGCCTCACGCACCACGGCCTCGTACAGGCCCGCCTGCTCCTGGGTGAGCGACACGGCGTGATCGGTCTCGGTCTTCGGCGGCAGCTCGGGCGCGATCCCCGGGTCCGACTTGCGGCGGCGGAGCAGGAACGGCCGTACGAGCCGGGCCAGCCGGTCCGCGGCGGCCGGGTCCTGACCGCCCTCGACGGCCTCCGCGTACCGCCTGCGGAAGGTCCCGAGCCGGCCCAGCAGCCCCGGAGTGGTCCAGTCGAGGATCGCCCACAGCTCCGACAGGTTGTTCTCCACCGGGGTGCCGGTGAGCGCCACACGCGCGCGTGCCCCGATCGAACGCAGTGCCCGCGCGGTCGAGGAGTGCGGGTTCTTCACGTGCTGGGCCTCGTCCGCGACGAGCATGCCCCACGGCACCTCGGCGAGCCGGGGCGCGTCCAGGCGCATCGTGCCGTACGTGGTGAGCACGAACTCCCCGTCGGCCAGGCCGTCGAGACCGCGCCGCGCACCGTGGAAGCGCCGCACGGGTGTGCCGGGCGCGAACCGCTCGATCTCCCGCTGCCAGTTGCCCATCAGGGACGTCGGGCAGACCACCAGGGTGGGCCCGGCGGAGGCGGCGTCGGTCTGCCGGTGCAGGTGCAGGGCGATCAGCGTGATCGTCTTGCCGAGCCCCATGTCGTCGGCGAGGCAGCAGCCGAGGCCCAGCGAGGTCATACCCGCGAGCCAGCTCAGGCCCCGCCGCTGGTAGTCCCGCAGGGTGGCGGCGAGGGCCGCCGGCTGCTCCACGGACTGCTGCGCCTCGGGGTCCGCGAGCCGCTCCCGCAGAGCCGCCAGCCATCCGGTGGGCCGCACCTCGACCCGGCGGCCGTCCACCTCCGCCCAGCCCGTCAGGGCCGCGCCCAGCGCGTCGACCGGCGTCACCTTGTGGTCCTGCCGGGAGCGGGCCAGACGTACCTCCTGAGGGTCGACCAGGACCCACTGGTCGCGCAGCCGCACCACGGGGCGTTTGGCCTCGGCGAGCCGGTCCAGCTCTTCCCGGCTCAGCCGCCGGTCGCCCAGTGCGAACGACCAGTCGAAGGCGAGCAGCGCGTCGGCGGACAGGAACGACGGCATGGCCGCGAAGGACGTGCCGGACTCCGGCTCGTCGTCGGCAGGGCCCACCTCCGCGCGCGTGCTGAGCTCGCGGGTCAGTCCCTTCGGCCAGTGCACGTCCACTCCGGCCGCCGCCAGCGCCCGGGCGCCCGAGCCGAGCAGCTCGGTGACCTCCTCGTCGGCGAGCTCGACCGCGTCCGGCACGGGCGCCGACAGCAGGGGCGTGAGCGGGGTCCAGGCCCGGGCCGCGCGGCGCAGGGCGAGCAGGGCGTCCATCCGCGCGCGCGGGCCGAAGGCATCGCCCCCGGCGCCGGACCAGACGTCCGCGGCGTCCGCCACGAGCGCGGGATCGCTCACGCCGTGCACCTGGAGCACGGCCCGGAACGTCACGTCCGCTTCGTCGGCCGCCGCGTCCGTCAGGCCGTCCGCCTCGACGCGCAGCGACAGCCGCACCCCCGCGTCGTGGCCCGCGGCGACGTCGGCGGCCCACGCGCGCTGCTCGGGCAGACGCACCGGCCCGGGCGACGCGTAGGCGCGGCCGCCGGTGACCAGCGGCGCGGCGGGGGAGCGGGGCAGGGTGTCGGCGACCGCGTCGAGGAAGGCGCGCAGCAGCCGCTCCGGGTCCGGCAGCCGCAGGGGCCCGGCGCCCGCCAGGGGGACGGCGTGCGCCTCGGGCGGCATGGCGGCGGCGAGGCGGCGCACGGCCTCGACGTCCTGGGCGCGCAGCGGGCCCGTCCGCCAGGCGTCGTGGTCGGCCGGGGACAGCCCCGGCAGCAGCAGTCCGCGGGCCATGAGATGCAGGGCGTGCACGGCCGCCGCGCCCCAGAACACGGTGGACCGGTGCCCATGACTCACGGCACGCGCACGTGTGAGGACCGGCAGGGCCGCGCGTACCGGCAGCAGAACCGCGGGCACGCTCAGCGGCTCGACGCCGTCACGGCCGGGCACGACGACGGTCAGATCCGTGGCGGACGCCGACGTCACCGTGGGCGGGGCCTCGCCGTCGGACCGCCAGAAGGCGACGCTGCCGGTCCGGGCCGGGTCGCCGGGGACGAACACGGTGCGGCAGCCGGCCAGTTCGGGGACATCGGAGGAGGGTGCCGGGGGAGTCGGATGCTCGGCTATGGCTGATTCCTCAAATTTGACTAGCGGGTCGGAGTCGCCGAGGGTACAGCACTTCTGGTGCACGTGGGTGTGAGTGATGTGTGACCTGGGTCACTATGGGGAGGTCGGGGGTGTGTAGGGGGCGCACCTCAGGGATGTCTCAGGGTCGCGGTCCGGAACTGCCGCAAGCGCGGGCCCGTTTTCGAGACAGAGAGCGGCAGTGGCCGCGAAGGAGGCGACAGTCATGTCGAAGAACGCCAAGATCGCCGTAGGCGGTGTGGCGGTCGGGCTCATCCTGCTGATCTGGCTGCCCTGGTGGGCCGCGCTTTTGATCATCCTGGGAGTCCCGGCCGCCGCGTACCTCACGCTGGACCCCTCACAGCGGCGCAGGCTGCGCCGTGCCACCCGGAAGGAACTGGGCCGTTGACGCGCTGCTGACCGGCGCGGCGAAGGCCGCACCGGCTCGCTTCGGCCGTACGGCCCACCAGCTCAGTTCGGCCGTACGGCCATCTTGTCGAGGGCCTCGAGGAGGCCCGGCAGCTCCGGCCCCCGTCCGACCGGCAGGACCTCGCCGGGTTCCTCGTCGAGCAGCACGAAGGCGATGTCGTCGGTCCTGGCCACGAGCGACCAGCCGGGACCGTCGGCCCGCAGGGTCCGCGCGTCACCCGGTGCGAACGACGACCGGACCCGGCCGAGCGGCGGCGGCGAGTCGATGTAGGTGCGGGCCTCCGCGAGGACGCGCCGGATGCCGCTGTGGCCCTGCTGCCCGTTCCCCTCGCTTCCGCCCGGACCGTCGGCCGCCGCGCCCGCGTCACCCGGTGGCGCCGCGGACCCGGGTGCCGGGAAGGCCGAGTCGTCGACCTGTTCCCGCCACGCCGCCCACTGAAGCGCGATCTCGTCCGCGCCCAGGCGCCGCTGGGCGGGGCCCCAGACGGTGGTGTCCGGCGGAGCCAGCGGGGGCCGGTCGTCGGCCTCCGGACCGGGATCGTGCGGCGCGGGCACTCCGGGTGCCGCGACGGCGACCGCGAGGGGCCAGCCGGGCAGGGCCGCGACGACCGTGCGCTCGTCGGGCGACAGTTCGTACTCCATCCCGCAGTCCCAGGACGCGATCGCGACGGCCACCAGGGAGACGTCGTCGATGACCACGGTCCACCGGGCGCCCTCGCCGTCCTGGCCGAGCACCAGCCCGTACCCGTCGGCGAGCGGCGCGAGGCCGAGCGCCGCGCACGCCTCCGGATAGTCGTCGCCCAGCACGCTCGGGAACTTCGCCGGCGTCAGCAGCACCGCCGTGAGCACATAGAGCGCGTCGTCCGCGGCGGCGACGGTGTCCTCGTCCGTCCCGGCCATCCCAGCCTCCCCATCGGTTCGTCCACCGGCGCGCACCCTAGTGCGCGCGCAACCCCCTTGTCACGGGCCCGCAAGCGCGTGGAGCTGCCGTTTTCCCGCGTACGGGGCGAATCGGCCCTCCCCGCCGGGCGTGTCACTCCGCCGGCAGTCCCAGCAACTCACGGGCCACGGCCCGGGGTGACTGGCCGCGTTCCCGCGCGAGCGCGACGACGGCCCGGCAGGCCAGCTCGTTCACCCCGAACGACAGCGCCTCGGGCGACACCCAGCCGGCCGCCTCGTCGGCCCGCTCCGGGTCGTCCTCCGCGCTCGCCGTGACGTAGGCCGCCGCCGCCTCGAAAAGATTGTGTGGACGTTTGTCCCCGCCGGCCTTCGGCTCCGTGCGCAGGGCGTGAGCGACTCTTCCTCCGGCCTTGCGGACCTTGCCCCACATGCTGACCACCTTCCCCAGTGCGGATGTCCCGCCGTGCCGGTCATCTCCCGGACACCAACGTAAAGTTGCAGATCCGGTGACAGAAGGGGGACGGCACTGTGAAGCGCTTCGCACGCCTGGAACAGATGCGGCGGATGGACCCGTACCGGCAGGCCACGGAGATCTACCGGCTGAGCGTGGCGTACGAGTTCCCCTGGGACTTCACCCGCGCCCTGGAACTGGCCCTGTACCGCACCTACGCGGTCCCGAGCATCGGCCGACTGCTCGCCGAGACGGCGGAGCTCACGGAGCGGACGCAGAAGCGCTACGACGACACGTCGCTGCTCCTGGACGCCGTGGTCGAGCACGGCTTCGGCAGCGACCAGGGCAGGACCGCGATCCGCCGCATCAACCAGATGCACCGCAGCTACGACATCAGCGACGACGACATGCGCTACGTGCTGTGCACGTTCGTCGTGGTGCCCAAACGGTGGATCGACGCCTACGGGTGGCGCAGGTTGTCGCGCCACGAGACCGTCGCCAGTGTCGTCCACTACCGCACGCTGGGCCGGCACATGGGCATCAAGGACATCCCCGAGACCTACGAGGAGTTCGAGACCTGCCTCGACGACTACGAGGCGGACCGCTTCGCCTGGGACGAGCAGGCCCGGCGGGTCTCGGACGCCACGCTCGACCTGATGTCCTCCTGGTACCCGCGCCCGCTCGCCCCGCTGCTGCGCACCACGACCCTCGCCCTGCTCGACGACCCACTGCTGCGTGCCTTCCGCTACACCCCGCCGAGCGCCGCCACGCGCGCGTGGGTGCGTCGAGCGGTACGGCTGCGGGGCCGCGCCGTCCGTCTGCTGCCGCCCCGGCGTGCCCCGCACTTCGCCCGCCAGAACTGGGAGATCAAGGGCTACCCGGACGGCTACCGGCTCGCCGACCTGGGCACGCGCCCGGTCCCCGGCGTCCGGGGCTGTCCCGTGCGGCACGTGGCGGCGTCGGACACCGAGGCCGGGTGACGCGGCTGCTCAGCCCTCGCGGACGGCGGCTGCTCAGCCCTCGCGGACGGCAAGCGCCAGAAAGCGGGAGTCCTCGTCGACGTACGACGACATGCGCCACCCCGAACCGGCCAGCAGCGGCCGGAGGTTGGGCTCGGCGCGCAGGTCGTCCGGGGTGAGAGGGCGGCCGTGGCGCGCGGCCAGGGCCGCCCTGCCGATCGGATGGAACAGCGCGAGCACACCACCGGGACGCACCACGCGTGCCAGCTCCCGCAGGTTCTCGGCCGGACTCGGCAGGTGCGAGATCAGCCCCGCCCCGAACACGGCGTCCAGCGCACGTGAGCGCAGCGGCAGCGCGGCGACGTCCGCGAGCAGCAACGCCCCGTCACGGTCCCGTCCGGCCCGCACGGCCTCCCGCAGCATGGCCGGGGTCAGATCGGCGCCGAGCACCACGCCCGAGGGCCCCACGGCGGCACGCAGCGGCGGCAGGGCGCGTCCGGTGCCACACCCCGCGTCGAGCACGCGGTCGCCCGCGCGCAGTCCGAGTTCGGCGACCGCGGCCGCGTAGGCGGGACCGTCGTCGGGGAACCGGCTGTCCCAGTCGGCGGCGCGGGCGGTGAAGAACTCCTGGACACGCGTCTGGTCGTCGCTCATGTACCGCATGATTCCTCACCGGCGCGGATGACGCCTCAGTGCACATGTTCGAGCGTGACCCGATCGTTCCGGTACCTCCTTGCGTCATATTCCAACACCTTTCGAAATGCGCCCCCTTCGTGCGCCCCTGCCGGGTCTAGCGTCCCGGGGCCATGGGACACCTGGACCACGCCGCCCTGGGGTGGCTGACCCCCGCACTGTCGTACGTGATGGCCTGCACAGGCGCCGCACTCGGACTGCGCTGCACCGTCCGCGCGCTCGCCGCCACCGGGCGCTCACGCCGCAACTGGCTCGTCACCGCCGCCTCGGCGATCGGCACCGGCATCTGGACCATGCACTTCGTGGCCATGCTCGGTTTCGGCGTCGGTGGCACCGACATCCGCTACGACGTGCCGCTCACCCTGCTGAGCCTGCTCGTCGCCATGGTCGTGGTCAGCGCCGGCGTCTTCGCCGTCGGCTACAGCCGGGACCGCGGCCGGGCCCTGCTGATCGGCGGGCTCACCACCGGCCTCGGCGTCGCGAGCATGCACTACCTGGGCATGGCGGCCGTCCGCCTGCACGGCGACGTGACCTATGAGCCGGTGCTCGTCGGGCTCTCCGTCCTGATCGCCGTCGTCGCCGCGACGGCGGCCCTGTGGGCGGCGCTCAACATCAAGTCGGCCGTCGCGGTCACCCTCGCCTCCCTGATCATGGGCGCGGCCGTCAGCAGCATGCACTACACCGGGATGTTCGCGGTGAGCGTGCGCGTGACGCCCTCCGGGGAGGCACTGCCCGGGGCCACGGCGATGCAGTTCGTCTTCCCCCTCGCCGTCGGCCTCGGGTCCTACCTCTTCCTGACCTCCGCCTTCGTCGCGCTGTCGCCCACGGCGGGGGAGCGCGAGGCGTCCGCCTCGGCCCAGCGGCCGGTCGAGAACGCCGCCCGTTAGCCCGCAGACCCCATAGCCCGGACGGCACGCCCTGAAGCCGGGGTGACACGCCCCGAACCACCCCCGAGCGAGGAGTTCATGCGTACACCCCGTAGGACCCCCGAGGCGCCGCCTCCGCCCGCGCGCGGTCGCCGCGCGCACGCCGGACCACCGGCCGACGAGGACGGCGAGGCCCTCTCGGAGACCGCACCGGACGGAGCGGCCACGCGCGCGCAGCGCCTGCACATACGCCCCCGTACCGTGCGCGCCAAGATCGTCTGCCTGCTGATGGTGCCGGTCGTCTCCCTCCTGGCCCTGTGGGCCCACGCCACCGTCACCACCGCCCAGGACGTCTCCCGGCTGCGGCAGGCCCAGCGCGTGGACGCCACGGTCCGCGCCCCCGTCTCCGCCGCGGTCGCCGCCCTCCAGGCCGAACGCGCGGCCGCCGTACGCCACGCCACCGATCCCTCCGCCGCCGGGACCGACGAGCTGGACGAACTCGCCCGGAGCACCGACCGGGCCGTCGCGAAACTGCGGCTCGGCGAGGACAGCACCGTCGCCGACAGCGAGGAGCTGCCCGCCGGAGTCGCCCGCCGCCTGGAGGCGTTCGTCACCGGAGCCGGGCAACTGCGTCCGCTGCGGACCGCGGTGCGGGACCGGCGCGCGGACTGGGCCGAGACATACCGTCGCTACACCCGGACCATCTCGGACGCTCTCGGCGTCGGCGGCGCCCTCACCGGCATCCAGGACGCCGACCTCGGCTCCGACGCGCGCGTGCTGCTCGAATTCTCCCGCGCGGGCGAGGCCTTGGCCCGGGAGGACGCCCTGTGGGCGAGCGCCCGCCTCTCCGGGACGCTGACCGGAGAGCGGCTTCGGCTCTTCACCGGCGCCGTCGAACTGCGCCGCGCCCTCACCGAGTCGGCCGTCGCCGACCTGCGCGGCACCGAACGCGCCGCGTGGAGCGCCCTGACCGACAGCAGCGCCTACGCCGGGCTGCGCGACGCCGAGGACGGGATCCTCGCCGCCGGACCGGGCGCCGAAGCGATCGACGCGGCACCCGAGAGCACCTGGAACACCGCCCACGCGCGCGTACAGAACGGCATGCGCGCGATCGAGGACGACGCAGCACGAGACGTCGCGGAACGAGCCGACCCGTTCACCCGGGGACTGCTCACCCCGGCCGGCGCGGCCGTCCTGCTCGGACTCGCCGCCGTCGCCGCCTCGCTCGTCATCTCCGTACGCATCGGCCGCGGCCTCGTGGTGGAGCTCGTGACCTTGCGCAACAGCGCCCTGGAGATCGCCCGGCGCAAACTCCCCGAGGCCATGAGCAGACTGCGCGCGGGCGGGGAGATCGACATCCGCGCCGAAGCACCGCGGGGACCGGCCGCCGAGGACGAGACCGGGCAGGTCGCCGAGGCCCTCGGCACCGTCCACCGGGCCGCGTTGCGGGCCGCCGTCGAGCGCGCCGAACTCGCCAGCGGCATCTCCGGCGTCTTCGTCAACCTCGCCCGCCGCAGCCAGATCCTCGTCCACCGGCAGCTGAGCCTGCTCGACAGCATGGAACGCCGCTCCGACGACCCGAACGAACTGAGCGACCTCTTCCGCCTCGACCACCTCACCACGCGCATGCGGCGCCACGCCGAGAGCCTGATCATCCTCTCCGGAGCGGCCCCGGGGCGGGCCTGGCGCATGCCCGTCTCGCTGACCGACGTGGTCCGCGCGGCCGTCTCGGAAGTGGAGGACTACGCGCGCGTGGAGGTACGGCAACTCCCCGAGGCGGCCGTCGCCGGCGCGGCCGTCGCCGACCTCACGCACCTCCTGGCCGAGATCATCGAGAACGCCGCGCAGTTCTCGCCGCCCCACACGCGCGTGCGCGTCACCGGCGAACCCGTCGGCAACGGCTACGCCGTCGAGGTCGAGGACCGCGGCCTCGGCATGGGCAAGGAGACCCTCGCCGAGGCCAACCGCCGCATCGAGCAGTCCGAGGCGCTCGACCTGTTCGACAGCGACCGGCTCGGCCTGTTCGTGGTCAGCAGGCTCGCCGCCCGGCACGGCGTCAAGGTCCACCTGAGGACCTCGCCGTACGGCGGCACCACCGCGGTCGTCCTGGTGCCCACGGCTCTGCTGCACACCGGGGCCGCGGAACGTTCCCCCGGTGAAGCGGTGCACGCGCACCAGCGCGAGGAGCGGGCCCACGCGCGCGTGCCCGACGGTCTCCCGCATCAGGACACCGTCCCCGAAGCCGTCCCGGCACCGGCCGGCCGGCGCTCCCTGGTGGCTCCCGTCCCGGCCGTCGCGGAGACCGCGAGCCATACCCCACCCCCAGGAGTGGCCACCTTGCGACTGCACCGGCCCGAGGAGCAGGCCGACGACTCCGACGACCTCCCGCGTCGCGTACGGCAGGCCAGCCTCGCGCCCCAGCTGCGCAACGGGCGCCCCGAAGAGCCGCCGCCCTCGCCCGCACCCCGGGACGACGAACGCACGCCCGAGGCCGTCCGGGACCGCATGGCGGCGTACCGCGCCGGCTGGACGCGCGGCGGCGGCAGGCCACCCGGCCGCGGAACCACTTCCGGCCCGACGGGCAGCGACAGCAGCGAAGGAGACCCCGCATGATCCAGGACCCGAGCACGCACTCCGCCCGGAGCTCCGGCGAACTCGACTGGCTGCTGGACGATCTGGTCCTCCGCGTGAGCGAGATACGGCACGCCGTGGTGCTGTCCAATGACGGCCTCGCCGTGGGCGCCTCGACCGACCTGCGCCGCGAGGACGCCGAACACCTCGCCGCGGTCGCCTCGGGCTTCCACAGCCTCGCCAAGGGAGCCGGGCGGCACTTCGGTGCCGGCGGGGTCCGCCAGACGATGGTGGAGATGGACGAGGGCTTCCTGTTCGTGGCCGCCGCGGGCGACGGATCCTGCCTCGCTCTCCTCACCGCCGTGACCGCCGACATCGGCCTCGTGGCCTACGAGATGGCACGCCTGGTCAAACGCGTCGGCGAGCACCTCGGCACCGCGCCCCGCGTCGGCGCCCGGCCACCCGCCGCCGGATGAACCGAGAGGGCGGTCCGCGCAGATGACCGAGGACATGACGGGTACCCCGGCCGAGCGGGGCAGCCAGTGGTACGACAACGAGGCCGGCCCGCTCGTCCGCCCCTACGCCATGACGGGCGGACGCACCCGGCCCGGCCCGGCCGGCGTGCGGTTCGACCTGATCGCCCTGGTCACGCTCGACCCGGCCGCACCCGGCGTGGACGACGCCCCGCTCGGCCCGGAACACCGCAACCTCCTCGACCTGTGCCGTACGGAGACCCAGTCGGTCGCCGAACTCGCCGCGGACGCGGATCTGCCCGTGGGCGTCGTCCGGGTCCTCCTCGGCGACCTCCTGGAACTCGGCTGCGTCACCGTCAGCCGCCCTGTGCCGCCGGCACAGCTGCCCGACGAGCGCATTCTGCGCGAGGTGATCGCAGGACTGAGGGCGCTGTAGACGCACGCACTCCACCACCCGACGCACGCACTCCCGAGAGAAGTGATCAATGGTCTCCGAGCACTCCGACGCCACCGGCGGCGAGACCTCCGCACTGGCGTTGAAGATTCTGGTCGCCGGCGGGTTCGGCGTGGGCAAGACCACCCTGGTGGGCGCACTCAGCGAGATCCGGCCGCTGCGCACCGAGGAACTGCTCAGCGAAGCCGGCCAGTCGGTGGACGACACCGACGGCGTGGACCACAAGACCACCACGACCGTCGCCATGGACTTCGGACGCATCACCATCCGCTCCGGCCTCTCCCTGTACCTGTTCGGCACACCGGGCCAGGACCGGTTCTGGTTCCTGTGGGACGAGCTGTCGCAAGGGGCGCTCGGCGCGGTCGTCCTCGCGGACACCCGGCGCCTGGAGGACTGCTTCCCCGCGGTCGACTACTTCGAGCACCGGCGCATCCCGTTCGTGGTGGCCGTCAACTGCTTCGCGGGCGCCCGGCGGCACGGCGCCCCGGACGTCTCACGCGCCCTCGACCTCGACCAGGGCACACCGGTGGTGCTGTGCGACGCCCGGGACCGCGACTCGGGGAAGGAGGTCCTGATCCGGCTCGTCGAGTATGCCGGGCGGATGCACACCGCCCGGCTCCTCGACTCGGTCGGATGACCGAAGGGCCCGGCCCCGCGGTCAGTCCGCGAGGTCCCGCTCCGCCAGGACCCTGTCGATGGCGACCCGGACGAGGAGTTCGCCCGGGACGCCGTTGCGGGCACCGAACTCCTCGGCGCGTTCCTCGCCCATGTACCGGGCGGCGATGCGGGTGGCCCAGTGCCGTACCTCGTCGAGGTCCTCGGAGACACGGGCGCGGCCCCGCACGACCACGAAGGAGTACGGCGGCCGGTCGTCGTCCACACACAGGGCGACCCGGCCGTCACGGATGAGATTGCGCCCTTTCACGGTGTTCTTGCCGGTGTTGAACACCAGCTCGTCGCCGTCCAGGACGAACCAGATCGGGGCCACATGAGGGCTCCCGTCGGCCCGGACCGTGGAGAGCTTTCCGGTGCGGGTGCCGTGGGAAACGAACTCCCGCCATTGCGCGTCGGTCATCTTCTCTGCCATGGCTCCCATCCTCCTTGCCCCGGCAGCGGTCGTGGGGAAGGCTGGCGTGGAGATCCTCCGGCCAGGAGGAGAATCGCACGGGGAGAAAACGGGGAGATCGGAACATGGCGCAGAACCAGGGACTGGACTGGCTGCTGGACGACCTGACCGAGCGCGTCCACCAGGTGCGGCACGCACTGGTCCTGTCCAACGACGGCCTGGTGACAGGGGCGAGCACCGGACTGCGCCGCGAGGACGCGGAGCACCTCGCGGCCGTGTCGTCCGGACTGCACAGCCTGGCCAAGGGCTCGGGACGGCACTTCGGGGCGGGCAGCGTACGCCAGACGATGATCGAGTTCGACGACGCGGTGCTCTTCGTCACCGCGGCCGGCTCGGGCAGTTGTCTGTGCGTCCTCAGCGGCGCGGAAGCCGACATCGGCCAGATCGCCTACGAGATGACCCTGCTGGTCAACCGGGTCGGCGAGCACCTCGACGTCGATGCGCGCCAGCCCGAACGGAAACCGGAAACAGACGCCTGACCTGCGTTTTCGTCATCCCCCGCGGAGTTATCCACAGGCTCGCCACGAGATCCGCGGAAGCGGCTACGGTTTTTTTCACGGCGACCGCACACGGCGTGAGCCGCTGACGCTGACTCCACGGGGGAGACCGACCATGTCCGGCACCATCGCGAAATCCGACCGCCTCACCTGCGCCCCGAGCCGGGCCGCCCGCGAACTGGACCTCAGGCGCGGTGACTTGGACCTGGCGGTGAACCTCGGACTCATCCGGACCGTCCCCGACGAAGGGGGCGGAGGCCGACGGGTCACCCGCGCCGAGATCGACCGGCTGCGCGCCGAGGACGGCTTCCCGGACGCCTTGCGCGAGCGCGTCGCGACCGTCGGCACCCATGAGGGTGCCGAGATCATGGACGTGGCACCCACCAGGTTCACGAGCCTCGCGCGTTTCGGCCTGCTCGTGCCCGTCCGCTTCTATCTGAACCGCTACCGCACCGTCGTCTGGCTCTATCTGGCCGAAGAGCTACGGCAGTTCGCGGCCGACAAGAGCAACACCCGGCTGCTGACCGGCCGTGTGCCCGCGGAAGTGCGGGAAGGGCTGAAGGCAAAGCTGGACCGGCGGCCCCGCAACTGGCGGGGACGGCACATCGGGTTCCTGCTGCGGCAGGCGGGAGACGACCCGTGGGCCCACGCGGCGGCCGTCGCCTGCCTCCTCGACCCGGCCGACGTGGCGGACGTCGTCGAGGACCCGTACGAGCGCGACCATCTGAACCGCCGCCGCCCCCGGCTCCCGGCACACGGCGCGCCCGGCTCGCCCGCCGCCGAGCGGGCCCAGGAGCTCATGACGGCGAGCGAGCCGGACGAAGTGGCCTGGTTCCGCGCGGACCTCGCCCACACGATGGAAACGGCCCGAAGGCAACACCCGGCACCACGTCCGGCCCCGGAACCGCCCCTACAGCAGGAGGACCGCCCGGCACCCCCGGACCATCCCCCTTCCCAGGGGATCCTGGGCTGGCTGCGCCGGCAGAGGCCGGCGGCCTACGGGGTGACCCTGCCTGCCCCTGCCGGGCGGAGGGCACGGGCCCGGCTGTCCGCCCGATGAGCGATGAGTTTCCGGATGCGTCCCGGTCTGACCTGTGAGGAGACTAGGTTCGGGAGGCGAATATGTTCGGTACGACGAAGGCGTTCAGCGGGTTCTCCGTGAACGACATCGAGGCGGCCAGGACGTTCTACGGCGACACGCTGGGACTGCGCGTCTCGGAAGAGCACGGCATTCTGACCCTGCACATCGCGGGCGACCGGGACATCCTGGTCTACCCGAAGAAGGACCACACCCCGGCGACATTCACCATCCTCAACTTCCCCGTCGACGACATCGAGGCGGCGGTCGACGAGCTGAGCAGAAGGGGGGTGCGCTTCGAGCGCTACGACCACCTCAAGACGGACGACAAAGGCATCTTCCGCGGCGGCGGCCCGCTGATCGCGTGGTTCACCGACCCGGCGGGGAACGTGCTGTCCGTCCTCCAGAAAACCTGACCGGACGGTCATGCCCGAGCTGCCCGATGTCGAGGGCTTCCGCCAGGTGCTGGAATCCTGCGCCAAGGGACGGGTCGTGCGGCGCGTCGAGGTGCGGGACGCGGGCGTCCTGCACGGCGTCGGGGTCCGGGGCCTGCGTGACGCGCTGGAGGGGCGGCGGTTCGGCACACCGGAGCGGCACGGCAAGTGGCTGCTCGCCCGCACCGGCGGCCCCACCCTCGTGCTGCACTTCGGCATGACGGGCCGACTGGTCTGCGGACGACCCGAGGACGCCGTCGAGGCCCACGACCGCGTGCTGTTCACACTGAGCGGCAACCGTCAGCTGCGCTTCCGTGACCAGCGCAAACTCCAGGGCCTGTGGCTGGCCCACGACGACTCCGATCTCGACCGGCTGCTTCGGCGGCAGGGCCCCGACGCGATGGCGGTGGACCGTGCGGAGTTCGAGGCCGTGCTCTCGTCGCGCCGCGGGCACCTGAAGACCGCGCTCACCGACCAGTCCGTCCTGGCCGGCCTCGGCAATCTGCTCGCCGACGAGATCCTCTGGCGCGCCCGGTTGCGCCCCGACCGCCGGGCGCGGGAGCTCGGCCAGGACGATCGGCGTCGCCTGTACAGCGAGATGCGCAGAACCCTGCGGTCCGCCGTCAAGGCGGGGTGCGTGCCGCCGCGGGACTCCTGGCTCACCGGGCACCGCGACGCCCCCGACCCCAGGTGCCCGCGCTGCGGCAGCGGCCTGCGCCGGTCCCGGATGGCGGGCCGTGGCACGGTGTGGTGCCCGCGGTGCCAGCCGGGCGGGTGATCAGGCGGGGACCGGTAGGTCGCCGGGGGCCGGCTCTCCCGGCGGGCTGGGCCGGTACCGGCGTAGATCAGCGCCCGGCCCTGGTCCGGAAGCCGGGGCAGACCGGCGTCGCGTCCGGGTTCAGCCCAGCTTCCTGAACAACCCCTCCTGCACGACCGACACGACCAGCCGGCCCTCACGGTCGTAGATGCGGCCCCGGGCCAGACCGCGGCCGCCGACCGCGATCGGTGACTCCTGGTCGTACAGCAGCCAGTCGTCCGCGCGGAACGGGCGGTGGAACCACATGGCGTGGTCCAGTGACGCCATGTCGAAGCCCCGCGGGCCCCACAGTGGCTCGACCGGGATGCGGACGGCGTCCAGGAGGGTCATGTCGCTGGCGTAGGTGAGGGCGCAGGTGTGCACGAGCGGGTCGTCGCCGAGCGGCCCGACCGCGCGCATCCACACGGCGCTGCGCGGCTCGGAGTCCGCGACCTCGTCGGTGGTCCAGCGCAGCCGGTCCACATAGCGGATGTCGAAGGGCTGGCGGCGGGCCATCCGCTCCAGCTGCTCGGGCAGCGCGCCCAGATGCTCCCGGATCTCGTCCGTGACCGTGGGCAACGACTCCGGGTCCGGGACCGTGCGGGCGGGCGGCAGCTGGTGTTCGAAGCTGCCCTCCTCCGGCTTGTGGAAGGAGGCGGTGAGATTGAAGATCGTACGGCCCTGCTGCACGGCCGTGACCCGGCGGGTCGTGAACGACCGCCCGTCACGCACCCGCTCGACCTGGTAGACGATCGGCACCCCCGGGATGCCCGGGCGCAGGAAGTACGCGTGCAGCGAGTGCACGGGCCGGTCGCCGTCCGTGGTGCGGCCGGCGGCGACCATGGCCTGGCCCGCCACCTGGCCGCCGAAGACCCGCTGGAGGGACTCCTGCGGGCTGCGGCCACGGAAGATGTTGACCTCGATCTGCTCCAGATCGAGCAGGTCGACCAGTCTCTCGGCCGGGTTCGTCGTCATCGGTGGGATTCTCCTGTGCTCGCTGCTGCCCGGCCGTTCACAGTTGGCCGACGTCGGTGACCCGGACGACCGCCCGGCCCTCCGCGTCGGAGGCCGTGAGGTCGACCTCCGCGCTGATGCCCCAGTCGTGGTCGCCGCTGGGGTCGTGGAAGATTTGCCGGACCCGCCACAGCGCGTTCTCCGGCTCCTCCTCGATGATCAGCAGCTTGGGGCCGCGGGCGTCGGGGCCGGTGCCGAGGTCGTCGTACTCGTCCCAGTACTTGTCCATCGCCTCGCCCCAGGCGTCGGCGTCCCAGCCGGACTCCGCGTCCATCTCGCCGAGCTCCTCGACCTGGTCGAGGGCGGCGAGTTCGACCCGGCGGAACATGGCGTTGCGGACCAGGACGCGGAAAGCGCGCGCGTTGGCCGTGACCGGCTTGACCTCGTCGGCCTTCTCCTGGGCCTCCTCGGCGGTCATCTCCTCCGGGTTGGCGAGCTGCTCCCACTCGTCCAGCAGGCTGGAGTCGACCTGGCGCACCATCTCGCCCAGCCACTCGATCAGGTCCTGCAGGTCCTCGGACTTGAGGTCGTCCGGGACGGTGTGGTCGAGGGCCTTGTAGGCGCTGGCCAGGTAGCGCAGCACGATGCCCTCGGTGCGCGCCAGCTCGTAGTGGGACACCAACTCCGTGAAGGACAACGCCCGTTCGTACATGTCGCGGATGACCGACTTCGGGGACAGCGGATGGTCGCCGACCCAGGGATGGCTCTTGCGGTACGTGTCGTACGCGTGGAAGAGCAGCTCCTCCAGCGGCTTCGGGTACGTGATGTCCTGGAGGCGCTCCATGCGCTCCTCGTACTCGACGCCGTCCGCCTTCATCTGGGCCACGGCCTCGCCGCGTGCCTTGTTCTGCTGGGCGGCGAGGATCTGCCGCGGGTCGTCGAGCGTGGACTCCACCACGGACACCATGTCGAGCGCGTACGACGGCGATTCGGGATCGAGCAGCTCGAAAGCGGCGAGCGCGAACGTGGACAGCGGCTGGTTGAGCGCGAAGTCCTGCTGGAGGTCGACGGTGAGGCGGACGATACGGCCGGTCGCGTCCGGCTCGTCGAGCTTCTCGACGATGCCGCCGTCCAGCAGCGAGCGGTAGATCGCGATGGCCCGGCGGATGTGCCGCAACTGCTGCTTGCGTGGCTCGTGGTTGTCCTCCAGCAGGTGGCGCATCGCCTCGAAGGCGTTGCCGGGGCGGGCGATCACCGACAGCAGCATCGTGTGCGTCACCCGGAACCGGGAGGTCAGCGGCTCCGGTTCGGAGGCGATGAGTTTCTCGAAGGTCTGCTCCGACCACGCGACGAAGCCCTCCGGGGCCTTCTTGCGGACGACCTTGCGGCGCTTCTTCGGATCGTCTCCGGCCTTGGCGAGCGCCTTCTCGTTCTCGACGACGTGCTCGGGCGCCTGCGCGACGACGAAGCCCTCCGTGTCGTAACCGGCCCGGCCGGCACGCCCCGCGATCTGGTGGAACTCCCGGGCGCGCAGGGTGCGTACGCGGGTGCCGTCGTACTTGGTGAGGGCCGTGAACAGCACCGTGCGGATGGGCACGTTGACGCCCACGCCGAGGGTGTCCGTACCGCAGATGACCTTCAGCAGGCCGGCCTGCGCGAGCTTCTCCACCAGGCGGCGGTACTTGGGCAGCATGCCCGCGTGATGGACGCCGATGCCGTGCCGGACGTAACGGGAGAGGTTGCGGCCGAACTTGGTGGTGAAGCGGAAGTTGCCGATCAGCTCGGCGATCTGCTCCTTCTCCTCGCGCGAGCACATGTTGATGCTCATCAGCGCCTGCGCCCGCTCCACGGCCTGCGCCTGCGTGAAGTGCACGATGTAGACGGGTGCTTGCCGCGCCGCCAGCAGGTCGGTGAGCGTCTCCGTGAGCGGCGTGTAGCGGTACTCGTACGACAGCGGCACGGGGCGGGTCGCCGAGCGGACCACCGCCGTCGGGCGGCCGGTGCGACGGGCGAGGTCCTTCTCGAAGAAGGACACGTCGCCCAGCGTCGCCGACATCAGCACGAACTGCGCCTGCGGCAGCTCCAGGATCGGGATCTGCCAGGCCCAGCCGCGGTCGCCCTCCGCGTAGAAGTGGAACTCGTCCATCACGACCTGGCCGACGTCCGCGTCCTTGCCGTCGCGCAGCGCGATCGACGCGAGCACCTCGGCGGTGCAGCAGATCACGGGGGCGTCCGCGTTGACGGACGCGTCGCCGGTCAGCATGCCGACGTTCTCCGTGCCGAAGATCTTGCACAGTTCGAAGAACTTCTCCGACACCAGCGCCTTGATCGGGGCGGTGTAGAAGGTGACCTCGTCCCGGGCCAGCGCGGCGAAGTGCGCACCCGCCGCGATCATGCTCTTGCCGGACCCGGTGGGCGTCGACACGATCACGTTCGCGCCGGAGACCACCTCGATCAGCGCCTCCTCCTGGTGGGGATAGAGCGTGAGACCCCGCTCACCGGCCCACGACTCGAAGGCTTCGTACAGGGCGTCGGGGTCGGCGGTCCGCGGCAGCTGATCGATGAGGGTCACGCCCCCCATCTTGCCTGGCCTCCCGCCCGATGCGGGAATCGGCTGCGGGCGCGAAGATCGCGAACGCTACGCTGTGTCGCCGACGGGATGTCAGCGCGCCGGTCAACTGGACAGCGGTACACGAGGAATGGGGCGGGCCACGCCGATGATGGGACCAGCACACTCACTGTCGGGCGCCGCCGCCTGGCTCGGCGTCGGTGCGGCGGCCGCCGCGGCCGGGCACCCGATGCCCTGGCCGGTCCTCCTCGTCGGCGCCCTGGTCTGCGCCGGTGCCGCGCTCGCCCCGGACCTCGACCACAAGGCGGCCACCATCTCCCGGTCCTTCGGACCGCTGTCGCGCTGGCTGTGCGAGATCGTCGACAAGTTGTCGTACGCCGTCTACAAGGCCACCAAGAAGCAGGGCGACCCGCGTCGCTCCGGCGGGCACCGGACGCTCACGCACACCTGGCTGTGGGCGGTCCTGATCGGTGCGGGCACCTCGGTCGTGGCGATCACCAGCGACCGCTGGGGGGTGCTGGCGATCCTCTTCGTGCACCTGGTGCTGGCCATCGAGGGCCTGCTGTGGCGGGCGGCGCGCGGCTCCAGCAGCGACGTCCTGGTGTGGCTGCTGGCCGCGGCCACCGCGTGGATCCTCGCGGGCGTCCTGGACAAGCCGGGCAACGGCGCGGACTGGCTGTTCGCGGCGCCGGGTCAGGAGTACCTCTGGCTGGGGCTGCCGGTCGTGCTGGGTGCGATCGTGCACGACCTCGGGGACGCGCTCACCGTCTCGGGCTGCCCGGTCCTGTGGCCCATACCGGTGGGGCGCAAGCGCTGGTACCCGGTCGGGCCGCCGAAGGCCCTGCGGTTCCGGGCGGGCAGCTGGGTCGAGCTCAGGGTGCTGATGCCGGTGTTCATGCTGCTCGGCGGGGTGGGCTGCGCGGCGGCGCTCAACGTCATCTGAGCGCCGGCGGAGCTCATGCCGGGGGACGGGGCTCAGCGGCCGCCGTACCGCCGCTCGAACGCGGCGACCCGGCCCTCCGAGTCCACCGTGCGGGCCTTGCCCGTGTAGAAGGGGTGGCTCTCCGAGGAGATCTCCACGTCCACGACCGGGTAGGTCTCGCCGTCGTCCCACTCGATGGTCTGGTCGCTGGTCGCGGTGGACCGGGTCAGGAACGCGTACCCGGCGGCCCGGTCGCGGAAGACGACGGGGTGGTAGTCGGGGTGCTTGTCCTGCTGCATGGCTGCTCCTCGCGCGGCTCGGGTCGGTTCTGCGGTCAGCCGGACAGGGTGTCCTCGTCGACGATGTGCACGGCTGCCTCCTCGGCCGACGCCGCCCCGCCGTCGATGCCCACGTCCAAGGCGACCAGGGCACTCTCCTCGTCCTCGTGCGCACCCTCGTCGGGGGCGACGAGCCGGCCGGAGCGGGCGGCGCCGACCTCGTTGTCCAGGAGTTCCCCGTCGGTGCCCTGGCAGTCCCCGAGACCGTCACCGTCCGGGGCGACGGGCTCCGGCAGCTCCTCGGCGAGCCGCTGGTCCAGCGTCTCGCCCTGCCGCCGCTCCGCCGCCGTGACGCCCCTGTGCTCCACGGCCCAGGGCCGCTCGGGAGGGGACCAGCCCCGGTCGAGGGGATCGTCGACGCCGTCGTACTCCAGGGTGTCCTCGGCGTCGAGGAGCCCCGTGTCCTCTCTCTGCTCGGATGGTTCCGGCTGGTAGACGTCGTCTCCCCAGCCGTCGGAGCTCTTCACGGGTACCTCCAGGGGGTGGGGCGGGCCCGTTCACACCGGGGCCCGCGCCGGGCCGCCGCCACACGGAGCACTGACGCCGCCCGCCGCCGAACCGCTGCCGCGGTTCCCGGGCGTTTCCCCGAGCCGGTGCCTGCCTCCAGCCTTCCACCCCGCCTCACCACCGCGCAACGCCACGGAACGCCTCCGGCGGTCCGACCAGGAGAGGGGACCGACCCGGGCCCGGCTGCTCCTCCCGGGCCGGGCTCCCCCGGGGCCGCGCTGACCCGGGCCCGGGCCGAGTCGGGTGCCGGGCTGAGCCAGGGCGGGGCGTATCTGATCTCGCGACGCCCGTCTCACAACCCCCTCGGCACCCGCCCCTCACCCATGCCACGACCTCCACAGCGCCGCATACGCCCCGTCCGCCGTCACCAGTTCCTCGTGGCTGCCCAGTTCGCTGATGCGGCCGTTCTCGACGACGGCGATGACGTCCGCGTCGTGGGCGGTGTGGAGGCGGTGGGCGATGGCGACGACGGTGCGGCCGTCGAGGACCTTGGCCAGGGATCGTTCCAGGTGGCGGGCGGCGCGCGGGTCGAGCAAAGACGTCGCCTCGTCCAGGACCAGGGTGTGCGGGTCGGCCAGCACCAGGCGGGCCAGGGCGATCTGCTGGGCCTGGGCGGGCGTGACCGTCAGGCCGCCCGAGCCGACCTCGGTGTCCAGGCCGTCGTCGAGCGCCCGGGCCCAGCCGTCCGCGTCGACCGCGCCCAGCGCCGCCCACAGCTCGGCATCGCCCGCGCCGGTCCGGGCGAGCCGGAGGTTGTCGCGCAGGGAGCCCACGAAGACGTGGTGCTCCTGGTTGACGAGGGCGACATGGGCCCGGACGCGTTCCGCCGGCATCCGGGACAGCTCGGCGCCGCCCAGCGTGATCCGGCCGTCCCGGGGCGCGTAGATCCCCGCGAGCAGCCGGCCCAGCGTCGACTTGCCCGCACCCGAGGGGCCGACCAGGGCCAGCCGGGTGCCGGGCGAGACCTCCAAGGACACCTTGCGCAGGACATCCACGCCCTCCAGGTAACCGAAGTGCACCCGGTCGGCCCGCACATGGCGTCCGTCGGGGGACACGGAGGGGTCACCAGCGTCCGGCTCGATGTCCCGGACCCCGACGAGCCGGGCCAACGACACCTGGGCGACCTGGAGCTCGTCGTACCAGCGCAGGATCATGCCCACCGGGTCGACGAGCATCTGGGCGATCAGCGCGCCCGTCGTGAGCTGGCCGACGTCGATCCAGCCGTGCAGGGCGAACACACCGCCGACCAGGAGGACCGAGGCGAGCACGGTCACGTGCGTGACGTTGATGACCGGGAAGAGCACCGACCGCAGCCACAACGTGTAGCGCTCCCACGCCGTCCATTCCCTGATCCGGCGCTCCGACAGCGCGACGCGCCGGTCACCGAGGCGGTGCGCCTCGACGGTCCGCCCGGCGTCCACGGTCTCGGCGAGCGCGGCGGCCACGGCGGCGTACCCGGCGGCCTCCGAGCGGTAGGCGGCCGGTGCCCGCCGGAAGTACCAGCGGCAGCCGACGATCAGCAGCGGCAGGGCCAGCAGCACGGCGAGCGCCAGCGGCGGCGCCGTGACGACCAGCCCGCCCATCAGCAGCACCACCCACACCACGCCGATCGACAGCTGCGGCACGGCCTCGCGCATGGCGTTGGCCAGCCGGTCGACGTCCGTGGTGATCCGCGACAGCAGATCGCCGGTGCCGGCCCGCTCCAGCACGCCGGGCGGCAGCCCCACCGACCGGACGAGGAAGTCCTCGCGCAGGTCGGCCAGCATCCGCTCGCCGAGCATCGCGCCGCGCAGCCGTACCTCGCGGACGAACAGGGCGTGGACGGCCAGTGCCGCCACGAACAGTCCCGCGGTGAGTTCCAGCCGGAGGTCCCGCGCCCCGTCGGACACCCGCTCCACGACTCCGCCCAGCAGCCACGGACCGGCCATCGAGGCGACGACGGCGACCGTGTTGACGACGACGAGCAGCAGGAACGCCCGGCGGTGCCGGCGCAGCAGCTCCGCCACGTAGGCGCGGACGGTCGTGGGGGCGCCGACCGGCAGGGTGTTCGCCGTCGTCGGGGCGGCCGGGTCGTACGCCGGTGGCGCCACGCCGATCATGCCTTCTCCTCGATCTCTTCCAGGTCGTGCAGGACGTCCTTCAGGGCGACGGAACCGGTCAGCGCGACCTCGTCGTCCGTCTCGCGGGAGACCACCGCCCGGTAGCGGGGCTCGGTGTGCAGCAGCTCGCGATGCGTGCCGGCCGCCGCGACCTCGCCGTCGTGCAGGAACACCACCCGGTCGGCGCGGTCCAGCAGCAGCGGCGAGGAGGTGAACACCACGGTCGTGCGCCCCGCGCGCAGCTCCCGCACGCCCTGCGCGATCCGGGCCTCGGTGTGCGAGTCGACGGCCGAGGTCGGCTCGTCCAGGACGAGCACCTCCGGGTCCGTGATCAGCGACCGGGCGAGCGCGAGCCGCTGGCGCTGGCCGCCGGACAGGGACCGGCCGCGTTCGGTGATCCGCGCGTCCATCGGGTCGGCGGCGTCCACCGAGCCCTGCACCAGCGCCGCCAGCACGTCGTCGCACTGCGCGGCGGCCAGCGCCGCCCGCGGTTCGACGGCGCCCGACGCGGGGACGTCGAGCAGGTCGCGCAGCGAGCCGGACAGCAGTACGGGGTCCTTGTCCTGGACGAGGACGGCCGTACGGGCGCTGTCCAGCGGGAGTTCGTCGAGCGGCACACCGCCGAGCAGCACCGAGGTGCCCTCCTGCGGCGGATGCCCGCCCAGCCGTTCCGCCAGCCGGCCGGCCGCGTCCGGGTCGCCGCACACCACGGCGGTGAGCCGGCCGGAGCTCGCGAGCAGCCCGGTGTCCGGGTCGTACAGGTCGCCGGACGGGAGCTCGGCCCCGCGCGACCCGGCGGTGTCGGTGGCCCGCTCCAGCGCCAGCACGCCCGCGGCCCGTTTGGCGGACGGCCGGGAGAAGGAGTACGCCATGGCGATCTCCTCGAAGTGCCGCAGCGGATAGGTGAGGACCATCACCGAGCTGTAGACGGTGACCAGTTCGCCGACGGTGATCCGGCCCTGGCGCGCCAGGTGCACGCCGTACCAGACGACGGCGATGAGCAGCAGTCCCGGCAGCAGGACCTGGATCGCGGAGATCAGGGACCACATCCGGGCGCTGCGCACCGCCGCCTGCCGGACCTCCTGGGAGGCGCGGCGGTAGCGGTCGAGGAACAGTTCCTCACCACCGATGCCGCGCAGCACGCGCAGCCCGGCGACGGTGTCCGAGGCGAGTTCGGTGGCGCGTCCGGCCTTCTCGCGCTGCACGTCGGCACGCCGGGTGGCGCGGGGCAGCAGGGGCAGCACCGCGAGCGCCAGCACGGGCAGCCCCACGGCGACGACCACGCCGAGCGCGGGCTGGTAGACCAGCAGCGCGACGCAGACCAGCACGATGGTGACCAGCGCCGCGGTGAACCGCGACCAGGCCTCCACGAACCAGCCGATCTTCTCGACGTCACCCGTGGAGACCGCCACGACCTCACCGGCCGCGACGCGCCACCGAACTCGCCTCGGACACCGTCGCCGGGCTGCGCGTGCTGCGCGGCATCGGTGGTGAGGAACTGTTCCTCGACCGCTACCGCCGCGCCTCCCAGGAGGTCCGGCAGGCGGCGGTGCGCAGCGCCCGGA
>NZ_MUKA01000267.1:0-659 GCF_002150735.1 Streptomyces africanus
ACCGTCCACGTCCCGGCTTCCCTGAGGGACACGTCATGCGGCTTGCGGCCGACGAAGAAGTCGACGGCGACGAAGGCCAGTGCGCGCATGCCGGTATAGCCGCGGTGGGCTTCCCAGCCCTGAAGTGTGTAGAGGTAGGGCAGCAGTCGGTAGCGCAGACGGATGAAGGCGAGGATCGTTTCGTAGGTGGTGTCGCCGACGTCTCCGAAGCGCCAGGGTTCGCGTGGTGTCTCGTCGGCGGTGTTCGCGGGCGATCTCGACAAGTTCTTCCTGGGAGGCGTAGTGCTCCTTGGACTGGAAGTAGCCGAGTGCCCAGCGGGGCAAGGGCGGTACCTGGCCGGTCAGCGTCCGGATGCGTCCGACGATCGCGTCGATCTCCGGGCCGAGGATGAAGTAGTAGTCCAGCTCGTCGTCGGTCTCGGTCCAGAAGCGGGTCCCGTCCCGGTCGTCGGTGAACGAGGCGAACGCACAGCTGTCCCAGAGCATTCCGTAGCCGGCGATGGAAACGATGACCGGGGCAGCCACCTTCAAGTTCTGCTGGTACAGGTACTGCTGGTGTCCGCGGTAGTCGAGGATGCCTTCTTCGTGCTGGCCAGGTGAACGCACCGCCGAGGGCGTCGATCCTGAGCCGTGCGGAAGCCGAGACGAGGAGCCCGCCG
>NZ_MUKA01000267.1:716-1043 GCF_002150735.1 Streptomyces africanus
GTCGCTGTCGGCGGCCAGGGCCAGGAACTCCGAGATCTCCTCCGGCACGGTCATCGTCTGCCTCAGCTCGGTGGCGGTGACACCGGCCGTGCGGGCCTGATGCGCCAGGTCGGCGAGGATGAAGTCACTTCGCTGCGGGCCGAGTTCGTCTCCGCTGCTGATCCAGTCCTGGACGCGGACGAACAAGTCCACACATGGTGATGGCGTCCATTGCCGGACCCTGTCACCGCTCCGGTCACAGTTCCACACCACCGGCAGCGAGGCGCACGCGCCCTGCGCGGAGCAGTCGTGGACGACGTCGAGCAGGTCGGCCATCCGGGCCTGCCA
>NZ_MUKA01000268.1 GCF_002150735.1 Streptomyces africanus
CACGGCACGGACGGTGAGGCGGCCATCGAGGCACCACAGGCCGTCCTGGTGAGCAACAACCCCTACCGGACGGACGACCCGGCGGGGCTGGGCCGTCGCGAACGGCTCGACTCCGGCGTCCTCGGGGTGCTCGCCGTCAAGGTCGACAACGCGGCACAGGCGGCGGGGATGCTCCGCGGCCGGCGCTCACCCGGCCTCGCCTCGCTCACCGCCCGGGACGTCGTCGTGGACGCCGACGCCGCCGGCGTTCCCGTGGGCGTCGACGGCGAGGCCCTCGTCCTGCCGGCCCCGGTCCACTGCCGGATCGAGCCGCGCGCCCTGCGCGTGCGCGTGCCCCGCCACCGGCCCGGTGTCCCCGGTGGCAGGCCCCCCATGAACTGGCGCCGGGTGGGGCGGCTGGCGCGGACGATGGGACGGACCGCGGCGGGGCGTCTTCCCCCTGGGCCGCCGCCAAGTGACTGACCCGCCGGGGCGGGTCGCCGAGCGGGCCCGGAAACAGCTGCCACGATGCACCCATGGCACCCCCCGCGGACGCCGCCGCGAGGCCGGCGACAGCACGCCTCGTCCTACTGACACTGGCGTCGGGTCAGTTCCTGATGGCACTCGACAGCTCTGTCATGAACGTGTCGATCGCGACCGTCGCCGAGGACGTGGACACGACGGTGACCGGGATCCAGGGGGCCATCACGGCCTACACGCTCGTGATGGCGATGTTCATGATCCCCGGCGGCAAGACCGGTGCCCTGATCGGCCGCAGACGCGCGTTCGTGATCGGCTGCGCCGTCTACGGCTGCGGCTCCCTGACGACGGCGCTCGCACCGAACCTGACCGTCCTGCTGATCGGCTGGGCGTTCCTCGAGGGGATCGGAGCGGCGCTCATCCTGCCCGCGATCGTGACGCTCGTGGCGAGCAACTTCGCCGTGGAACGCCGTCCCGCCGCCTACGGACTCGTCGCGGCCGCGGGCGCCGTGGCCATCGCGCTGGGGCCGCTCATCGGGGGTGTCGCGACCACGTACTTCTCCTGGCGCTGGGTGTTCGCGGGTGAGGTCGTGATGGTGCTCGGCATCGTCCTGCTCGCCCGCCGCATCGCCGACGCGCCGCTGGGCGCCCGCACGCGCATCGATGTCGTGGGGGCCGTGCTCTCCGCCCTCGGGCTCGGGATCTTCGTCTACGGGGTGCTCCGCTCGGACGAGTGGGGCTGGTTCCGGCCGAAGCCCGACGCCCCGTCGTGGCTCGGGATTTCGCCGGTCGTGTGGCTGATGCTGGCCGGCCTGCTGCTGATCTGGCTCTTCCTCCGCTGGGAGGCCCGCGTGGCGGAGCGACGCGGGGAGCCCCTCGTCGACCCCGCCATGCTGCGGAACAAGCAGCTCACCGGCGGTCTGACGATGTTCTTCTTCCAGTACCTCGTGCAGATGGGCGTGTTCTTCGTCGTACCGCTCTATCTGTCGGTCGCCCTGGGTCTGTCCGCGCTCAAGACCGGTGCCCGCATCCTGCCCCTCTCGCTGACGCTGCTGGCGGCCGCGATCCTGATCCCGCGCCTCCTCCCGGACGTCTCGCCGCGCCGGGTGGTGCGGCTCGGGGTCCTCGCACTGCTCGCGGGCGCGGTGGTCCTGATGGCCGCGCTCGACGCGGACGCCGGTGCGGAGATCGTCACCATCCCTCTCCTGCTGATCGGGCTCGGCATGGGCGCCCTGGCGTCCCAGCTCGGTTCCGTCACCGTGTCCGCGGTGCCGGAGGCACAGAGCGCGGAAGTCGGCGGCGTCCAGAACGCCGTCACCAACCTCGGTGCCTCGATCGGTACGGCACTCGCCGGGTCGATCATGATCGCCACGCTCACGTCGTCGTTCCTCACCAGCGTCGAGCAGAATCCAGCAGTCCCGGACCAGGTCAAGAGCCAGGCGTCCGTCCAGCTCCAAAGCGGAGCGCCCTTCCTGTCGGACGCTCAGCTGAAGAAGGCTCTCGACGATGCCGGGGTGAGCGACGACGTGTCCCAGGACGCAATCGACGCGAACACCGAAGCGAGGCTCGACGGCTTGCGCGCCGCCCTCGCCGTCCTCGCCCTCGCCTGTCTCCTCGGCCTGTTCTTCACCTCACGGATCCCCACCACCCAGCCTCACGCGACGAGGCCGTAGCCCCGGGCGAGCACCGGCGCGGACGGAGGGCGCATACTCGGTGATCGTCGCGGTGCCGTCAGAGCGGTGGCCGCTGCGACCGATTCGGTGGTCAGACGAGGAAGGGCATGGGGGACATGAGTGGTGCCAACCGGCCGATCATGCCGGAGTCGGTGGCCAGTCCGGCTCTGCGGACACCGCCGACGGGCAAGGCGGCGCGGTGGCTGCTGCGGCACCAGGTCCAGCCGGTGGGGCCGGCGGCCGGTGAGAGTCACGGCGAGCAGCACGCCTGGTGGAAGGTGATGTGCCTGACCGGGGTCGACTACTTCTCCAGCCTGGCCTACGTGCCGGCGATCGCCGCTCTGGCCGCCGGGGCCGTCTCTCCCCTGGCGACGCTGCTGATCGTGGCGTTGACGTTGCTGGGGATGCTGCCGATGTACCGGAAGGTGGCCAGGCAGAGCCCGCACGGCGCGGGGTCGGTCGCCATGCTGGAGGATCTGCTGCCGTTCTGGTGGGGCAAGCTGTTCGTGCTGGTCCTGCTCGGGTTCGTGGCCACCTCGTGGATCATCACCATCACCCTGTCCACGGCGGACGCCTCCGTCCACGTGATGGAGAACCCTTTCTTCCCCTCCGCCCTCCACGGCCACGAGGTCGCCCTGACCGTGGGGCTGCTGCTGGTCCTGGGGGGTGTTTTCCTGCTCGGGTTCAGCGAGGCGGTGAGTGTCGCCATCCCGCTGGTCGCCGTCTTCCTGGCGCTCAACGCGGTCGTCATCGGCGTCGGCCTGGTCCAGGTGTTCACGACGGACGGCGCGCTGTCGGCCTGGACCGACGCGCTCGTCGACGGCGGAGGCGGCTTCGGTGACCTCGCCGGCCCGGCCCTGCTGGCCTTCCCGCTGCTGGTGCTGGGGCTGTCGGGCTTCGAGACCGGGGTGAGCATGATGCCGCTCGTGGCGGCCGACGGTGCCGACGCCGAGCAGCGGCTGCGCGCCAGGATCCGCAACGCCCGCCGGCTGCTGACCACGGCCGCTGTGATCATGAGCGTCTACCTGCTGTCCGCCAGTTTCGTGACCACCGTCCTCATTCCCGAGAAGGAGTTCGAACCCGGCGGTGCGGCCAACGGCCGGGCGCTGGCCTGGCTGGCGCATGAGCACGTCAGTGAGGCGTTCGGCACCGCGTACGACATCAGCACCATCCTCATCCTGTGGTTCGCCGGTGCCTCCGCGATGGCCGGGCTGATCAACATCGTTCCCCGCTACCTGCCCGACTACGGTATGGCCCCCGAGTGGGGACGCGCGGTGCGTCCGGTCGTCATCGTCTACACGGCTCTGTGCATCCTGATCACCATCGCCTTCGACGCCGACGTCGACGCCCAGGCCGGTGCCTACGCCACCGGGATCCTGGCCATGATGGTCTCCGGCTCCTTCGCCGTGACCGTCTCCGTGGCACGCGACCGCCGCCGCGCGAGTACGGCCGGCTTCGCCCTGCTCACCGCGGTCCTGTTCTACGCGCTGGTGGCCAACATCGTCGACAAGCCCGACGGCATCGCCATCTCCGGCTTCTTCATCCTGGGCATCATCGTCGTGTCGCTGATCTCCCGCGTCTCACGGACCACCGAACTGCGCGCCGACCGCATCGTCTTCGACGAGGCCGCCCGCCGGTTCATCGCCGACACCCTCGCCCACGACGAGTCCATCAACATCATCGCCAACCGCCGCCAGGCCGGCGACGTCGCCGAGTACAGCGCCAAGGAACGCGAGCAGCGCGGCACCAATCCGGTGCCGGGCCCCGCCGACGTGCTCTTCCTGGAGATCGACGTGGTCGACCCGTCCGACTTCAGCGAAACCCTCACCGTCCACGGCGTCGACGTCGACGGCTACCGCATCCTGCGCGCCGAGGCGCCGGCCGCGCCCAACGCCATCGCCGCGATCCTGCTCGCCCTGCGCGACGCCACGGGCGTGCGGCCGCAGTGCTACTTCGCCTGGGCCGAAGGCAGCCCCCTGGTGCACATGGTCCGTTACTTCCTCCTGGGCCGCGGTGACACCGCCCCGGTCACCCGCGAGATCATCCGCAGCAACGAACCCGACCCCGACCGCCGCCCGGGTATCCACGTCGGCGGCTGAGCCCGGCACCTCTCCACGGGAGCCAGGTCGCGTCAGGGTCCCGTCAAAACCAGGGGTCTCGCCGTCAAGGAGCCGTCAACGACAGGTCCGGTCCGGACGAAAAGGCACTTAGCTCGAGTCGTCCGATTCACCGAACCTCACTCCAGGAGTCCGCGATGGCCGATCTGGCCTTCGTCGTCACCGTGCTCGCGGCGTTCGCGCTGGTGGCTCTCGTCGCCAAGGGGGTGACGAAGCTGTGAACGCCGAAAACGTCGTCGGCCTGGTCGTGGCCGTCTCCCTGCTGGGCTATCTCGTCCTCGCCCTGATCTTCCCGGAGAGGTTCTGAGCCCGATGGGCCCCGTCCCCGCCGGCGTGCTCCAGTTGCTCGCGCTCACAGCCGCGCTGGCTCTCGCCTACATCCCCCTCGGCACCTACATGGCCAGGGTCTACTCCTCGGGCAGGCACTGGCGCGTCGAGAAGTGGGTCTACCAGGGCATCGGTGCCGACCCCGACACCGAGATGACCTGGTCCGCGTACCTGCGCGGCGTGCTCGCCTTCTCGGCCGTCGGTGTCCTGTTCCTCTACCTGCTCCAGCGGCTCCAGGGCATCCTGCCCGGCTCGCTGGGGTTCTCCTCCGTCAACCCGGCGCAGTCGTTCAACACGGCCGTGTCGTTCGTGACCAACACCAACTGGCAGTCGTACTACGGCGAGCAGACCATGGGGCACGTCGTGCAGACCGCCGGTCTCGCCGTGCAGAACTTCGTCTCCGCGGCCGTCGGCATGGCCGTCGCGGTCGCTCTCGTCCGCGGGTTCGCCCGGTCCCGTACCGGTGAGCTCGGCAACTTCTGGTCCGACCTGGTGCGCGGCACCGTGCGGATCCTGCTTCCGGGCGCGGCGATCGCCGCCGTCGTACTGGTGGCGTGCGGCGTGATCCAGAACTTCTCCGGCATTCACGAGGTCGGTCAGTTCATGGGCGGTTCGCAGCAGTGGAACGGCGGTGCGGTCGCCTCGCAGGAGGCCATCAAGGAGCTGGGCACGAACGGCGGCGGCTACTTCAACGCCAACTCCGCCCACCCCTTCGAGAACCCGACCCCCTTCACCAACCTCTTCGAGATCTTCCTGATCCTGGTGATCCCGTTCGCGCTGACCAGGACCTTCGGGGTCATGGTCGGCTCGGTCAAGCAGGGGTACGCCATCCTCGCCACGATGTTCACCATCTGGCTGGGCTTCGTGGCCCTGATGATGTGGACCGAGTTGGCCCACCACGGCCCGGCGCTGCAGGCCGCGGGCGGGGCGTACGAGGGCAAGGAGGTCCGGTTCGGCGTCGGCGCGTCCTCGATCTTCGCGGTGTCGACGACGCTCACCTCGACCGGCGCGGTGGACTCCTTCCACTCCTCCTTCACCGGCCTCGGCGGCGGCGTCACGATGCTCGGCATGATGCTGGGCGAGATCGCGCCCGGCGGTGTCGGATCCGGCCTCTACGGCATGCTGATCATGGCGGTCATCGCGGTGTTCATCGCCGGTCTGATGGTCGGCCGCACGCCCGAGTATCTGGGCAAGAAGATCGGCACCCGCGAGATCAAGCTCGCCGCCTGCTACATCCTTGTCACGCCGGCGCTGGTCCTCGTCTTCACCGCCGTCTCCATGGCCCTGCCGACCCCGCCGCACTCGATGCTGAACGCGGGCGCGCACGGCTTCTCCGAGGTGCTCTACGCCTTCACGTCCGCGTCGAACAACAACGGCTCGGCCTTCGCCGGGCTGAACGCGAACACCGACTGGTTCAACACCATGACCGGACTCGCGATGCTGCTGGGCCGCTTCCTGCCGATGGTGTTCGTGCTGGCGCTGGCCGGCTCGCTCGCCGGGCAGAGGCCGGTGCCCGTGACCGCGGGCACCCTGCGCACCGAGAAGCCGCTGTTCACCGGCCTGCTGGTGGGCGCGATCCTGATCATCACCGGTCTCACGTACTTCCCCGCCCTCGCGCTGGGCCCGCTCGCCGAGGGGCTGGCGTGATGACCGCCCGTACGGACAAGTCAGAGGACTCCATGTCCACAGCCACTCCCACCCGAGCGCCGCACGGTGACGCTCCCAGCGAGCACAAGCCCGCCGAGGGCGGTGTCGGTGCGGGCCTCTTCGACCCCCGGCAACTGGTCAGGTCACTGCCGGACGCCTTCCGCAAGCTCGACCCGCGGGTGATGGTCAAGTCGCCCGTGATGTTCGTGGTGTGGATCGGCTCGGTCCTGACGACCGTCTTCTCCTTCAAGGACCCGGGCGACTGGTTCGGCTGGACGATCAGCGTCTGGCTGTGGCTGACCGTGGTCTTCGCCAACCTGGCGGAGGCGGTCGCCGAGGGCCGCGGCAAGGCGCAGGCCGACACCCTGCGCCAGGCCAAGACCGACACGATCGCCCGCCGGCTGCTCACCGACGGCTCCGAAGAGCGGGTCCCCGGCACCGAGCTGACGATCGGTGACCGCGTGGTGTGCGAGGCCGGGGATGTCATTCCCGGTGACGGGGACGTCGTCGAGGGCGTCGCGTCGGTCGACGAGTCGGCGATCACCGGTGAATCGGCCCCGGTCATCCGCGAGTCGGGCGGCGACCGCTCGGCCGTCACCGGCGGTACGAAGGTGCTGTCCGACCGGATCGTCATCCGCATCACGACGAAGCCGGGCGAGACCTTCATCGACCGGATGATCAACCTCGTCGAGGGCGCCGCACGGCAGAAGACGCCCAACGAGATCGCGCTGAACATCCTGCTCGCCTCGCTGACCATCGTCTTCCTCCTCGCCTGCGCCACCCTGCCGCCGCTCGCGGACTACGCCGGTACGCACCTGACGCTGGTCGTGCTGGTCGCCCTGCTCGTCTGCCTGATACCGACCACCATCGGCGCACTGCTGTCCGCGATCGGCATCGCCGGCATGGACCGGCTGGTGCAGCGCAATGTGCTGGCCATGTCGGGCCGGGCGGTCGAGGCCGCCGGTGACGTCTCCACCCTGCTGCTCGACAAGACCGGCACCATCACGCTCGGCAACCGGCAGGCCGCCGAGTTCGTCCCGGTGGGCGGCACGACGGAGGCGGATGTCGCGGACGCGGCCCAGCTGTCGTCGCTGGCCGACGAGACGCCCGAGGGCCGTTCCATCGTCGTCCTGGCGAAGGAGAAGTACGGGCTGCGCGAGCGCCATGAGGGCGAGCTGGCGCACGCCGAGTGGATCGAGTTCACCGCTCAGACCCGCATGTCAGGTGTCGACGTAGACGGCCGCAAAGTCCGCAAAGGCGCCACGGCCTCGGTCATCGCCTGGGTGAAGGAGCAGGGCGGCACGGTCGCCGAGGACGCGGACGGGATCGCCGACCGGATCTCCGAGGCGGGCGGGACCCCGCTGCTGGTCGCGGTGGACGACGCGCATGGCGCCCGCGTCCTGGGAGTCATCCACCTCAAGGACGTCGTCAAGGACGGCATGCGCGAGCGGTTCGAGGAACTGCGCCGCATGGGCATCAAGACCGTCATGATCACGGGCGACAACCCGCTGACCGCCAAGGCGATCGCCGAGGAGGCCGGCGTCGACGACTTCCTCGCCGAGGCCACCCCCGAGGACAAGATGGCCCTCATAAGGCGCGAGCAGGCCGGCGGCAAGCTGGTCGCGATGACGGGCGACGGCACCAACGACGCCCCGGCCCTCGCCCAGGCCGACGTCGGTGTCGCGATGAACACGGGCACGTCGGCCGCGAAGGAGGCCGGCAACATGGTCGACCTCGACTCGAACCCGACCAAGCTCATCGAGATCGTCGAGATCGGCAAGCAACTCCTGATCACCCGGGGCGCGTTGACGACGTTCTCCATAGCCAACGACGTCGCCAAGTACTTCGCGATCATCCCGGCGCTGTTCGCGGCGGTCTACCCCGGCCTGGACAAGCTCAACGTCATGGGCCTGGCCTCGCCGGACTCCGCGATCCTGTCGGCCGTGATCTTCAACGCGCTGATCATCATCGCGCTGGTGCCGCTCTCCCTGAAGGGCGTGCGGTACCGGCCGGTCAGCGCCGACAAGCTGCTCCGCCGCAATCTCGGCATCTACGGCCTGGGCGGACTGATCGCTCCCTTCATCGGCATCAAGCTCATCGACCTGCTCATCTCACTCATCCCCGGGATCGGGTGAAGGACATGAAGAACTCCGTTACGAACACCGCCCGGTTGCTCGGGGCGGGCCTGCGCGCCCTCCTCGTGCTGACCCTGGTCACCGGCGTCATCTACCCGTTGGTCGTCACCGGCGTCGCCCAGGGGCTGTTCCCCGGCAAGGCGAACGGCTCCGAGGTCAGGGCGGACGGCAGAGTCGTGGGCTCGTCCCTGATCGGGCAGCAGGGCTACAGCCTGGACTACTTCCAGCCGCGCCCGGCGAACGGGCTCGGCGAGAATTCGGTCAACACCCAGTACAAGCTGCTTCTCTCGGGCGCCACCAACCTGTCCGCCGACAACGACAAGCTCGTGACGTCGGTGGAGGCGGCCAAGGCGAAGGTGGTCAGGGACAACTCCACCGCCGACCACAGGGTCAGGCCGTCCCAGGTCCCGGCAGACGCCGTGACCTCCTCGGGCTCCGGCCTCGACCCGGACATCTCCCCGGCCTACGCCGGCCTCCAGGTCCACCGTGTCGCCGAGCGCAACGGCCTGACCGACGCCCGGCTCCGCAAGCTCGTCGACGAGCACACCGAGGGCCGCACGCTCGGCTTCATCGGCGAGCCCCGGGTCAACGTGCTCGAACTCAACATCGCGCTCAAGGACCTCGTGGCCAAGGCGCACCCGTGACCCGGGTGCTCCTGGTGGAGGACGACCCGCAGCTCGTACGGGCCCTCGTCATCAACTTGCAGGCACGTCACTACGGCGTGGACGCCGCCCCAGACGGCGCCACGGCCCTGCGTCTGGCCGCCGCGCGCCGGCCCGACGTGGTGCTGCTCGACCTCGGTCTGCCCGACATGGACGGCGTCGACATCATCAAGGCCCTACGGGGCTGGAGCCGGGTCCCCATCCTGGTCCTGTCCGCCCGGCAGGCGTCGGGCGAGAAAGTGGCCGCGCTCGACGCCGGCGCCGACGACTACGTCACCAAGCCGTTCAGCATCGACGAGCTGCTGGCCCGGCTGCGCGCCGCGGTCCGCCGTACCGAGGACGCCCCGCACGCACCCGGGCCCCTGCTCGTCGAGACGGCGGACTTCAGCATCGACCTGATCGCCAAGAAGGCGATCAGGGACGGTCAGGACGTGCGGCTCACCCCGACCGAGTGGCACCTGCTGGAGATCCTGGTGACCCATCCGGGCCGGCTGATCACGCAGAAGCACCTCCTCCAGGAAGTCTGGGGCGTCTCGCAGCGCAGCAAGACCAACTACCTGCGGGTGTACATGGCCCAGCTGCGCCGCAAACTGGAGACGGACCCCTCCCACCCGCGCTATCTGATCACCGAGCCCGGCATGGGCTACCGCTTCGAGGGATGACATGGCACGCGGCACGCTCCGGATCTACCTCGGCGCCGCACCCGGCGTCGGCAAGACCTACGCCATGCTCTCCGAGGCACACCGCCGTATCGAGCGGGGCACCGACTGCGTGGTCGCGTTCGTGGAACACCACGACCGGCCACGCACCGAGGTGATGCTGCACGGCCTGGAACAGATCCCGCGCAAGGAGATCGAGTACCGGGGCGGCACCTTCACGGAGATGGACGTGGCCGCCGTCCTGCGGCGCGCCCCGGCCGTCGCCCTGGTGGACGAACTGGCCCACACGAACGTCCCCGGTTCCCGCAACACCAAGCGCTGGCAGGACGTCGAGGAACTGCTGGCGGCAGGCGTCGACGTCGTCTCAACCGTCAACATCCAGCACCTGGAGTCACTGGGAGACGTCGTCGAGTCGATCACCGGGGTGCGGCAACGCGAGACCGTGCCGGACGAGGTGGTACGGCGGGCCCACCAGATCGAACTGGTCGACATGTCCCCGGAGGCCCTGCGCCGCCGCATGGCGCACGGCAACATCTACAAGCCGGACAAGGTCGACGCCGCCCTCTCCAACTACTTCCGGCCCGGCAACCTGACCGCCCTGCGCGAGCTGGCCCTGCTGTGGGTGGCCGACCGGGTCGACGCCTACCTCACCCAGTACCGCAGCGAACACCAGGTCTCGGCCATCTGGGGCTCGCGCGAGCGCATCGTCGTCGGCCTGACCGGAGGCCCCGAGGGCCGCACCCTGATACGGCGTGCCGCCCGGCTGGCCGAGAAGGGCGCCGGCGGCGAGGTCATGGCCGTCTACATCTCCCGCAGCGACGGCCTCACTGCCGCCTCCCCGAAGGAACTGGCCGTCCAGCGCACCCTGGTCGAGGACCTCGGCGGAACCTTCCACCACGTCGTCGGTGACGACATACCCGCAGCCCTGCTGGACTTCGCACGCGGGGTGAACGCCACCCAGATCGTCCTCGGTGTCTCCCGGCGCAAGGGGTGGCAGTACGTCTTCGGCCCGGGTGTCGGCGCGACGGTGGCCCGGGACTCCGGCCCCGACCTCGACGTCCACCTCATCACCCACGACGAGGCGGGCAAGGGACGCGGGCTGCCCCTGCCGCGCGGAGCACGCCTGGGACGCTCCCGGGTCATCTGGGGCTGGCTCGTCGGAGTGCTGGGCCCCGCGCTCCTCGCCGGGCTCCTCATCCGTGCCGTCCCGGACGTCGGCCTCGCCAACGACATGCTGCTCTTCCTGACCCTGACGGTGGCGGCGGCCCTGCTGGGCGGACTCTTCCCGGCGCTGGCCTCCGCGCTGGTGGGCTCCCTGCTGCTCAACTGGTACTTCACGTCGCCCGTCCACACCCTGACGATCGCCGACCCGGAGAACATCGTCGCCCTCGCGGTGTTCGTCGGGGTCGCCGTGTCGGTGGCGTCGGTGGTCGACCTCGCGGCCCGCCGCACCCACCAGGCGGCGCGGCTGCGTGCCGAGGCGGAGATCCTGTCCTTCCTCGCGGGGAACGTCCTGCGCGGCGAAACCACGCTGGAGGCGCTGCTGGAACGGGTCCGCGAGACCTTCGGCATGGAGTCGGTGGCCCTGCTGGAGCGGACCGGCGAGACGGACCCGTGGACCTGCGCCGGCAGCGTGGGGCCCCGGCCCGCCGGGAACCCCGAGGAGGCCGACGTCGATGTCCCGGTAGGCGACCGCATGGCCCTGTCCCTGCGCGGCCGCGTGCTGCCGGCCTCCGACCGCCGGGTGCTGGCCGCATTCGCCGCGCAGGCCGCCGTCGTCCTGGACCGGCAGCGCCTGCTGCGCGAGGCCGACCGCGCCAAGGAACTGGCCGAGGGCAACCGCATCCGGACCGCGCTGCTCGCCGCCGTCAGCCACGACCTGCGCACCCCGCTCGCCGGCATCAAGGCCGCCGTGACCTCACTGCGTTCCGACGACGTCGAGTGGTCCGAAGAAGACCAGGCTGAGCTGCTGGAGGCCATCGAGGAGGGCGCCGACCGGCTCGACCACGTGGTCGGCAACCTGCTCGACATGTCCCGGCTGCAGACCGGCACGGTCACTCCCGTCATCCGAGAGACCGACCTCGACGAGGTCGTGCCGATGGCGCTCGGCGGAGTGCCCGAGGAGAGCGTGGAACTGGACATCCCCGAGACGCTGCCCATGGTCCACGTCGACCGGGGACTGCTGGAGCGGGCCGTCGCCAACGTCGTCGAGAACGCCGTCAAGTACAGCCCCGAGGGCGAGAAGGTCCTGGTGTCCGCGAGCGCCCTCGCCGACCGGGTCGAGGTACGGGTCGTCGACCGCGGGCCCGGCGTCCCGGACGAGGCCAAGGACCGCATCTTCGAACCCTTCCAGCGCTACGGCGACTCGCCCCGCGGCGCGGGTGTCGGCCTCGGCCTGGCGGTGGCCCGCGGCTTCACCGAGGCCGTCGGCGGCACCCTGCACGCCGAGGACACGCCCGGCGGCGGTCTCACCATGGTGCTCACCGTACGGACGGCACCGGGGCGGCGGCCACACCAGCCGGACGTACCGGTGACGGCGTCCTCCTGAGAGGGAAGCGGAAGCCGGGCTTCATGCCCGGCGAGTTCCTTCTCATGGACGAGCCGCAGCCCCGAGCGCATCGAACAGATCACCACCGACTGCCTGGACGCCATGGAGAAGGCCGGGCCGCCGACGGACTTTCCAGGAGCAGATCGACACCTTCATGGGCGGGGAGACGAGCGACGAGGAACTGAGGGGGATCAGCCTGATCCTGCTGGCGGCGGGGTTCGACACCACCGCGAACATGCTGTCCGGCACGACGGTCGTCCTGTCGTACAACACCGCCAACCGCGACCCCGAGCGCTTCACCGATCCGCACGTGCTCGATCTGAACCGGCACGAGGGTGGACACCTGGCCTTCGGCCACGGCATCCACCTGTGCCTGGGCCAGCAGCTGGCCCGCATCGAGATGCGGATCGCGGAAGAGGTGGCCCTGCGCCCGGAGACGGTGACGGGCGGGCCCCTATGCTTCTACTTGTTTGTAGAAGACACGCGTGTAAGGAGTGGACGCCACCATGGTGTTCAAACGACTGCTCGGCTCGCTCGGCCTGGGCGGCCCCACGGTCGACACGGTCCTCGACCCCGGAGCGGCCCGGCCCGGCGGGACGCTCACCGGCCAGGTGCACCTCAAGGGCGGCAACGCCGGCTACGACATCGAGCACATCACCCTGGAGCTGGTGGCGCGGGTCGAGGCCGAGCACGCCGAGGGCGAGAGCGAGGGCGTCGTCGCCTTCGACCGGTTCACCGTCGCAGGCGGTTTCCGGCTCGCGGAGGGCGAGCAGCGCAGCATCCCGTTCAGCGTGCCGCTGCCGTGGGAGACCCCGATCACCGAGCTGCACGGCCGGCCGCTGGGGATCGTGCTGGGCGTGCGCACCGAACTGTCGGTGGCGGGCGCCAGGGACAAGGGGGACCTCGACCCGCTGACCGTCGGCCCGCTGCCCGCCCAGGAGGCCGTCCTCGAAGCCCTCGGCCGGCTCGGCTTCGGCTTCAGGTCGGCCGACCTGGAGTTCGGGCACATCGGCGGCACCGGCCAGCGACTGCCCTTCTACCAGGAGATCGAGCTCGCCCCGTCGCCGCAGTACGCGGACCAGGTGAACGAGATCGAGATGACCTTCCTGGCCCACCCGGGCGGTATGGAGGTCGTCCTGGAGGCCGACAAGCGGGGTGGCTTCCTCTCCGGGGGCCACGACGCGCTGACCCGTTTCACGGTCGGCCACCAGGACGCGCGCGACTGGAACGCGGAAGTCGACGGCTGGATCCGGCAGTTGGTCGAGCACCGGGCGTCGTACGGCTCCCACAGTGCGTACGGGCACGGTGACCCCTATGCCGGGCACGGGCACGGCGGCCCTTACGGGCACGACGATCACCACCGCTCCGGCCCCGGCACGGGCACCGCCGTCGCCGCGGGCGCCGCCGGGCTCGCGGCCGGTGCCGTCGGCGGCATGGTCGCGGCCGAAGTCGTGGACGAGGTCGGGGACTTCTTCGAGGGCGACGAGGAGGACGAAGGGGACGAGGGCTGATACGGGGCCCGGCGGACGGCAGAGGGGCGGCAGCGGTAAGGCTCCGCCCCGCTTCACAGGGGCGTGGCCGCGTGCAGGATGAGGACCATGGTCACCGCGGAGTTCGCGGACGACATCGCCGAGACAGCCGTCCCGGCGGCAGCACCCCACGCCGCCACACCCACCGACGTGAACGCGGACGGCCAGCTGCGCACCGCGGGGGCGGGGCCGAGCAGGGCGGCCACCCTGCGCGGCACCGGACCCGGTGACGCGAAGCCCGCCAGTGTGCCCACCGGGGTGCCCCGGGACACCAGGGCCGCCTTGCCGATCGCGCACGCCACCGCCCGGCGGCTGCCCATCCTTCGGGCCGCCTCCTCGTCGGCCCATCGTTCGGCCGTGTACGACACCGCCGTCCGCAGCGGCCGCAGGAAGGGGTTGGCACGGGCGGCCAGTCGGACGGCGAGCAGGAAGCGGTGGTGCCGGGCGGCGAGGTGGGCCCGCTCGTGGGCGAACAACGCCCGGCGCTCGGCGGGTTCGAGGCAGTCCAGCAAGGCCGAGGTCACCACGACGCGGTCGCGACGCCGGCCCGGCAGGGCGTACGCGTACGGGAGATCATCAGGCAGTACGGCGACCTCCGTGTCCGGCAGACCGCCCAGCGCCCGGTGCGCGCTGCGGCGTACCCGGCCATGCCGCCACAGCGTCCGCCCCCAGGCGACGAGCACCGCGCACAGTGCGGGAATGGCCGCCTTGCCGACGACCTCGTCGTACGGCACCGCCGCCCGCACCTCGGGGTCCGACCAGCCGTCGGGCAGGGGGTTGCCGGGCAGTTGGGCGGTGCCGACCACCATGACCAGGCCCAGGCACACCGTGCTGCACGCCGCCATCACCGCCGCCAGTCCCGTCAGCAGCCGGGTCGCGGTACGCGGGTGCAGACGCTGCTCGGCGAGGCGCGCGACCGGCCACGCCGTCAGGGGCAGCACGAGCGGCAGAAGGACGAACACCCCCATGAGGCTTCAGTCTTCTTCTTCGTCCCGGGACTGGCCCAGCAGCCCCCGCAGCAGACGTTCGTCGTCCGGATCGAGGCCGGTGACGAAGCTGGCCAGCACGGCCTCGCGGTCCCTCTCGGAGTCCAGCACCTTGCGCATCTTCCGCGCGGCCAGGCCCGCCTGGTCCGAGGCGGGCGTCCAGGCGAAGGACCGGCCCACCCGCTCACGGGTCACCGCGCCCTTGCCCAGCAGCCGGGTCAGGATGGTGATGACGGTCGTGTAGGCGAGGTCGCCGCCCACGCGTTCCTGCACCCAGCCCGCCGTCGCCGGACCGTCCGCCTCCCGCAGGGCCGACAGAACCAGCGCCTCCAGCTCACCCTGCCCCCGCCGCCGGGGACGCTGCCGGTGCTCCGCCACGCCCTGGCTCCCTTCCGCCGCCGCCCGTTACCCGCGCGGACATCGTATAGACGCCCTTGCCGAGCGGTCACCGGTCACCACAGGTGCCTGACGCGACGCCGCTCAGACCGGTTCGGGTTGCGGTTCGGGGCGCCGCGCGGCCACGGCCGCCGGGTCCCACAGTCGGGTGGTCCGTACGTAGCCGTAGACCACCGAGGTCATCGCCAGGACGAGGAGTGATCCGGACACCTCCTGATGCCGGGCCATCTCCATCGGAAGCCAGCGGTACGCCACCAACAGCGCGGTGAAGACCACGGCGCCGTAGGCGACCAGCCGGATGCCCGGCCGGTCCCAGCCACGGTCGAACGCACGCATCGCCGCCTCGACGGTGAGCGCGAACACCACGCCGGCGACGAGGTCCACGCCGTAGTGGTAGCCGAAAGCCAGCGTCGCGCCGAGCGTGGCGATCAGCCAGAACGTGCCCGCACAGCGCAGCACAAGCGGGCCCCTACGGGTGTGAACGAAGATCACGGTGGCCCACGCCGTGTGCAGGCTGGGCATGCAGTTGCGGGGGGTGATCCCGTCGTAGGGCATCGGGTGCGGCGTGCTGATCGGCAGCGGCGTGTCCGGCCACAGATCGGCCGCCGCCCAGTGCACGCCGCCGGTGCCGGAGGCGCCCGGGCCGTAGGCGAAGACCGGTCCGACCACCGGAAAGAGCATGTAGACGGCCGGCCCGAGAAGGCCGATCACCAGGAACGTGCGCACCAGATGATGGCCCGGGAAGCGGCGCTCGGCCGCCACGTGACGCAGCTGGTACAGCGCGACGACGAGCGCGGCCACCGCGAGCTTCGCGTAAACCACGTCGAGAACATGGGTGGGGACCGGGCCGGCGGCCTGGAGGAGGCGGCCTGCCAGCCACGAAGGGTTGCCCAGCGCGTGATCGGCGGTCGCCACGTACTGGTCGAGCACCGTCGGACGGGTCTTCGCCGTGATCAGCAGCCAACTGTCCCCGGTCTTACGGCCGGCCACCAGCAGCAGGCCCAGCCCGACGCCCTTCAGCAGGAGGGCACGTTCCGGGCCGGTACGGCGCGTGACGGCGATGACCCCGTAGCCCAGCATCACCAACAACGCGCCGTTGCCGAAGAACTGACCGTCGGAGACTTTGACGTCGGCCGCCCACCGCACCAGCAGGAGGACGGCGTCCGTGGCGATCGCCGCACCGGCCGCGAGGATCCGTTGCGGCCAGGTGAGCACCACCGACATCAACGCCAGACCGCCGTACAGCGGCCCCGGTTTCGGTGCGAAGACCGCCCCTCTCAGTTGGTCGGAGACCGACCCCGGCTGACCGTAGTGGCGTGCGATGAGCTCCAGTACGACAACGAGTCCGAGAGCCGCCACACCCGCTGTGCCCCACAGCATCACACGCCACTGACGCCCAGCAGTCACGGCAGGTCTGCTCTTTATTCGTGAAAACACATGCAACGCCCTCGATGTGAATTTTTCCGGTCAGTCGTGCGGTGCCTGGCCGCTGACCCGGTGGTCGGCGTGGCTGAGCGCCTCCAGCACGAGCCGCCGCAGATGCCCGTCGCGCAGGCTGTAGTAGATGTGCCGCCCTTCGCGCCGCGTCTCCACCAGACCCGCGAGCCGCAGTTTCGCCAAGTGCTGGCTCACCCCGGTCCGGGACGCCTCGCACCGCTCGGCCAGGGAGCCGACGTCCGACTCCCCCTGGGCGATCAGCCAGAGCAGGTGCAGCCGCGTCACGTCGGAGAGCATCGCGAACACCTCGGTCGCCTCCGCGAGACGCGCGCTGTCCGGGGGGCGCAGATGCGCACCGGGTGCAGTTGGCAGGGACTCGCGAGCAGGCATGCCCACAGCGTAGAGGCCGGAATGAGCCGACGGCGCCCGTCCGCGGACAATCTGGCGTCAACATGTGCGCAGATGCGCACCTGTCGATACAGTGAGGGACAGCCGCGCCCGTCTCCGACCCGCCGGGGGATTGCCGCATGCTGTCCGTCCTGCGCAACCGCACCTACCGACGTCTCTTCACCGCGCAGGTGATCGCCCTGGTCGGCACCGGTCTGTCCACGGTCGCCCTCGGTCTGCTGGCGTACGACATCGCCGGGGCCGACGCGGGGTCGGTCCTCGGCACCGCACTGGCGATCAAGATGGTGGCCTACGTGGCGATCGCCCCGGCCATCGGCGCGGTCGCCGGCCGGCTGCCCCGCCGGTGGCTGATGGCCGGCGCGGACCTCGTCCGGGCCGCGGTCGCGCTGACCCTGCCGTTCGTGGACCAGGTGTGGCAGGTGTACGTCCTGATCTTCCTGCTCCAGTCGGCGTCGGCCGCGTTCACACCCACGTTCCAGGCGGTCATCCCGGATGTGCTGCCCGCCGAGCGCGACTACACGCGGGCGCTGTCGCTGTCCCGCCTCGCCTACGACACGGAGAGCCTGTTCAGCCCGGCACTCGCCGCCGCGCTGCTGTCGCTGATGACGTACAACTGGCTGTTCCTCGGCACGGTGGCAGGGTTCCTGGCCTCGGCGGTCCTGGTCGTCTCGGTGATCCTGCCGAAGCAGGCCGCCCCCGAGCCGCTCGGCGGCGGCGCCTACTCCAAGGCCACCGCGGGCATGCGCCTGTTCCTCGCCGGCCCGCACCTGCGCGCCCTGCTCGCCCTCGACCTCGCGGTCGCGGCGGCGGGTGCGATGGTCACCGTCAACACCGTCGTCTACGTCCGCGACGAGCTGGAGCGCGGCGCGGCCGACGTGTCGCTCGCGCTCGGCGCGTACGGCGGGGGATCCATGGTCGCCGCCCTGCTGCTGCCCCGGGTCCTGGACCGCGTCCGCGACCGCACGGTGATGCTGCGCGGCGCCCTGCTGCTCACGCTGGTCTTCGCCGCGCTCGGCGCGCTCACGGCAGCCGGCGCCGGCCCCTGGCGCTGGCCCGCGCTGCTGCTGACCTGGGCGGCCTTCGGCGCGGCCGGTTCGATGGTGCTCACCCCGGCCGGCCGGCTGATCCGCCGCTCGGCCCCGCCCGAGGCGCGCACCGCCGCCTTCGCCGCGCAGTTCTCCCTCTCGCACAGCTGCTGGCTGCTGACGTATCCGCTGGCCGGCCGGCTCGGCGCGGCCGCCGGTCTGCAGTCGGCGGTGGTGGCGCTGGGCCTGATCACCCTCACGGCCGGGCTTGTGGCGGTGCGGCTGTGGCCGGCTGCTCAGGAGCCGGGCCCTGTAGAGCACGAGCACAGCGACCTCCGCGCCGGCCATCCACACCTTGTGGACGCCGTACGCGTCCGGGGCGGCTGGCGGCACAGCCATCACGCCCTGGGCGACGGGCTCCACGCCCACCGGTGAGGGCCATGGCGCTCAGGTCGTCCCCGCGCAGGCCGCCGTACCGTCCACCATCTCCGTGACGGCCATGGCGCAGGGCACCTCCACCCAGACGGTCTTGCCTCCGTCGGCGGTGTGCTCGGTGAGGATCACCCCGTTCAGCTCTTCGAGCAAGGCGTGCACGATCTTCAGACCGCGACCGCCGGTCGCCTCGGTGCCGGGGTCCGCGAGGGCGGGGCAGTCGGCGTGGCCGTCGTGCACTCCCATGCGTACCCAGGCGCCGTCGAGCAGTTCGACCACGACACCGGTTTCGGCCGTGGCCGCGGACGCGTGCAGTACGACGTTGGTCAGCAGCTCCGAGGCGATCAGCCGTATCGCGTGGAAGGCGTCGCTGTCGTCCGGGACGCCCCAGTCGTGAAGGATGCGCAGGACGGCTCGGCGGGCGAGAGGAACCTGGTCCGCGTGGGCCGGGACGGTGATGGTCCGGGTTCTCCGGTGCCGAGCGTTCATGGGGCCGAGCTCCTCTGGGGAATCCGCGACGGAGTGCCTTTCGGCGTGTGGGAACGCTAGAGGGGCCGGTGGCGCCACCGGCGATGGTTGTCGCGGTGCCGGTAAGCGGACGGGCCGCTCGGGGGACGGCTCGTGGTCAGTGGAACAGCGCCGTGAGGAGGTCGTCGCCGATGCGGCGTACGCGTTCCAGGGTCAGCTGGTAGTAGGCACGCCTGCCGTCGCGTTCGACGGTGACGAGGCCGGCGTCGCGCAGCCGGGCGAGGTGGCGGGAGACCTGGGGCAGGGACATGCCGATGCGGGCCGCCAGTTCGGAGGGGGTGAGCGGTTCCCGGGCGATGGCGCGCGCGATGCGCTGCCGGCCCGGGTCGCACAGCACTTCGAGCCGGCGCTGCACCACCGCGTGGCCGGGTTGGTCGTCGCCTTCCAGGAGCAGGGGGAACTGGACGACCGCCACGAAGCCCGGCTCGTGCTTCACCAGCAGGTGGGGGCGGCCGAACGCCGACGGTACGACGAGCACCGCGGTGGTGGCGACGTTCACGATCCCGTGGTGGAACTTGTCGAAGACCACGCGCGGCGGCTCGGAGCGGTACGACGCCGTGGGATCCAGGCCGGCCAGCGTCCTGCCCGGGCCCTCGCGGTCGAGACAGGACCGCAGCCGTGGCAGCCGGCCGCCGATCACCCGGGCCGCCCGCGCCAGGTCCGGCTCCAGGGCCCGGGCCGCCTGGGCCAGGAGGTCGAGCAGGTCAGCGCGCAGGGAGTCCGGCGCGTCCACGAGGCGGTGGGCGAGTTCGGCGCGGGCGGTCGAGCGCCGCTCCGCCGCGGCGAGCAGGCCCTCGCGTTGCGTGCGGTCCGACAGCACCCGGTCGAGCGGGGTGCCGGAGTTGCCTCCCCGGATCGCGTATCCGGTGAGCTCGGCGAAGAGCGGGGGCGGCAGGTCCGCGATGTCGGCGAGTTCGGCGTCGAGCGGTCTGTCTCCGGCGGCGGTCAGCGGGAGCAGGTAGCGGGCCCGGTACGAGGCCCACAGCGGTGCCCAGCCCCTGATGCGCCGCCGCAGCGCGGGAGTGAGGGCGGAGGCGGGTGCCTCGTCCGGCACGGATGCTCCGCTTCCGGACGCCTCGGTTTCCAGACCCCGGGCCCAGCGGACCGCGTGGGGATGGTGCTCGGCCTCCGTGTAGGCGTGCAGCGCGGCGGTCAGCTCGGCGAGCGGGGAGGCGTGCGCGGAGACACACGACGGGTCGGCGCCGGCGAGTGAGAGGACGACGCTCATGGTCACCTCCGGCCCGTCGGGATGTCGGTTACCGCGACCGCGGCAAGCGTCGTGGGGGGAGTGTCCGGCACGGCCTACGGTTCCGGCAACCCGAAAGCGACCCCCGGAGTTGCCGTGAAACCTTGTGTCCCCGCAGACCTCCACGCCGCCGTCCGCGAGCGTCGGTCCGCGCTCGAGCAACTCAGTCTCGATCTGCACGAGACGCCGGAGACCCGGTTCGAGGAGCACTACGCCGTCGAGCAGCTCGCGGGCCGGCTCGCCGCCGCGGGCTTCGAGGTGGACAAGGGCGTGGCCGGCCTGCCGACGGCCTTCACGGCCACCCACCGGGGAGCGTCCGACGGTCCGACGGTCGCGGTCCTGCTGGAGTACGACGCGCTGCCGGGCATCGGCCACGCCTGCGGCCACAACCTCATCGCGGCCGGCGGGCTGACCGCCGCCCTGGCCGCCGCCGCCACGCGGCCGGACCACCCCGGCACGCTGAAGGTGATCGGCACACCCGGCGAGGAAGGCGGCGGCGGCAAGATCCTGATGCTGGAGCGCGGCGTGTTCAGCGGCGTGGACGCGGCGGTGATGTTCCATCCGGCCGACCGCAGCCTGCGGGCCCGGCACGCGCTCGCCGCCAGCCATCTGCGGCTGACCTTCCACGGGACGGCCGCGCACGCCGCCAAGGCGCCCTGGGACGGCCGCTCCGCGGCGGCCGCCGCCCAGCTGTTCCTCACGGCGGTCGACTCGATGCGCCAGTTCGTCCCGCCCACCGCACGGATCCACGGCATCATCGCGCACGGCGGCGCGGCCCCGAACGTCGTACCCGACCGCAGCGAGGTCGACATCTTCGTACGGGAGGCCACCTCCGCCGCGCTGGACGCTCTGCTGCCACGGGTCCTCGCGGCCGCCGACGGGTCGGCGCTCGCCACCGGTACCACCGTGGAGTCCGCCGAGACGGCACCCCGCTACGCCGAGCGGAACAACAACATGGTGATGGCCGACCGGCTCGCCGCGTACGCCGCCGGCCTCGGTCTGGCCCTGGAACCGCCGTCACCGGCGAATCCGGCCGGCTCCTCGGACATCGGCAATGTCTCGATCGAGCTGCCCGTCATCCATCCTTATGTGCAAATATGCCCCCGCGACACCCCGGGGCACTCGGTCCCGATGCGCGTCGCCGCCCGCAGTCCGCGGGCGCACGACGCGGTCGAGACGATCACGACTGCCATGGCCGCGCTGGTTCTGGACCTGCTCGGCGACCCGGACCTCCTCGCCGCCGTCCGCGAGGAGTTCCACGCCTCCACGTCCCGCCCCGCCCCTGGTCAGGAGTCGTGATGACATCCCCGTCCCCGGTCAGCCTGGCATCTAACGCCCTGGTCAATACGTTCTTCGACTGGGATCTGATCGCCAGGACCTTCCCCCGGCTGATCACCGAGGGGCTGCTGAACACGCTGATCATCGCCGCGGGCGCGATCGTCCTCGGCGTCGCCATCGCCCTCCTGGCGGCGATGCTGCTGCTGTCGAACCGCTGGTGGGTGAGACTGCCCGCGCGGCTGTACGTCGACGTCTTCCGGGGCCTGCCGGTGATCATCACGGTGATGCTGGTCGGCGTGGGGCTGCCCGCCGCCGGGTTCCGTCCCTTCGGCACCGACCCGTTCGGCTACGCGATCCTGGCGATCGGCATCATCTCCGGCGCCTACACCGCGGAGATCTTCCGCTCCGGCATCCAGAGCGTCGACCCCGGCCAACTGCAGGCGGCCCGCAGCCTCGGCATGAGCTACCTCTCGGCGATGCGCCTGGTCGTCGTACCGCAGGGCGTCCGCCGCGTACTGCCCGCGCTGGCCGGCCAGTTCGTCAAGGACATCAAGGAGAGCTCGCTGGTCTATCTCCTCGGTCTCGCCGCCGGGCAGCGCGAGCTGTACTTCATCGCGCAGGAGGAGGTCTCCCGGACCTACAACTCCTCTCCCCTGATCGCCGCGGGCCTGTGCTACCTGGCGCTCACCATCCCCATGACCTACCTCGTGAACCACCTCGACCGGCGACTGCGCGACGGCCCGCGCCCCGGCAACACCCCGGCCCTCACCGAGCCGGACCTGCCCAAGACCCCCGTCCCGGCCGCCGGAGGAGAGACCCGATGACCCCCGTGACCAAGGCCCCCGTCACCCCGGCCGCTCTGCAGGTCACCGGCCTCGGCAAGAGCTACGGCCAGAACACCGTGCTGCGCGACATCACCCTCGGCGTCCAGCGTGGGGAGACGCTCTGCCTGATCGGCCCCTCCGGCTCGGGAAAGTCCACCCTCCTGAAATGCCTCAACCTGCTGGAGGCCCCGGACACCGGTGAGATCTGGCTCGGCGAGACCTGTCTGACCGCCCCGGGCGCCGACGTGGACGCCGCCCGGGCCCGCATCGGCATGGTCTTCCAGCACTTCAACCTCTTCCCGCACATGAGCGTCGAGCGCAACGTCACGCTCGCCCTGACCTCCGTCAAGGGCATGGGCCGCGAGCAGGCCCGGCAGATCGCCCTGCGCCAGCTGGAAGGAGTGGGCCTCGCCGCCTTCGCCGACCGGCGGCCCGCCCAACTGTCCGGCGGGCAGCAGCAGCGCGTCGCCATCGCCCGCGCGCTGGCCATGGAGCCGGAACTGATGCTCTTCGACGAGGCCACCTCCGCGCTCGACCCCGAACTGGTCAAGGACGTGCTCGCCGTGATGCGGGATCTCGCATCGGGCGGCATGACCATGGCCGTCGTCACCCACGAAATGGGCTTCGCCCGGGAGGCCGCCGACCGTGTCGCCTTCATGTGCGACGGCCGACTCGCCGAGATCGACACCCCCGACCGGATCTTCGAACGCGCCGACCACCCCAGGCTGCGCCAGTTCCTCTCCCAGGTCCTGTGAATGTCCCTCCCCAGCAGAAGGCCCACGCCATGAACTCCGTCATGCCCCCCGCCATGAACAGCTCTTCCCGCAGATCGCTCCTGATCGGCGCCGCGACCGCCGGCCTGCTGCTGCTCTCGCTCACCGCCTGCGGCGGGGGCAGCGAGGCGGCGGGTTCCGCGGCCGCCCGCTACAAGCTGGTCCAGAACGGTGTGATCACCGCCGGCACCCAGGCCGAGCAGCCCCCCTTCGCGGTCACCGACGCGTCCGGCAAGCCCAGCGGATTCGCCGTCGACCTGATGAACGAGGCCGCGGAGCGTCTCGACCTGAAGGTCCAGTACAAGACCACGAACCTCCAGGGCATCCTCGCGGGGCTCTCGGCCGGGCAGTACGACATCGGTGTGGCCGGCGTCGGCGCCACCCCCGAACGCAAGAAGCAGGTCGCCTTCACCACCCCGTACTACTGGGGTTTCACCGACGTCGTGACCCTCAAGGGCGGCAAGCAGACCACGCTGCCGGACTTCGACGGCAAGCGGGTGGGCGCCGTCAGCGGTTCCGTGCAGGAGACCTTCGTCCACCACGAGATGTCCGGAGCCCGCCTGGTGCAGTTCAAGGACCAGACCGCGCTGATCGCACAGCTGCTCTCCGGAGGAGTCGAGGCCATCGTGCTCGGCGGCGCCGACGCCGACGAATACGCCCGGAAGCAGCCGATACGCATCGCCGTCGAGGTGGACAGCCTCCAGGGCAGCGCCTTCCCGCTGCGCAAGGACGGCGATCCGAAGCTTCTGAAGGACCTCGACGCCCAGATCGACGCGATGATCGACGACGGCACCTACGTCAAGCTGTACAAGAAGTACTTCCACGACCCGATCGCGAGCGACCTGATCAGGGAACGGCCGAAGCTGGCCCGCCAGGTCATGAACACCGACCTGGCACCCACGCGGCACTGACCCGGCCGTCCCGCACCGCGGCGCTGTGCCTACCTTGGCATGGCGTCGCGGACGAGGGCGGTGTCGACGAACTGCTCGAAGCGGACGATGAGGCCGCCGCGGACCGTGAAGTGGTGCGCGACGCGCACGTCGACCGGCTTGCCGGTGGCCTTGTTGGCCGCGGTGTAGCGGGCGAGGACGACGACGTTCTCCCCGTCGACGACATAGGTGTCGTCGTGCGCGGTCCAGCCGTCCCAGTCCTGCCCGAGCTTCTCCATCACGTGGGTGGTGACGCCGTCGGGAGTGCGGTAGGTGCCGGCGAGGGGGAAGCCGGCCATCTCCGTCCACTCCACGTCGGGGGCGAGGGTGGCGCGCAGGGCCTCCAGGTCGCCGGCCGCGGAGGCCAGGTACTGGCGGCGGACCACGTCGGCCGGGGCCGTGGAGGTCGCGAAGTCGGTGTGTTCGCAGGTCATGACGGTCAGCCCCACGTCATCTCGCCCTTGGCGACCTTCGCCCCGAGCTGGGCGGCGATCAGCATGCCGTGGTCGGGGTAGCGCCTGACGAGTGCCTCGGTCAGCGCGGCACCGTCGGCCGCCTTGCCGAGCTCCTCCTCGAAGGCGACGAGGTAGTCGCGGGTGGCCGTGACGGCGGAGGCGTCGGCCGCCGTGCCGGGCAGGCGGTGGCCGGGCACGACCAGCGCCGGCTGCAGCGACGCCATCTCGTCCAGCAGCTCGATCCAGACGGAGCGATCGGCGGAGGTGGGGGTGTCGGCGACCCAGACGTGCTCCTGCTGGAAGAGCAGGACACCGCCGAGGAGGGCGCGGTGCTCGGCCTGCCACAGGTAGTGGCGGTCGGGCAGGCCGGCCGGGCCGCCCTTGAGCTCGAAGCGGTGGCCTTCGAGGGTGAGGTCACCGGTCAGCGGGGTGAGACCGACCAGGCGGGTGGGCAGGTTCGGGCCGAGGGCCTCCCACGCCTTGAGCTTGCCCTCGTAGGAGTGCTGGATGTGCTCGATGACGATCGGGGTGGCGACGAAGACGGCGTCGGGGAAGGCGTCGGCGAGGACCTCGGCGCCGAAGTAGAAGTCGGGGTCGCCGTGGCTGACGAAGACGGTGGTCAGCTTCTTGCCGGAGTCGAGGATCTCGGCGGCGAGGCGGTGGCCGTCGGCGCGGGTGAAGCCGGCGTCGACCAGCAGCGCCTCCCGCTCACCGGTGACGAGTGTGGCGGTCTTGTTCTTGCTGCCGGCCGGGAAGTCGAGGTCGAGGACCTTGAAGGAGAGAGTGCTCATGCGGGGGCCTCCTGGAGGGAGCGGGGTTCAGCGGGTCCCGCCGAACGCGAGCAGTTCATCTGAGGAAACAGTAACTGACTCGTCAGATATTCCGCCGAGGCTCCGCCGAGCCCGGGGAGGCCGTCGTTCAGGGCAGGCGGGGCAGCTCGTCGCGGGCGGAGTGGCTCAGGATCCGCAGGTCCTCGGCGAACCGCTCCCGGTCCTCGGGCGGCAGCGGCGCCAGGAAGTAACGCCGGATGTTCTCCACGTGCAGCCGGGACGCCCGCACCGTGGTCTCCTCCCCCAGCGGCGTCAGCCGGACCAGCCGCCCGCGCCGGTCACCGGGATCCTCGGCACGCTCCACCAGCCCGGCCGCCTCCATCCGGTCCACCAGACGCGTCGCCCCGCCCGTGGTCAGCACCTGCTCCTGGGCGATGGCGCGCATCGAGAGCCCGGGATCACCGGCCCGCCCCAGGATGAGCAGCACCTCGAACATCAGATGGCTGATGCCGCACTCCAGCTCCAGCGACCGCCCGAGGATGTACTCCAGCCGGTTCGCCGCCCCCTGCAACCGCCCGAACGCCAGCACCAGCGCGTTGTCCGCGGCCTGCTTCGGCGACGAGATCTCCGCCGGCTCTTCCCCGTTCCCACCGCCCGACCGGGCCTCCGCACCATGCATCCACCGATCATGCCCGGTGCGGAGGCGGAACGACACGGCCGCTGGGGCCGGGGCAGTGACTCAGCGGTCGATGTAGCTGAAATCGCCCACGGTCCAGGCGCTGACGTCCTTGATCGCGACGCGGTACATACCGCCCGTCTCGGGGATGCCGAGGCTGCCCTGAAGGATCCGTGCGAGATGGAAGTGCAGGTGCGTGGGAGCCTCGTCGCGGGCGGGCCGGTTCCCTCCCGGGCCGCGAGCGAAGACGTCGGCGAACGGGCCGAGCCGCTCCGAGTCCTTCAGGACGTCCGCCACCCGCTCCCGCCACAGGGCCTCGGGAGCGAGCCGGCCGGTGATGACGGCGCCGCCGACGACCACGGTCAGTGACATCTGATTGCTTCGCTCTGACTCAACCGCGGCGGAGATGGCGACGAGCAGCTCATCAGGGTTCGACATAAGTGCACATCCTATTCAGTCGTCCCTCCCGGAACCCCCCGCGGGCAGGAAACGGCTGCGCCGGAGCCGGAGCGGTGAGCCGCGTGACGCAAGGCGGCGCGTCGGCGAACCGCCGTCCACAGCCGATGTGTTGCCGTGTCACGGGCGCGCCACGGCGGTGTCCTGAAGGGAAGACGGGCGCGACCGGAGGGCTCCGGGGCTCCTCCTAGTCAGCACAGAGCCGCTACTCGCCACTTCGGAAGGAACCTCCCGTGATGAACCGCCACCTGCGCAAGGCCGCCGTCGCCACCGCCGCGATCACCGCCGGGCTGCTGATGACGGCCTGCCAGAGCAGCACGGCCGACAGCTCGTCGGGCAAGAGCGGAACGGGCACGGCGGCGGTCGCGGAACAGGCTTCGGACTCGAAGAACTCCACGGACGCGAAGGACGCCAGGGCCGCCAAGGCCGCCGAGGCCGCCAAGGGCTCCAGCGACGCCAAGAACTCCAGGAGCTCCAAGAACTCCAAGGGCGTCAGCGGCTCGTTCAAGAACGGCAAGGTCACCTATCTCGCCCCGGGCAAGTACATCGTGTCCGTGCCGGGCAGGGGCGACCAGCAGTTCCTGGTCGCCGACGACACCGAGGTCTACGGCGCCGGCACGATATGCGGCGACGCGGGGTCCGAGGTGGACGCGCCGTGCACGCTGGACCAGCTGGAGACCGCCACGAAGAAGGCCGCCGTGAACGCCGACGTGGAGATGACGGACGGCATCGCGACACTGGTGACCGAGCGGCGTGCCAAGGGTGTCGACGGGACCTGGTTCGGCAACGTCTCCTACCTGGCACCGGGCACCTACACCGTCTCCGACCTGAAGGGCACCGAACAGCAGTTCCTCGTCGCCGAGGACACCGAGATCTGGGGCTACGGCGACATCTGCGGTGACACGGACACGGGCGAGGGCGGCCAGGGCGGCACCCAGTGCACCGAGGCGGAACTGGAGGCGGCCGCCAAGAAGGGCTTCAGCGCGGAGGTCGTGATCAGCAACGGCATCGCGACCACCATCCGCGACGACCACTGACGCCGGGGACGGCGTCAGGGCGCCGGCAGGGCGAGGGCGAGATGATGGCCCCATGCGCATCCGCATCGACGCCGTCGACCTGCCCGGCCTCACCCGCCCCGCCTCCGCCGACGGCAGGGTCCCCGCCTACGGCAACCTCCACGTCGCCGTGCAACGCCGCGACCGTCCGGCCGAACTCCTCGCACCCCAGCCCGGCGACGCACCGTCCGCGACCTGGACCCTGGAGTGCACCACGAGCACCTCGCCGACCGGCACCGAGGTCAAGGGCCCCTACGTCCAGGACCGTCTGGGCCGGCGGTTCGTCTACCTGTCGTGGGGCACGGTCGACGACGCGGGCGTCTTCACGATGTTCCGCCGCGCCAAGCTCATGCTCGACGCCGTCCCCGCCGACGTCCTCGCCGCCGCCGCACGCGACGGACTGCTGGTCGGCCGCCTCGGCCTGACCGACGCGCAGGGCGGGCCCCGGTGCGGCCGCGTCCAGCCCCCGCACATCACGTGGACGGCCGGGGGCGCCGGCCCGTGGGACCGCCGGAGCTGAGCGGGCACAGCCACGAACGGCCCGCCCCGTAGTGCCTCGCAGGCCCGGGCCGCTTAGCGTCGTCCTGCGTACCCCGCGCGGTCCGCGCCGCGCCGCGCCCCGCCGTGCCGAGGCGATCGAGAGTCGGCGAACACAGCGAGCGAAGCGAACAGCGATGACGGACGACGGTAGGTGGCAGCCGGGCAGGATCGGCGTGGACCGGTCGGAGGGGTTCGGCGAGCGGCTGCTGGGGGTGCTGCTGGACCGGGCCCACGAGATGCCGCCCGATCTGATCGCACCGCTCGTCGCGGAAGAGGTGGCCAGGGTCGGGGGCCGGGAGGTCTCCATCCTCCTGCAGGACTACGAACAGGAGCTGCTGGTCCCGCTGCCGGGCCGGGGGCTGAAGGTCGGCGGCCCCGAGTCGGTCGAGGACTCCCCCGCCGGTGAGGCGTTCCTGACCCTCAGAACGGTGGAGGTGCCGCAGGAGGGCAATGTGCGGATGTACCTGCCGCTGCTGGACGGCAGTGACCAGATCGGGGCGATGGCCGTCACCCTGGACAGGGTCGACGACGACGACCGGCGGCTGCTCCGCCGGCTCGCCGGCCTGGTCGCGGACATGATCGTCACCAAGGACTCCTACACCGACCGGTTCTTCCAGGCCCGCCGCAGCGCCCCGATGAGCGTGGCCGCGGAGATCCAGTGGCAGTTGCTGCCCCCGCTGTCGATGACTGTTCCGCAGGTCGAGGTGGCCGGAATCCTGGAGCCCGCCTACGACGTGGCCGGCGACAGCTTCGACTACGCCCTCAACGGCGACATCCTCCACGTGGCCATGCTCGACGCGATGGGCCACGGGCTGGACGCGGCGACCATGGCGACGGTAGCCGTCGGTGCCTATCGCCACACGCGACGGTCCCATACCGATCTGTCCCAGGTGTACGCGTTCATGGACCGGGCCATCAACGAGCAGTTCGGCCACGACCACTTCGTCACCGCGCAGATGATGGTGCTGAACATCGCCACGGGACGACTGCAGTGGGTCAACGCCGGCCACCCGGCTCCGTTCCTGATCCGTGACCGCGCCGTGGTGGACCGGCTGGAGAGCCCGACCACGCTGCCGGTCGGCTTCGGCGGTGAGGAGCCGGTGGTCAGCGAGCGGATGCTGCGCCCCGGGGACCGTGTGCTGTGCTTCACCGACGGTCTGATCGAGGAGCACCAGGCCGGCGGGGAAACGTTCGGTGAGGCACAGCTCATCGAGTGGACCAACCGGATCCTGCGCGAGCGCACCGAGGTACGGGCGGTGGTGCGGGCGCTCTCGCACGCCCTGAAACACCAACGGGGCGGCACGACGACCGACGACGCGACGATCTTCCTCGTCGAGTGGCGCGGCGGCGACGCCGATCACCTCGCCGCCCTCGACTGACGTCGGCCGTGCCGGCCGCCCCGTCACCCGTATGCCGATGTGACCTTCCTCGCGATCGCGGGGTTCCGGCGTCTGCGCCGTCGTCCCCTCCGCCGAGGGCGACGGGTGCGGCACATGGGTCATCGGGGGAGGTCATGGCGCTGCGGGCGGAGGCGGCGGCAGGAACAGTGCAGCCCCGCGGAGCCAATATCTGTTTTTGTGGGATGAGAAATTGGCGCGGCCCCCGGCGAGTATTCCCCGAGCACCGGACGGGCCGGAATTAGTGCTCCGTACAGGGCCGGTCGCGCCATGCTACTGTCGATCTCAGTTGCAGGTGTGGTTGCCAGAAGGTTCATTTTCCTACGGGGTAATCAGCACGGCGACGCGGAATCCGCACAGGGCGAATTCCGAACATCGTCTCCGAAGGAGAATTAACATGGCTACTGGCACCGTGAAGTGGTTCAACTCCGAAAAGGGCTTCGGCTTCATCGAGCAGGACGGCGGCGGCGCCGACGTCTTCGCCCACTACTCGAACATCGCCGCCCAGGGCTTCCGTGAGCTGCTCGAAGGCCAGAAGGTGTCCTTCGACATCGCTCAGGGCCAGAAGGGCCCGACGGCCGAGAACATCGTTCCCGCCTGACATCGCGGCAACGCATATTTCGCAGCTGGGGCCCGCACCTTGGGGTGCGGGCCCCAGCTCGCTGCTTTTCAGGGCGCGTGACAAAAACGCCGCGCCCACCCTATCGGGCTCGTTCTCGCGATTCTCTGCGCCGTTCGTTTTGCTGCGGAAATTCCTTGATACGTGCCTACCAGCTCACATCGAGGAAGGTTCCGCTTGAACCGCGCACGCACCACACGCACGCCCCGCACCTACGACCGCTCCCGGGGCGGCGTCACCAAGGGCTCGGGAGCTCCGCGCCGCTCCAAGGGCTACGACCGCCGGCCGGCCGCCCCCCAGGGGGAGTTCGCGCTGCCGGTGACGACCACGCCGGCGCTGCCCGCCGTCGAGGCGTTCGCCGACCTCGCGCTGCCGGCGCCGCTGCTGGCCGCGCTCGGCCACGAGGGCGTGACCGTACCGTTCCCCATCCAGGGGGCGACCCTGCCGAACTCGCTCGCCGGGCGTGACGTCCTCGGCCGCGGCCGTACCGGGTCGGGCAAGACCCTCGCCTTCGGCCTCGCGCTGCTGGCCCGTACCGCCGGCCGGCGCGCGGCCCCCCGGCAGCCGCTCGCCCTGGTCCTCGTGCCCACCCGCGAGCTCGCCCAGCAGGTGACCGACGCGCTCACCCCGTACGCCCGCTCCGTGCGGCTGAAGCTGGCCACCGTGGTCGGCGGCATGTCGATCGGCAGGCAGGCGGGTGCGCTGCGGGGCGGTGCGGAGGTCGTCGTCGCGACACCGGGGCGGCTGAAGGACCTCATCGACCGCGGCGACTGCCGGCTGGACGACGTCGCCATCACCGTCCTCGACGAGGCCGACCAGATGGCCGACATGGGCTTCATGCCCCAGGTCACGGCCCTGCTCGACCAGGTGCGCCCCGAGGGGCAGCGGATGCTCTTCTCGGCCACCCTGGACCGCAACGTCGACCTGCTCGTCCGCCGCTACCTGTCGGACCCCGTGGTCCACTCCGTCGACCCGTCGGCGGGTGCGGTCACCACGATGGAGCACCACGTGCTGCACGTGCACGAGGCGGACAAGCACCGCACGACGACGGAGATCGCGGCGCGGGACGGCCGGGTGATCATGTTCCTGGACACCAAGCGTGCCGTGGACCGGCTGACCGAGCACCTGCTGAACAACGGCGTCCGCGCCGCGGCGCTGCACGGCGGCAAGTCCCAGCCCCAGCGCACGCGGACCCTCGCGCAGTTCAAGACCGGCCATGTGACGGTGCTGGTGGCGACCAACGTCGCGGCCCGCGGCATCCACGTCGACAACCTCGACCTGGTCGTCAACGTGGACCCGCCCACCGACCACAAGGACTACCTGCACCGCGGCGGCCGTACGGCCCGCGCCGGCGAGTCCGGCAGCGTCGTCACGCTGGTGACGCCCGGCCAGCGCCGTGGCATGACCCGGCTGATGGCCTCGGCCGCCATCACCCCGCAGGTCACGCCGGTGCGTTCGGGTGAGGCGGAGCTGAGCCGGATCACCGGCGCCCAGGCCCCGTCCGGTGTCCCGGTCGTCATCACCGCGCCGGCCCCGGCACATCCCCGCCGTGGCACCTCGTCCGGAGCCCCCTCGTCCCGGGGCCGCCGCCCCTCCCGGGGGCGCCCCACCGGGCAGGCGGGGCGGCGCACGGCGCAGCGGCCCTCCTACAACCCGGCGGCCTAGTGGCGTCGGCCGGCAGTCGGGCCAGTAGCCCACCCATCTCCGAGGAGGCAGCTTTGACACCGGTTCAGACGCAGCGGCGGCAGGCGGATCCCTGCCCCGTGACCGTGATCGACGGCATGGACGGATCCGGCCCCCGGGTCCGGGACGACATGACCGTCGAGGTCGCCCTGTCCGTCATGGCCGGTGCCCGGGTCGACCACCTCCTGCTGTGCGACGCGGACGACCAGTGCACGGGCTCGGTCACCCGGGCCGAACTCGCCGTGCACCGCGGAAGCGCCACGTACACGGACCGGACCCGGCTGCGGGACGTCCTCGGCGGAGCGTTCACCTCCGCCGTCACCCGGATCGGCACCCTCGGGGAGCACGACCGGACCCCGGGCGTCCTCGCCCTCTCCAGCTGATCCGCCTCACCCGGTCAGCCCGTACTCCTTCTCCCTGAGGGGCATCATGCGCTGTGTCATCGCCCGGTACCCGTTCGACCTGACCAAGAACGGGGTGCTGGCCTCGATGAAGGGCATCACGCCCGAGCTCGTCACGGGTGAGTCCGTGACCATCGGCCGCCGCCGCTACCCCGTCAAGCAGGTCGGTCAGGTCCTCACCCGGCAGGACCCCCGCGACTTCACCGCCGCCGAGGTCGTCCGGGCCATGACCCGCCTCGGCTTCACCTGCCACAGCCACCCCGACGCCGCGCCCGTGCGCGTCGCCGCCACCCCGCTCCAGACCGCGTCGGCCCTGCTCGGCGCCGCACCTCTGGACGCATGAGGACGGGCGGACCACCGCCCACCCCGATCCCGATGAGGGCCCTGCCGACGCGCGTCGGCAGGGCCCTCGTCGTCGTCTCGCCGCCCGTGCGGGCCGCAGCAATGTGCGCCTGAAGCGAACGAAAATCTACTCTTGCCAGAGTAGACATTGGGCTCTGGTGCGGTTAGCCTTTTTCTCGTTGACACGGATCACTGATCGAAGAAGGACGGAGGAGCAGACGCCATCAGGATCGCCCGGCCCGAGCAGCGCTCGGCCGGGTACCGCAAGACCCCGGATTGGAAGGTGGTCCCCGGTCACGCAGCCGCGATCCCCGCATCCCCCCTCCTGCAGGGCCGGTAGCGGAAACAGAAGGTCGGCGCAGCATTAGGGCCGACAGATGGTGTTCAATTTCCTTCGGGGCCCTGGTGCCGTACGGCACCAGGGCCCCTCGACGCGTGCGTTGCACTACGAGGTGACATGACAGCAGATACCCCGCTCAGCGATCGTCTGGACGACGACGACTACCCCGCGTACACGATGGGGCGGGCCGCCGAGATGCTCGGCACCACCCCTGCCTTCCTCCGGGCCATCGGCGAGGCTCGTCTGATCACTCCGCTGCGCTCGGAGGGCGGACACCGCCGGTACTCCCGCTACCAACTGCGCGTCGCCGCGCGCGCCCGCGAGCTCGTCGACCGGGGCACCCCGATCGAGGCCGCCTGCCGCATCGTCATCCTCGAGGACCAGCTCGAGGAAGCCCAGCGCATCAACGCCGAGTACCGCCGCCGCGCCGGGCACGACACGCCCGAGGGTTCCGTAGCCGAATCCGGCTGATCACCTGGGCCGGTGAGGAGTCCCGGCCAGGGAAGGTCAGACGTACGGGCCCACCGTCAGCCGCACCCACTCCTCGGGCACCCCTTGCGCCCGCTGCTCCTGCGCGTACGCCTCCGGCGTGAGCGGGACGTAGCCTCAGACGGGCCGTCGCGTGCGGCGCCGGGAGAACCGGCCCCGGGCCTTCCGCACAGCCGCCGGTGCCGGTCCCGCGACGGGCACACCGGAGCGGCCGTAGTGGAAGGCGGCGATGCGGTCGCTGTGCTGGGAGTTCAGCTGGTGGATGAGGAACACACCGAGAACGATCATCCCCAGGATCGCGGCCACGGTCACGAATGTCTCCACGGTTCTCACCTTCCCCTCGGCTGCGGCGGCACCGCGGGGGCCGGGGCCTGATGTCCGCCTTCGGAGTCCCAGACCGCCTCGACGGCCCGGTCGGCCTCGTACGCCGTCCGCACGCGCGCCTCCTCCTCCATCAACCGGCTCGCGGTCGAGGTGCCGAAGGGGTCGCTCGCGGCGGCCATCAGCCGGGCGGCCGACTCGGGAGGCGTCCGCGGCGGGACCACCAGAAGGTTCCAGCGGCCCGCGCGGTACGAGAGCAGCAGCAGTTCGTGCGGGTCCTGCTCGGCCAGGAACCAGCCCACCTTCACCACGTGCCCGGCGACGGGCACCTTGCGGGGAACGGCCGGCCAGTGGGTGGGGTTCACCGTGACCCGGGTGATCCTCCCCCACAGCGGGTCCAACACGGCGATCAGGGAAGGGAGTTCGGCCCCGAGATCACGGGAGCGGGGCCACCAGGCGCCGTCCAGCAGCGGCGGTGCGGAACCGACGGGAGCGAGCGACAGACGCGGAGAGGACCAGGCGGACCGGTCATCGGCTTCGGCTGTCAGGGCGTGGGAAACGGTCGCAGTCATGGCGCGAACCCTGCCCCGGGCCGATCACGACCGGCCCGGCATCTTCGATCGCCGAAAACGACACGAGCCTGGAAGCCGGTGCGCGAAATATCCTCGGTGCCTCAACCGTACTCCTCAGTCCGCCCGCTCGGCGCCCGTGTCGATGAGGATCTGTTCGGCCGGCCGCAGGCTGCCGGCGCGGACGGCCTCGGCCATGGCGGCGCGCGCGGCGTCGGGCGTCGCGTGCGGCGGGACCACGAGGAGGGAGAAGAGGTCCTGGCCGCCCCGGGTGATGAGGACGGTGTCGTCGCCGACCGGGGAGGAGTCGATGTGGACGACACGGTCGTCGACGGTCATCCGCGTCGGCAGCTCTTCCCAGGCACCGGCGTCCAGTCCGACACGGGTGATGGGCCCGAGGTGCTCGGTCAGTGTGGTGATCAGGCCGGGGAGCTCGGCGGCGATGTCGCGGGAGCGCGGCCACCACGCCCCGTCGAGCACGCCCTGCCGGTCGTGTGTCGTCTCCAGCCGTACGACGGCCGTGCCCGGCCGCACGGCCTGGTGGACGGCGTCCGGCAGGAGCCTGGTCACACGCGGGGGGTCGGAGTCGGACATCGCTCTCGCCTGCCTGCCCTGCCGGGACGGAAACCGAGCGGCTTCCTCGTTTCACGGTACTCTCCGGCGGCCGGGAAGCCCGGAGTAGAGTGACAGACCCGGCCTGTCCCATACCGGGACATCTCATCCCGGGACATCGAACTCCGAGGTCGCCATGCAGTCCACGGAACCACCCCCGGACGGGCAGGACGGGCACGCCGAGGTCCGCATCGTCGCCGCCTCGCCCGAGGTCGCCCGCCGGGTCGCGGAGATCCTCCGCCTCTGCTTCGCCGCGAGCGAGCAGCGCAGCTACCCCGCGGGCCCCGACGGGGGAACCCGCCTCGACCTCACGGTGGACACCAGCCGCCCGGCAGAGCCCGCCCGGTCGTGGCTGGAGAGCAGCCGGTCCATGGAGGACAGCCACCACCGGACGTGAGGGTCACCCGTGGTCGCTCGCGGCGGCGGCCATCAGCGGTTCCGCGGCCTCCTCGGTCGTGTCCGGCGGCACGACCAGCAGGTCCCAGCGGCCCCGGCCGGGGGCGAGCAGGACGACGGTGTGCGGGGCGGACGCCGCGAGGGCTCTGTGCAGTCCCACGACCTGGTTGAAGACGAGCATCCGGCCCGGTGCCGTGGACCACGTCGCCCCGTTGACGGTGACGCTGGTGATGTGGCCCCAGGCCCGCGGCAGCCCGGCGAGCAACGACGGGAGTTCCGCGAGCAGGTCGTAGGAGCGGGGCCACCACGCTCCGTCGATGGGCCGGGGCATGGCGCTGCGGGGTGCGAGACGCAGCCGGAGGACCGGATGGGAGGGAAGCGGGGGCGGTGGTGCGGTGGTCATGAGGGCTCCTGCCGACGGTGCCGGGGGGCGGGGCGGGTGGTCGGACACCACGGCATGTGCGGCTCCTCGGCCTGGGTGCGGATGCGCGGCCGGGATCACGGGCTGCCCATACGAGGACGGATGGCGTGCGCTGTCCGGAACCCATCAGAATTCCGGTATACGGAAAGTCCTCGTCCTCCCCACCGTACTCCGACCCGGGCGGGGGCGGGGGGTGAACGCCGGCTCGCCCGCCGGTGACCGGCGGGCACGCGGCACAGGCCGGTCAGGAATCGAGAAGCGCGGGGCGCGGGCCGCGCCTAGCGTCGGTGGCATGACTTCCATCGAATACGTCACCCTCGAGGTGGACGACCCCGCCGCCGCCCGCCGCTTCTACAGCAGCGCGTTCGGACTGGACGGACAGGTGCGCGTGCGGGACTCCGAGGCTCCGACGGCCGGCTTTCGCGGCTTCACGCTGTCGCTCGTGGTGTCGCAGCCGGCCGATGTCAACGCGCTCGCCGAGGCCGCCGTGGACGCCGGTGCCACGACGCTGAAGCCCGCCGCCAGGTCCCTGTGGGGGTACGGGGGCGTCGTGCGGGCACCGGACGGGACGATCTGGCAGATCGCGTCGTCGTCGAAGAAGGACACCGGCCCGGCCACCCGGCGGATCGACGAGATCGTGCTCCTGCTGGGGGTCGCGGACATGGGCGGGAGCAAGCGGTTCTACGTCGAGCACGGCCTCCCCGTGGCGAAGAGCTTCGGCAGCAAGTACGTCGAGTTCGACACCGGGTCGGGCGCCGTCAAGCTGGCGCTGTACAAGCGCCGGGGCCTGGCCAAGCTCGTCGGGGTCTCTCCCGACGGGACCGGATCGCACCGGCTGACGGTCAACGGCGACGCCGGGCCCTTCACCGACCCGGACGGGTTCGCGTGGGCGACGGCGTCGGAGACCGCGTCACTGTGACCGCGGCCGTCGTCGACCTTACGGAGTCGTGACGTGCGGGCGCGCTCCCGTGGTGCGGTGGGGTCGCGGGCCTAGCGTGGCCGTATGCGCGTACTGGTCACCGGCGGTGCCGGGTTCATCGGGTCCCCTGTGGTCGCCGCCCTCCGGGAGCGCGGGCACGAGGCGATCGTGTTCGACGTGCGGGAGGACCCCGCCGACGACGTGCGGGACCCGGCCGCCGTCGCCCGTGCCCTGGCCGGTGTGGACGCCGTGTGCCATCAGGCCGCGAAGGTCGGGCTCGGCGACGGGGTCGCCGACGCGGCGGAGTACGTCTCCTCCAACGACCTCGGGACCGCCGTACTGCTCGCCGCCATGGCGGAGGTAGGGGTACGGCGTCTCGTGCTGGCCGGGTCGATGGTGGTCTACGGGGAGGGCCGGTACGAGTGCCCCCGGCACGGGGTCGTACGGCCCGGGCCGCGTGCCGTCGCCGACCTCGACGCCGGCCGGTTCGAGCCGCCGTGCCCGGTGTGCGGGGCGGACCTCGTCCCCGGTCTGGTCGGCGAGGACGCCCCGGCCGACCCCAGGAACGTGTACGCGACGACCAAACTGGCCCAGGAGCACCTGGCCGCCGCCTGGGCCCGCTGCACGGGCGGCTCGGCGCTGTCGCTGCGCTACCACAACGTGTACGGGCCCGGCATGCCCCGCGACACCCCGTACGCCGGTGTCGCCTCCTTCTTCCGCTCGGCGCTCGCCCGGGGCGAGGCACCGCGCGTGTTCGAGGACGGGCGGCAGCGCAGGGACTTCGTGCACGTCCGGGACGTGGCGCAGGCCAATGCGGCGGCCCTGGAGGCGGACGCCGCCCCGGGCGTGCTCGCGGCGTACAACACCGGCAGCGGCGACCCGCACACCGTCGGCGAGATGGCCCGGGCGCTGGCCGCCGCGTACGGCGGGCCCGAGCCCGTCGTCACCGGCGCGTACCGGCTCGGGGACGTACGGCACATCACCGCCGACTCCGCGCGGCTGCGGGACGCGCTGGGGTGGAAGCCGCAGGTCGCCTTCGAGGACGGCATGGTGGAGTTCGCGCGGGCCGGGATGCGGGGCACGTAGCCCCCCGATGGACCGGTGGTGCTGCCCGTGTTACGAAGCGGCGGCGGGCAGCACCACCTCGAAACGGCAGCCGCCGGGGATGTTCCGTACGGTGGCCCGCCCCTGGTGCGCCTCCACGATCCCCCGGACGATGGCGAGGCCGAGGCCCGCGCCGGCCGGGGGCGTCCGGGCGTGCGTGCCGCGCCAGCCGGTGTCGAAGACGCGCGGCAGGTCCTCGTCGGGGATGCCGCCGCAGCCGTCCGTCACGGACAGCACCACGCCCTCGGTGGAGCGTTCCGCGGTGACGGCGACCGTGCCGTCAGCCGGGGTCCTGCGGATGGCGTTGACCAGCAGGTTGCCCAGCACCCGGCTCATCTCCTTGCCGTCCACCTCCACCGGCACCGGCTCGATACGGCCGCCTACCAGCCGCACCCCGTGCTCCCGGGCGAGCGGGTCGGCGCCCGCCAGCGCGTCGCCCACCAGGTCGTACAGGGAGATCCGGCTGGGGGCCAGGGCGAGCGCGCCGGCGTGGATGCGGGAGAGTTCGAAGAGGTCGCCGACCATGTCGTTGAGGCGTTCGACCTCGGTGCGGATCTGTTTCAGATAGCGGCCGGGGTCGGCGGCGACGCCGTCCTCCAGGGCCTCCGACATGGCGCGCAGACCGGCCAGCGGGGTGCGCAGGTCGTGCGAGATCCAGGCGACGAGCTCCCGCCGCGACGCCTCCAGCGCGCGTTCCCGCTCCCGGGACTCGGCGAGCCGGGCGCTGGTGGCGGCCAGTTCGCGGCTCAGGTGGTCCAGTTCGGCGGTGGTCGGGCCGGCGGGGGCGGCGAAGGCCCCGCCGTCGCCGAAGGAGCGTGCGGCCACGGCGAGTTCGCGGCTGCGGGCGACGACCCAGCGGCCCAGCAGCAGCGCGGTGGCCAGGGAGACGACGGCCGCCATGGCGACGACGGTCGTGACGACGGTCAGGTCGTGCGGGGAGAGGAACATCGCCCAGGCGACGGCGAGCGTGCCCGCGAGCATCGCGACGACCCCGACCGCCGCGACCACGGCGAGCGAGGCGGTCAGCGACCGGCGCCGGATCAGGCGCAGCGCACCGGCCCCGGCCAGGCCGGTGGCCGCGGCACCGGCGAAGGCGTACACGGCGATGAGGAGGGTGTCGTTCACGATCCGGCCTCCTCCCCGGTGGTTCCCGTGGCGTCGAAGCGGTATCCCACGCCCCACACGGTCTGGATCAGGCGGGGCCGGGCCGGATCGTCCTCGACCTTGCCGCGCAGGCGGCGGACGTGGACCGTGACGGTCGACAGGTCGCCGAAGTCCCACCCCCACACCTCGCGCATCAGGTCCTCCCGGCCGAAGGCCCGCCCGGGGTGCCGCAGGAAGAAGGAGAGCAGGTCGAACTCGCGCAGGGTGAGGGCGAGTTCGGTGCCGTTCTTGGTGGCCCGGCGGGCTGCCGGGTCGAGGGTCAGACCGGCCGCTCCCAGCCGGTGCCCGGGGACGGCGGGCCGGCTGCGGCGCAGCACCGACTCCACGCGCAGCACCAGTTCGCGGGGGCTGAAGGGCTTGGTGACGTAGTCGTCGGCGCCGACCTCCAGGCCCAGGACGCGGTCGTCCTCGTCGCCGCGGGCGGTGAGCATGATGACCGGGACCGGCCCGTGTCCGCGCATCCGCCGGCACACCTCCAGGCCGTCCATCCCGGGCAGCATCAGGTCGAGGACGACCAGGTCGGGCCAGTGCGCGGCGGCGCGGGTGAGGGCGGTCGGGCCGTCGTCGGCGCGGTCGACCACGTAACCGGCGCGGTCCAGATACCCGGCGACGACCTCGGCGACGGTCGGATCGTCGTCGACGACCAGGACCCGCGGGGACCCGCCGGGGGTCTCTCCGTGGATCTCGTCGTGCTGATGGGGCTGCTGCATGGCACCAGCGTCGCACCAGGGCGCCGCCGATGACCCGTCCGGACGGCTCCCGGCCGCCGACGTCCGCGTTTCGTAAGGAGCAGGAGTCCGGTATGCCCGTTTCACGTTCGTAGGGTGAGACCGTGACGACGACTCCTTCGGACGTCGACGTGGTGCTGCCCTGCCTGAACGAGGCCGAGGCCCTGCCCTGGGTGCTCGAACGGATCCCGCCGGGCTGGCGCGCACTCGTCGTCGACAACGGTTCCACCGACGGCTCGGCCCGGGTCGCCCGCGCGTTCGGCGCGACGGTCGTGTCCGAGCCGCGCCGGGGCTTCGGCGCGGCCTGCCACGCCGGGCTGACGGCCGCCACCGCCGACGTGGTGTGCTTCTGCGACTGCGACGCCTCCCTCGACCCGGCGCTCCTCGTCCCCTTCGTGCGCGAGGTGCGCGACGGCGGGGCCGACCTCGTGCTCGGGCGGCGGCGGCCGCAGGGCCGGGGCGCCTGGCCCGCGCACGCCCGCGCCGGCAACCTCGCGCTCGCACGGATGCTGCGCCGCCGCACCGGGCTGCGGCTGCACGACCTCGGCCCCCTGCGCGCCGCCCGCCGCGAGCCGCTGCTCGCCCTCTCTCTCACCGACCGGCGCAGCGGCTATCCGCTCCAGATGGTGGTGCGCGCGGCCGACGCAGGCTGGCGGATCACCGAGCACGACGTGCCGTATCTGCCGCGCACCGGGGCCTCGAAGGTGACGGGCACGTGGCGCGGCACCTGGCAGGCCGTACGGGACATGAGCCGGGTGCTGGGCGAGGCGCCCGGCGGGACTCCGGCCGTGGAAAGGAGCGTGCGGTGACCACCCTGCCCGTGACCACCCTGCTCGTCATCGCCAAGGAGCCGCGCCCCGGCCGGGTCAAGACCCGGCTCACCCCGCCGTTCACGCCCCGTCAGGCCGCGTCCCTCGCCGAGGCGTCCCTCGCCGACACCCTGGACGCGGTCGCGGCGGCCCCGGCCGGCCGCAGGGTCCTCGTCCTCGACGGGGAGCCCGGGCCCTGGCTGCCGCCCGGCTTCGACGTCGTACCGCAGTGCGCGGGCGGGCTCGACGAGCGGCTGGCGGACGCGTTCGCGCGCTGCGCCGGCCCGGCCCTGCTCATCGGCATGGACACGCCGCAGGTGACGCCGGAGCTGCTCACCGTGGACTTCACCGGCTGCGACGCCTGGTTCGGACCGGCCGAGGACGGCGGCTTCTGGGCCCTCGGCCTGGCCCGCCCCGACCCCGCCCTGCTGCGGGGCGTGCCCATGTCGACCGCCGCGACCGGGGCCGTCCAACGGGACCGGCTCGTCGCGGCGGGCCTGCGGGTGCGCGACCTGCCCCGCCTGCGCGACGTCGACACGGCGGCCGACGCCCACGCCGTCGCCGCGCTGGCCCCGGACGGGCGGTTCGCGGGGCGGCTGGCCGGGTGTGCGGCGAAGGCGGTGGCTGGTGGGACGGCTGGTCGGTCGGGCGAGGGGGAGCCCGGGCCCGTCGCCGGAGCCCGAGCGGTTACCGCGCCGGCTTCCCGCGCGGCCGGGCCCCGATGAGCGCCCCGCCCGTCACCGCCGTCGCCTGGGCGGCCGCCGACCCCTACGCCGCCGCCCTGCGCGCCGGTCAGGGGCCGCTGTTCCTGGAGCGGACCGACGGCTGGCTGCTGCCGCTGGAGGTGGAGCGCTGGTGTGCGCGGGCCGACGCGGTGGACCGGGGCGTGCTGGACCGGTGCGAGGGGACCGTGCTGGACGTGGGGTGCGGGCCCGGGCGGCTGGTGGCGGAACTCGCCGCCCGGGGCCGGCCCGTACTCGGCATCGACGTCAGCGCCGCCGCCGTCGACCACACCGTACGCGCGGGAGGCCAGGCGCTGCGGCGCTCGGTGTTCGAACCGCTGCCCGGCGAGGGCCGCTGGGACACCGTCCTGCTCATGGACGGCAACATCGGCATCGGCGGCGACCCCCGTGCCCTGCTGGACCGGGTCGCCGGACTCCTGCGCCCCGGCGGCCTGTTGATCGCCGAGACCGCGCCGGTGGACGTGGACGAACGCGCCCAGGTCCGGGTCGTCGGCCGCACGGACGCACGCGGCACCGGCGACCCCTTTCCCTGGGCGCGGCTCGGCACGCCCGCCCTGCTCCGGTACGCCCGGGGCTGGACGCGGGCCGGTCAGTGGACGGCCGGCGGGCGCCGCTTCGCCGCCCTGCGCACCCGTAGCAGCCGCACCGCCAGCAGCAGCGCCGAGCCGCCGAAGAGGACGGCGGTGATCAGCAGCCAGCGGGCGAGGAACACGTCCGCCGGCAGCCCGGTTCCGGAGCGGTAACGCCGCTCCACCATGCCGCTGACCAGCGGGAACCACACGAGGAGCAGCAGCCCGGAGAGGGCCGCCGGTACGCGCACGTACGGCACCCACTCCCGGCGTGCGCCGAGCCCTCGTACGACCGCCCGGTCCAGGGCCGCGTACAACGGCAGCAGCACGAGGTCGTGCAGCAGCGCCGCGCCCACGAACCACAGCGCCACGCCGAACCAGTCACCGGCGAGCAGCCGTACGCCCGCGTAGGCGGCGAGCGCGAACGAGCAGGCGAGCAGGAGGAGCTGGAAAGGGCTCCCGACGGGGAACAGCGGGCGGCGCATCAGCGCCGGGCGGCGGATGTGTCGCGGGCGGCGCATCACAGGTCTCCGAAGGTCATCCGGGCCACCCACTTGGTGTTCAGCACACCGGGTGCCGCGGGCACGATGATCCGCGCCGGGTGGCCGTGGTCGGGGGACAGCTCCTCGCCGTTGACGTACAAGGCGAGCAGGGAACGCGGGTCGGCCACCTGGTTGGCGCGCAGGGCGGCGCTGCGGAAGGCGCCGTGCCGCTGGAGGGACTCGACGAACAGGTCCGGCGGGTCGCCGGCGTCGTAGCCGACGAGGGCCGCGAGATCGCGCAGCCGCACCCCGCGCCACCACTGGTCCGACGTGGACCAGCCCTCCACACAGGCGATGGGCAACGCCGAGCTGTGCAAGGGCAGTTGGGCCAGCTGGGCGCGGCTGAGGCGGACGGTGCCCGCAGGCCCGGTGATGACGAGCCGCCAGGCCTCCTCGCCCGTCTCGGCCGGGTCGATCCCGGCGTAGGCGGCCGTCTTGTTGATCTGGAAGCCGTTCGGGCCGCTGCCGGGATCACCGCCACCGTGCGGTGCCAGGAGGGCGGTACGCCGCAGCGGACCGTCGAAGTTCTGCCCGACCGTCGTCACGAACAGCAGCAGCGAGCCGCCCCCGACGAACCACAGGGCGCCCCGGCGGGAGACGGTCGGCTCGGCGGGGCGCGGCGACACCAGGTCGTTCCTCTCCTCCCGCAGGTGCCGCAGATTGCGCAGCGCCGTGGGCATCTTCAGCAGCGCGTGGGCGACGAAGGCGGCGAAGAACACCCACGCTCCGTAGAAGTGCAGCGGGTAGAAGGAGCCGGGGAAGACGTAGTCGAGCTGGATGTTGAGCACACCGGTCACGAACTCGAACAGCCCACCGCCGACCAGCAGCACCAGCGAGATCCGCTCCAGGGCGTGCGCGAGCGAGCGCGCCGGCGGCAGCGCGAACAGCCTCGGCACCACGGACCACAGCTTGGCGAGCAGGACGGGGGTCAGGGTGATGCCGAGGGTGACGTGGACGCCCTGGTTGAGCCGGTACAGCCAGTGCGGACGCGTCGGCCAGGCGAAGAGGTAGAAGCCGAGGATCCCCTTGTCCGGGGTCTTGTCGTTCACCGGTGACAGGCCCGGGTTGTAGGCGGCGTACGAGACCAGGCCGGTCACGAACAGCACGGTGATGCCGGCGAGCAGGACGAGGCCCAGCACGGAGGTGAGCCAGGGGCCGCGCAGGGGGCTGCGCCAGAAGCCGGGCGAGGAGGGAAGCCGGGGGGCGTCGGGGTCGCGCATGTCCTGACGGTAGGCCGGGATCACCCCGGGAAAGGGTGCGCAACCCATGACGAAACGCTGACGTCCGGCCCGGACGGCGGCTCGCACCCGCCCCGTCGGCCTAGCGTTCCGCTGTGACCCGCTCCCTCCGCCCTGACCTGCGCCGTGACCTGCGCCGTGACCTGTACGCCGCCGGGGCCGCCGCGCTGCTCGTGACGGCGGCCGTACTGATCGGCCGCCACATCCAGAGCACCAGTCGCACCCTGTTCGTCGACTGGCCCCCGCTGCTGGCGTCCTGGGGCCCCCACCTGGGCCCCGGCACCCCGGCGGCCGTACTCCTGGCGATCGCCATCGTGGCGTACGGCCCCGCCCTCGCGGCCCGGCTTCCCTGGCGGGCTCTGCTCCCTGTGACCTGGGGCGCGGCCACGACGTGGATCTTCTCCCTGGCCCTGATCGACGGCTGGGACCGGGGCATCGCGCACCGGCTCACCACCCGCTACGAGTACCTCCAGGTCATCGACCGCTTCGACGACATCCCCGAAGCGCTACGGGACTTCACCCACCACATCCTCCTCGACTCCCCCGACAACTGGCCCGCCCACATCGCCGGCCACCCGCCCGCCGCCACACTCACCTTCGTCCTGCTCGACCGGATCGGGCTGCGGGGCGGCGGCTGGGCGGGCATGTGGTGCATCACCGTCGGGGCGACGGCCTGCGTCGCCGTACTGGTCACGATCCGCGCCCTGGCCGACGAGACCCTCGCCCGCAGGGCGGCCCCCTTCCTCGTCCTGGCCCCGGCGGCGGTGTGGATGGGCACGTCGGCCGACGCGTACTTCGCGGCGGTGGCTGCGTGGGCGGTGGCGCTGCTGGCCCTGGCGCTCACGCGGCGGTCCCTGTGGCGGGCGGGGGCGTCCGGGTTGTTGTTCGGCCTGACCTGCTACCTCTCCTACGGCCTCACGCTCGTCGCGCTGATCGCGGCGGCGGTCCTGATACTGGGCCGGCACGGGGTCCGCGAACGCCCCGCCCTCCTGATCCCGCTCCTCGCCGGACTGGCCGTGGTCCCGGCGGCGTTCACACTCGCCGGGTTCGACTGGTGGGAGGCGTACCGCCTGCTGGTGACGCGCTACCACCAGGGCGCGGGCGGCATCCGCCCCTACGGCTACTGGGTGTGGGCCAACCTGGCCTGCACGGTGCTGATCACGGGCCTGGCGACGGCGGCGGGCCTGCGCCGGACGGGCACGGCGCTGCTCCACCGCCGTGCCGACCGCGCCGCCTCGACCCACCTCGCGTTCCTCGTGTCCGCCGCCCTCCTCGCCCTGCTGATCGCCGACCTGTCCGGCATGAGCAAGGCGGAAACAGAACGCATCTGGCTGCCGTTCGCGGTGTGGCTCCTCCCGTCCTGCGCGTTGCTTCCCCACCCGCGCGCGTGGCTCACGGGGCAGGTGGTGCCGGCGCTGCTGCTCAACCATTTGCTGTTGACGGGGTGGTGACACCGGACGCCTTGAACCAGCGCCCTTGAGAGCCGGCGGCCTCGGACAACAGCGGTACAAGAGGGCGGCCACGCCGTGCCCTTCGTTACTCCTCGTAGAGGCCGTACTCCTGCGCCGCGGAGCCAGGGAAGGACACCAACTGGTCGCCGCACTACGAGAACACGACTGACAGCCGAGCGCACCAGGCATTCTGGGCAAGATGAGCAGCTCAGTGTATCGGTTCCACTGCAGAACGTGAACATGATCACGCGGGGGTTCCTTGCACATGTAAATCCCAGAAGGAGAGCATAAGCAGGCCCACAGGAGACACACAGGCACATCCCGCATCGAAAAGAGAAGACGTGCGCGCTACGTATTTCCGCAAGTCCACCGCGACGTTCATCGCGGCAGCAGGAGCCACTGTTCTGCTGGCCGTGCCCATGCCCGCGAACGCATCCACCGAGATGCCCGCAGCAGCCGCGGTGAGCGCGTCGAACCCCTGCAAGTCGAAGCACTACTCGAAGGTCGCCTACACCTTCTATATCGGCCCGAGCAAGATGCCTCTGCGCTGCGGAACGAAAACTTGGGGCTACAACCACATAGTTGAGCGAGGACGCTGGAGCACGAGCTTCAAGAACAAGATCAGCGACACGCTCTTCAACGGCTACGAGAGGACGCCCGGGGTGTACTACCGATACAAGGTGGGCAGCGGCTGCTCCTCGAAGCCGCCGAGGAAGAACTTCAAGGTGGTCGTCAACAAGGGCCCCCTGGGAGGCAAGCCGGGCGGTCTGACACCTCAGGGAGTCATCACGGCCACGGTGGAGTACACAACCGCGGCCATGGCTGCGACTTCAGCGGGCGCAGGGGCAAAGTGCTGAGAGGACCCGTATGGCCACCCCGGAGCAGGTAAGGGAAGCACTCACCCGAAAACTCTCAGGACTGCAGAGCGAGGGAGGCGGAACCTCTCTTGAAGTCCTTGAGGTGCAGGTGCCCTCTGTCTCCCCTGAATTGCTTCTGAAAATCCGGATCAGCATCTCAGGGCAGCTCTGGGAAGTCTCACTCGACTACCAGGGGCAGGAAGCGAGTCTGGTGAGCGGAGACCTCTCCGAGGACACCCTGGACTACCTCGGGTTCCTTGTGCGCACCCACCTGTTCGAGTGGTGGCACACGAAGGACACGGAGAAGGTCTCAGCGCGCATGGGGAAGAGACTGGACTGGCAGTAACTCCGCCCCACAGTGAACGCACAGCCCCCGTTCCTCCTCTTGCACAGCGAAACCCCCAACCGAGAGGAACGTGCTGTGCGTTCACGCACCCGTATACGCATACGTACGCGTAGACCTTCGCGCCTTTACCCGGCCGGGTCCGTCGTTCTGGCGCTCGCCGCCGCGGGATCCGTGCTGGCCGGACCGGCCGTCGCCGCCGACACCGCCGGGCGTGCCGATCTGCGGGCCGATGTGAACCGCGACGGACGGGTCGATGTCACGGGCGGCAGCGACAAGGCCGGTGAGAACAGCTGGTCCGTCGAGCGTGGAGCTGTGTATCTGCCCAATCTCGATGACGACACCAAGCGGTGCCCGGTGACCGGGCCCGGTGGCAAACCCCTGTCCGACGCCAAGCTGGCCGCGTGCAACGACGGCTCCGACACCAAGGTCAACGGCAGCGCGGACGCCGACGACCTCGCCCGGGTCCGTTCCGTCCCCATGCCGGATCTGGGCAAGGACGCCAAGGGCACACTGAAGGTCACCACGGGTGGCAAGCACACGCACCTCTTCCTCAAGCGTTCCGGGAAGTGGGTTCTGGTGACGTCCAAGACCCGGTTGTCCGCCGCCGAGTTGAGGTCCGGTGCCGAGTTCGGTGTCGAGGGCACCGATGTCGTCCGGGACAGCGCGAAGTGGGACGGCCGCGCGGTGGTCCGGCTGACGGTGACGTCCGGGCGGACGTCCACCTCCGACTCCGTGACCCTGCGCGTCGCGCCCCTGCTGACCCAGCATCACCTGCAGAACACGCAGCAGGTGATGGTGACCGAGGTCCAGGGCCAGGGCCCGTACAGCCGTCTTCAGCAGAAGTTCGTCGCCGAACTCGGCAAGGAAGTCAAGAAGGCCGGAATCACCGCGCCCCTGGTCACGTTCAAGAAATACGCCGACCCCTGGGCCCAGGACTTCGTCGAACCGGCCTACGTCAGCATGACCGGGCCGGGCGGCCGGCGGCACGTGATGCGCGTGATGCTGCGGTCCGCCCAGCCGGACCGGGACGCGGGCCGGGAGCTGTTCGAGAAGGTGCGCGGCCGGGACATCGGTGTGGTGCAGGTGAACGACCCGGCCGAGCCCGACGACTGGTCGCTCAACTCCATGGGGAACCTGGAGACCATCCCGCCCTACGCGCACGGCGGGCGCTCCTTCCCGGCCGGGCGGATCATCATGGGCGAGCGCAAGGACAGCGGGGCGCGGCCGTCCAAGGTGATGCGGACGATGCTGACGTCGCAGGGGTTGCAGGATCCGCTGCTGCTGGACACCTCCTGGCTGGGCGTGGGGCACGTCGACGAGTTCGTGCAGTTCCTGCCCGCCGACACGCCGCGCGGCTGGCGCATGGGTGTCGCCGATCCGGAGGCGGGGTTGCGGCTGTTGCGCGACGCCAAGCGCGACGGCCACGGCAAGACGAAGATGTTCTCCGTCCCGGGCCGGAGCGACAGCCCGGCGCCCAAGGAGACCATCGACCAGGCGCTCGCCTCCAAGCACCTGGTGGCCGACAACGAGATGGCCGCACGGCGCATCGCTGCCAACCTGGCGATCCTGAAGCGGGAGACGGGGATCACCGACGGGGAGATCGTGCGGGTGCCGGCGCTGTACACCCGCGAGTCGGAGGTGATGACCGCCGGCGGCGACGAGATTCCCGTGCCGCGTCTGACGCGTATGGGTGCCGGGTCCGGCCTCGTGGACAGCCTCGGGGACCGCGGCCAGCAGAAGTGGCTCGCCGAGAACCCGGCCGGCTCGCGTACGAAGGCGGCGGCGGTGATGACCAGCGCGTACGTTCCCGGAGCGGTCAACGGCGTGCTCCTGGGGCGCGATCGCTACCTCGCCCCGCGCCAGTGGGGGCCCGTGATCGGCGGCAAGGACATCTTCACGGAGGCCGTCAACACCGCGTACCGGCAGGCCGGTCTGAAGGTGTCGTACATCGACGACTGGTACACGTACCACCTCGGCATGGGCGAGGTGCACTGCGGCACCAACACCCTGCGCGACGCGAGCGCCGCGTGGTGGCAGGGGCCGGTGGGCTGAGCGAGCCGTAGCGAGGAGCAGGCGGCGGACCGGACGGTCAGGAGCCGTACGGTCCGTCGCCCCGCCAGTCGTCCTGCCGGGCGCGCCCGGGCGCCAGGCGGCGGTACGCGGCGCGGGCGTGGGCGACGCGGGCCAGGGACGTGCCGACGAGCGTGGCGGTGAGCAGGCAGGCGAGCCAGGTCGTGTCGCGGGGGCCGGCCCAGGTGAGGGTGCCCGCGGGCGGTATGGCGAAGCCGTTGAGGAACAGCCAGCACAGGACGGCCGTGCCGGGGGCCGCCGTGAAGCGTGCGCACAGTCCGAGCACCGCGGCCAGCAGGGACAGCGCGAGCAGGGCCAGTCCCGGACGGCCGGTCCCCACCACGGTGTTGAGGACTGCCACCAGTACCAGTGCGCCGCCGAACGCCCCGGCCCACACCAGCGGTGTCGCCACGGGCCTCGGAACGGGCCTGGCTCCGGTGCCCAGCGGCCTCCACTCGATCATGCCGGCGCTTCCTTCCCCGAGAGTGCTCGTCAGGGTCCCACTCCCGCCTGTTCAGTGGAAACGCTCGAACCGGACAGTCGGACGACGCCGCCGAGCATGACGAAACCCCAGGTCCAAGACCTGGGGTTGCTTCGTGGAGGACCCGGCTGGTCCGCGTCACACGAACGCGCTCCGGCCCGTGATCGCCTTGCCGACGATCAGGGTGTTCATCTCGCGCGTGCCCTCGAAGGAGTAGATCGCCTCGGCGTCGGCGAAGAAGCGGGCGATGTCGTGGTCCAGGAGGATTCCGTTGCCGCCGAAGATCTCCCGGCTCCAGGCCACGACCTCCCGCATCCGCGAGGTGACGAACGCCTTGGCCAGCGAGGAGTGTTCGTCGCGGAACACCCCGGCGTCCTGCAGCCGGGCGAGCTGCACCAGCATGCCCCACGACGCGGTGATGTTGCCCAGGCTCTTGACCAGCAGGTCCTGCACGAGCTGGAAACCGCCGATCGGACGGCCGAACTGCCGCCGCTCCCGGGCGTAGTCGAGGGCCAGTTCGTAGGCGCCGGTCATGACGCCCAGCGCCTGCCAGGCCACCCCGCTGCGGGTGGCGCGCAGGATCTCGGCGACGTCACGGAAGGAGTTGATGTTCTGGAGGCGGTTCGCCTCCGGTACCCGGACGTCGGTGAGGGTGATCTCGGCGTTCTCGACGATCCGGAAGGCGATCTTGCCTTCGATCTTCGCCGGGTCGAAGCCGGGCGTGCCCTTCTCGACGACGAAGCCCTTGACGTGGTTGTCGTCGACGTCCCGCGCCCACACCACGACGTAGTCGGCGAAGGTCGCGTTGCCGATCCACTTCTTGGCGCCGTTCAGGACCCAGGTATCGCCCTCGCGCCGGGCCGTGGTGCGCATGCCGCCCGCGACGTCGGAGCCGCCGAGCGGCTCGGTCATGGCGAACGCGCCGATCTTGTCCATCGCGGCCATCGCCGGGAGCCAGCGGTCGCGCTGCTCCTGGTTCCCGCCGGAGTGGACGGAGTACATCGCGAGGCCGTTGTGGACGCCGAAGAAGGTGGCCACCGAGGCGTCGGTGCGGCTCAGTTCCATCGCCAGCATGCCGCTGAGCAGGTTGCTGACGGCGGGCCGGTGCTCGCCGTAGCCCTCGTAGGGCAGGCCGGCGAGGCCGCTGTCGCGGAAGATGCCGACGAGTTCCCGGGGAAACTCGCCCTTGGCCCAGTGGGCGTTGACCAGCGGCTTGATCTCGTCGCGCATCAGGGCACGGGCCTTGAGGAGGATCTTCCGCTCCTCGTCGGGCAGCAGTGCCTCGTAGGCGTAGAAGTCCGCGACCAGCTGGTCGTCGAGCGTGGTGGTCATCTCAGTTTTCCTCCTTGTCGGCGCTGTCCAGGGCGGACAGGACGGCGAGTTGCCTGCGGTCGCGCGTCTCGGTGAGGTCCGCGTACGGGGCGGAGCCGTAGGCCTGTTCCACGGCTGCGATGAGCCGTTCCTGCTGGTCTTGGTCGTGTGACGGGGTGCCGAGGTCCGCCCACATGCGCTTCATCGAGGGGCCGATGTGCTCGGCAAGGTGCCGGTAGCCGCCCGGTCCGCCGCCCAGGTGCGAGCCGAGGAACGGCCCGACCGTGGCCCAGCGCAGGCCCAGCGAGTTGGTCATCACCGTGTCGAGCTCCTCGGGCGTCACCACGCCCTGCTCGACGAGGTACACCGCCTCGCGGCTGAGGGCGTTCTGCAGCCGGTTCCCGACGAAGCCGGGGATCTCCTTGCGTTCGACGACCGGGGTGCGGCCGACCGCGGTGTAGAAGTCGACGGCGGCCCGCACGGCGTCCTCGCCGGTGCGCTCACCGGGCACGACCTCGACGAGCGGGACGAGGTGGGGCGGGTTGAAGGGGTGGCCGATCAGGACGCGGGCGGCGTCGTCGTCCGCCAGCTCCTTGGTGAACTCGGTCGACGGGATGGCCGACGAGGAGCTGAGCAGCAGCGCGTGGCCGGGCGCCTCCCGGGCCAGACCGGCGAACAGGTCCTGCTTGAACTCGACGCGCTCGGGGCCGTTCTCCTGGACGACGTCCGCGTCCCGGACCGCCTCGGTGACGTCGGTGGTGATGTGCACCCGGCCGGCGAGTCCGGTCACGTCCAGGCCGCGGGCGGCCAGGTGCGGGGCGGACTGCGCCAGGGCCTCGTCCACCGCCTCGGCGAGGTCCGGTCGCGGGTCGCTCACCCGGACCGTCAGGCCGTGCGCCGCGAACAGCGCCGTCCAGGACAGTCCGATGGTCCCGGCGCCGATCACCGCGGCCGTACGGAAGGTGCGGGTCATGACGCGGCTCCCTTCAGGTAGTCGTGGACCGGCTCGACGCCGGACAGCGTCAGGTCGGTGAGGATGTGGCTGGCGGAGACGACCTCCAGCACCGGCAGGTCGGCCAGCGGGGCGAGCACGTGCGCGAAGAGCTGGAGCCGGGCGGGCCCGGTCCACGCCTCCTTGACGGTGACGTCGGTGATGCGCGTGCGGACGAGTTCCTGCACGCGCGGCAGCCCGTCGTAGCCGGGAATCGTCTTGAGCATGAAGGTCGGCACGGTGATCTGCGCCTCGGCCTCGCGCCGGTCCAGCTCGTGGTGCTTGTAACCCATGGTCGCGGTGGCGACCCGCAGGCTGCCGTGGTCGAGGGTGCCGACGAGCGCGCCGGAGTCGACGGTGAGCGACGGGGAGCCGAGCACCTTCGGGTAGGCGGAGACCTCGCGGCCGGAGGCGGTCGCCGGGAAGTTGTCGAGGTACATCGCGTGCAGGTACTCGCCCTGCTCGCCCTCGAAGCCGACCGGGATCGCCTGCCCGGCTTCCGTGTAGGGGCCGTAGCCGCTGACGTCGCCCATCTTCATGACCTCGAACCGGACCAGGGGTTCACCGATCCGCAGCGGTTCGGGGACGACGGCCCGCAGCGCGTCGGGGTCGGTGCGGTAGACGACGTTGAGGTACTCCCGGTCGGTGAAGCGCGGGACCGTCGGCGCGTACGCCGGGCTGGTGAGCGGGGTGGTGAGGTGCTGTCGTACGTCCTCGGCGTGCATGGCGGCTCACCGTCCCGTCCACCGCGCGGGGCGGCGCTCGGCGAAGGCGGTCATGCCCTCGCGTACGTCCGCCGAGGCCATCAGGGTCTTCATCTCCCCGCGCTGGAAGGCGAAGGCGTCGGCGTCGGGCGCTCCGTCGGCGGCGTGGACGACGCGCTTGACGGCCGCGAGGGCGAGCGGGGCGTTCTCCGCGAGCCGTTCGGCCAGCCGGAGCGCCTCGGCGACGGCCTCGCCGGAGACCGTGACCCGGTTGGCCAGGCCCAGTTCGCCGGCGCGGCGGCCGTCGACGGGTTCGCCGGTCAGCAGGAGTTCCATGGCCAGGTGGTGCGGGATGCGCTTGGGCAGCCGGATCACGCCGCCGCCCGCGGCGATCAGCCCGCGCTTGACCTCGGGCAGCCCGAACCGGGAGTCCTCGGCCGCGACGATCAGGTCGCAGGCCAGGGCCAGTTCGAAGCCGCCGCCCATGGCGTAGCCCTCCACGGCGGCGATCAGGGGCTTGGCCGGTTCGGCCTCGGTCAGTCCGCCGAAGCCGCGGCCTTCGACCTCGGGCGACTCGCCGCGCAGCGCGGCCTTGAGGTCCATGCCTGCGCTGAACGTGCCGCCCTCGCCGGTCAGGACGCCGGTCCGCAGCTCGGGGTCGGCCTCCAGTTCGTCCAGGGCGGCGGTCAGGCCGGTGGCGACCGCGGCGTTCACGGCGTTGCGGGCCTCGGGACGGTCGAGGGTGATCAGCAGGGCGGAGCCGATGCGTTCGGTGCGGACGACGGGGGTGGTGGGGGTGCTCATGGCTGTCCTCCTGTGACGGTCAGCGGGCGGCGGTGTCGAGCTCGGCGAGGACGTCCTCGGTGTCCTGGCCGGCGACCGGCGCCAGGCGGCGGATCGAGCCGGGGGTGGCGGAGAAGCGCAGCGGGATGCCGATGGTGCGGACGGTGCCCTCGGTCGGGTGTTCGACGGTGTCGAGGAGGTGACCGTCGCGCACGTAGGGGTCCTCGTGGGCGCGGTCCAGTTCCAGCACCGGGGCCATCGGGATGCTGTGCTTGGCGCACACCTCCGCCCACTCGTCGGTGGTCAGCGCCGGGGCGCAGGTCTCCAGGAGCGCGGCCAGGTCCTCGTGGTCGGCGCTGTCGATGGCGTCGCCGTTCACGCGCGGGTCCTCGGCGAGGTCCGGGCGTCCGGCGGCGGTGAAGAAGTCCCGGTAGTTCTGCGGGTTGTACGGCATGACGCAGGCCAGGCCGTCCTTGGTGCGCACCGCCTTGTGGCCCTTCAGCATCGACAGGGGGAAGCCGGTGGGGCCGGTCTCGGGCACGTGGGTGTGTCCCGCCAGGTGCTCGACCAGGTTGAACGCGATCAGGGTGTCGGTCATCGGGATCTCGACGAGCTGTCCCTGCCCGGTCCTGTTCCGGTGCAGGAGGGCGGCGAGCACGCTGTAGGCGATGGTCAGGGAGGAGACCTTGTCGCCGATGATGGTGGGCAGGTAGACGGGTTCGCCCAGCGCGCGGTCGGCGATGTCGACCAGGCCGGATGCGGCCTGCACGGTCTCGTCGTAGGCGGCGTTGCCCGCCCGGTCGGAGTCGCTGCGGAAGCCCTGGGCGTGCGCGTAGACGAGCCCCGGGTTGCGGGCGGCGATGTCGTCGTAGGACATCCCGAGGCGGTGCAGGGCGCCCGGCCGCATGTTGGTGATCAGCACGTCCGCGGTGTCGATCAGCTTCAGCGCCCGCTCGCGGTCGGTGTCGTCCTTGAGGTTGAGGGCGACGCTGCGCTTGTTGCGGTTGACGTTGAGGTTCAGCGGGGTCATGCCCGGCGTGGTGCGGTAGTGGCCCACGCGCACGGTGTCGGCGGGCGACTCGATCTTGATCACGTCGGCGCCCAGGTCGCCGAGGATCTGTGCCGCGTAGGGGCCCATCACCACGGTCGACAGGTCGATCACGCGGATGCCTTCCAGGGGGCCGGTGGCGGTGTCCGTGATGTCCGTCATCGCTTTTCCTTCAACTCCTTGCTTCGCCATGTATGTGTATCTGGAAACTAAGTTAGCAAGGGGGGAGCGGAGACCGGAAACAAATGGAGTGACCAATAAGCGAAAGGCGGTATGACCGCAGTGGTCATACCGCCTTTGGCTAATACTTTTCGAATACCTGAGCGGGTCAGGTGTGAAGCGGCTCGGCGAAGATCTCGCGGGCGGCGGCGACGACTTCCTCCAGGTCACCGCCGTGCGCCCGGTCCTTGCGCCAGAGTAGACCGGTCTCCAGCCGGGGGTGGAAATCCGAGAAGGGCAGGACGGTCACATTGTCGAGACGGTAATTCTGCACGGGGCTCCGCGGGTCCAGCATGGAAATGGAGAATGCCAGGCCGCTGGACACTATCTCGGAAACTCCGTCGAAGGTCGCGCTGCCGATTTCGATCCGTTTCTTGATGCCGAGCTCGGCCAGCTGCTGGTCGAGACCGCGGAAATACGCGTTGGTCACGGCCGTGGGCGAGCCCGCGTAGGCGAGTCCGGACAGTTCCGCCAGGGCGATCGACTCCCGCCCCGCGAACCGGTCCCTGGGCACGACCGCGCCGAGGCGCTCCGACATCACGGACAGCTGTTCCAGGGCCGGGTCGCCGCCGACCGGGAGCCGGGCCAGGGTCAGCGCCAGTCTGCCGTCGCACACCGCGTCGACCAGCCGCTCGGTGCCGCCCGGCCAGCGTTTGATCTCGAACCGGTCGCAGACCCGCTCGGCGAGGGCGGCCATCCGCTCGCGCAGGTCCGGATGGATGCCGCTCGGGACACCGAGCAGCAGGGTGGTCCGCCGGGGCCGGGCCGTCTCGTCCAGCCGCCACTGGATGGAGTCGACCTGCTCCAGGACCCCGCGGGCGATCGGCAGCAGCGCGCTGCCGGCCGGGGTGAGCCGCACATGGTGGGTGTCGCGGTCGAAGAGCCGGTGTCCGAGTTCGTTCTCGAGATCCTTGATCCGCCGGCTCAACGGGGAGGCCGCCATGTGCAGTTTGCGGGCGGCGGTGGAGAAGTTCAGTTCTTGGGCGACGGCGACGAAATAGCGCAGGTGCAGGAGCTCCACGCGGTTCACCCTAACCGCTGCGGTCGGCGGTCTCCGGGGCCGCGGGGCCGGGGAGTTCCTTCTCCAGCAGGGTGAAGGACTTGGGCGCCCCGCCCGGTTGCGACTTGCCCTCCTTCCGGCCGACGACGCGGTAACCGGCGTCCCGGTAGTAGGCGTTGAGCTGTGCGTTCCCGGCCAGGCAGTCCAGGCGGACCCAGGTCCGTCCGGCCTCGGCCACCCGGCGTTCCGCGGCCTCCAGCAGCCGCCGTCCTGTCCCGGGCGGTGCGCTGCTCCGGTCCACCATGAGCCGGTGCACGTACCCGGCCACGGGCGGCTGCGGCCCCCAGGCGGCCTCGTCCTCCCACCACAGCTCCCAGGCCCCGGTGACGTGCCCGCCGGCCTCCGCGAGCCAGACCTCGCCGTGCGCCATGACCTGGCGGAAGTGGCCCTCGTCCAGCTCCCCGGGCCGCCACTGCCCGGTGATGCCGCGGGCCAGCATCCAGCGGGCGGCGTCGTCGCGGAGGCGGACGAGGGTGGGCAGGTCGGCTTCGGTGGCGAGGCGGACGCGTAGGTCATTCACCCGGGGATCGTCGCACAATCGTCCGATGACGATCCGTGAGGACCGCTGCTCGTACCGCACTTGACCGATCCGACCCCGCCGCGTCCCCGCCTGATGGAAACTCTTGGGGCAGGTCGGAGGGGGAACCGGGGGACCAAGTGGAAGACGACAGGCGTATCGCCCTGCTCATCGGGGTGGGCGAGAACCCGGGGGCGGAGCGTCTTCTGCCCTCGCTGGCGGCGACGGTCGACGCCGATCTGCGTGTCCTGCGCGCCTCCCTGGAGGGCAGCGGCTACGAAGTGCAGGCGCTGACGAACCCCACCCGGAACGAGATCACCGAGCGCGTCTCCGACGTGTCCGCGAGCGCGCCGCCCGGCAGCACCCTGCTCCTGTACTTCACCGGGCACGGCGTCCGGATCGGCACCACCGACTACCTGGTGCCCGCCGACGCCTGCGCCCCCGCCGGCGACGACACGGCCGGGTGGGAGCGGCCCCACGTACGGGAATCGCTCCTGGAGGCCGACATCAGCCGGTATCTGGCCAACTGCCGGGCCGGCACGGTGCTGTGGCTGATCGACGCCTGCCGCCAGGCGGATGCCGGGCGGGGCGGCGTCTTCGGCAGCAACGTCGTCAAGGGACCCCCGCACAGCGGTTTCGCCATGATGACGAGCTGCGGCCCCGGCGAACTCAGCGGCGGCGCGCAGACGGGCAGTTTCTTCACGGCGGCGCTCGCCCGGGCCTTCGACCCGCTGACCGAGGCCACGACGGTGGAGCAGGTGTACGAGAGGGCCAGGCGCGACACCCGGACGCTCGCCGTCGAGGCGCAGGCCGGGCCGCAGCAGGTCCTGATCCACTACGGCACCGACTTGGCGGAGCGCACCAAGTCCCTGGTGGTCGCCGAGGGCAGACGGCTGCTGGAGGCGTGGCAGGACGCCGTGCGCACACCGGCCCTGTGGGAGCGGGTCCCGGAGTGCGACGCGGGCGCCGTCGCGCATTTCCAGGAGTGTCTGTCCGCGCTGGCCACGCAGGCCGCCCGGCACGTCCACCATGCCCAGCGGCGGCTGCCCGATCCGTGGGCCGACGACGAGTACCCGGTCCGGCTGCTGAGCGACCGCCTCCCGCTGCTGCTGCCCAAGGGCGCCGAACTGTCCGCCCTGGAGGTCACCGCGCTGATCGCCGGAGTCCTGTTGCACGAGACGGCCTGGGCCGAACGGCTGGGCCAGGCCGCCGGGTTCCATCCGCAGATGGTGTGGCGTGACGACGACGCCGGCGACCAGCGGCGGCACTACGAGCAGATCACCGAGCACTATCCCCAGATCACCGAGAAGCTCACGGGCTCCTACCGCTGGTTCGGGGACCCCGCGGACGACCGGCACGCCGTCACGCTGTGGCTGGTGCACCGCTGGATCGAGGAGCGGTTCGCGACCGACGAGGAGGCCGTGCCCGCGGTGTTCGCCGACCGCTTCACGGCCCGGCTCCTCGACGTGGCACCGCCGGCGGCGGGCGAGCGGCTCGGCGGCCGGGCGGAGGCGCTGTCCCAGGCGCTGCGCACGGTCGCCGCGGGCCTCGTCCTCGGGGCCCCGCCGGAGGACCAGCGGCTGCCGCCGGACCGGCACGTCGTCCGCAGGACACCGTGGCGCCTGCGCGTGCGGCCCCTCGCGGCGCTGCTGCGGCTCGCGGGGCTGCTCGCCTTCGACACCCGGTGTCTGCCCGAGGTGCTGGCCGAGCATCTCGCCGTCTCCGACCCGGTGGTGCCGCACGAGGTGATCACGGTGCTCCGGGACGCCTTCTGGGTCCCCGACGGGGACGGCGACACCGCCTCGTATCTGCATCTGGACGCGGTCTGCCCGCATCCGGCGCTGCACGCGGCACTCGCCACGGTCGTCGAGGACGCCGACGACCTCGGTCACCTCCTGCGCGAGTCGGCCCACCGCCTTCCGCAGGACGAGGCCGCGCTGCTTCGGGGGCTCCCCGCGCGGCTGTCCGACCACGGGCTGCGGCCGGACCGCCGGGACGGCACGGACGCCTACGACGTGCCGCTCGCCCGTTTCTCGCTGGCGCAGACGGAGATCCGCCGCCTGCTGATGGGCGAGAAACTGTACGACGGCGAGCCGGAACTCGCGCTGCGGGAGCTGTACCAGAACGCGATGGACGCCTGCCGCTACCGGGAGATGCGCGTCCGGTACCTGCGGGGTCTCGGCCGGGAGCCGGGGGCGTGGGCGGGCCGGATCCGTATCGAGACGGGCGAGGACAGCCGCGGTCCCTACATCGAGTGCGTGGACAACGGCGTCGGCATGACCGTCGACCAGCTCAAGAACACCTTCACCCGGGCCGGCCGCCGCTTCGACCAGTCCCACGCCTTCCGCCGGGAGCAGGCCGCGTGGCTGCGGCACGACAGTACGCTGCGGCTCTACCCCAACAGCCGGTTCGGGATCGGCGTCTTCAGCTACTTCATGCTCGCCGACGAGATGACCATCGTGACCCGGCCGGTCGGCACGGACGGTCGTCCGGCCGAGAAGGCGCTGCGCGTCGAGATCCCCGTCAGCGGCAGCCTCTTCCGGGTCCGGGAGGAGGACGAACGCGACGGCACGGCACTGCCCGAGGGCGGCACGCGCGTCCGGCTGCACCTGCGCCGTGCGGGGGCGCTGCCCGGGGGCTCCGCCGTGTCGGTGCTGCGCTCGCTGGTCCTTCTCGGCGAGTTCCTGCTCGAGGTGCGCGACCAGGACGGCACCGAGGAGGTCTGGCTGCCCGGGCAGCTCAAGTCCGGTGAGGAACCCGGCGCGTTCTCCACCCGGTTCGCCGTCGAGGCGGTGCCGGGCACGCTGTGGTGGGTCTCGGACAAGGGAGCGATCGTCTGCGACGGAATCGCCACGGACGAGCGGCCCTTCGGATACGTGCTCAATCTGTCGGGCGCGCACGCGGGCGAACTCAGCGTCAACCGCAAGAAGCTGGAGAAGTACGACGTCCTGTGGGCGCAGGAGCAGTTCCGGCAGGGGGCCCGGGCGTTCCTCGACGAGGCGGTGGCGGTGCCGGATCTGGAATGGCTGTGGAACATGGAGACCCGCGAGCCCTCGATCGCGCCCATCCTGTGGCAGGTCCTGCGGGGCCACGGGGTGCACGCGTCGCCCCGCCACGGCCGGCGGATCAACCTTGACGAACTCGGCTGGTTCAGGCTGGACGCCGCTCTGTACTCCCGGCGCGGCCGGAGCGAGGAGGACACGGCCTGCAGGCTGGTCCGGCCCTGGCGGCTGGGCGCCCTCGGTACCGAGCACCGGGACCCGCACGCGGCGCCGCCGCTGACGCTCTCGGGCCACCCCGTACCGCAGCCGGGCTGGGCCGACATCGCGGAGAAGGTCGAGGGCGACTGGCGGTTCGCGGTCCGGATGGCCGACGCGCAGGGGACGACCGTGGCGGAGGTGCTCCGCGCGACGCGGGGCCTGCGCGTCGCGCATCCGCAGCTGGCCGGGCCGGCCGTCCTCGGTGACGGTGACCTGGACTGGGAACCGGGCCGCACCGACTGGTACGTCACGACCGGGCTCCTCGGCAGGACGCGTGACCCGCTGGACGGCCTCACCACCCCCTGGGGACGCCGTGTGGCCAAGCGGCGGGCGGGCGACGAGATTCACTACCGGCACCCGCCCGAGGACCTCTCCGGCATCGCCCGCGCCTCCGCCATGTTCCAGAGGCCGCTCGGCGAGCTGGCCGAGGCGTGCGCCCGGTACGCGCCGTTCGTGGGCAGGCCGCTGGGCGCCGTCCCGGACCACCACCGCGACCACGTCTGCACCGACGACGAGCTGAAGCTCCTCTACCTCCGGGAGGACAAGTACGACTGGCGGCCCGCCGTCCACCCCTGGGACGTACCGGTCGTGGCCGACGCCACGGGCCTCGACCCGGGCGAGGCGCAACGGCGCATGGCCGCCTTCGGCTGGCTGGGCCGCCCCGTGCCCGATCCGGTCCTGACCGCACGCTGGGGCGCCGTACCGGCCGAGCTGCTCGGCATCCTGCGCACCTACCTCGTCCCCCGCGCCGGCGGCCGCCCCGTGCTGCCCTGGGCCGCCACCATCGACCTGGCCGCGGAGCACGAGCTCTCCGTGTGGGAGGCCGAACGCCTCCTGGCCCGTGAGACGGAGGGCCTCGGAGTGGACCACCGACGGCGCTACACCCGGCGCTCGCCCGGACGGGACGTGGTCCTCTCACCCGACGTCGCCCCTCTCGTCCGGCGGCTCCACCAGTCGGAGATCCGCCTGGAGAACGGCGTCTCGCTCCGGGACCTCGCGTCCGTCCGCTCCCACACCACGTCGTGGGAGGAACTGTCCTGGCACGCGGACGAGTTGAGAGAGGCAGGGGTGGACATCCCGGACGCCGGAAGCCTGCTGCGCGCCTGGGACGAGCTGCCCACGCCCAGCAGATACGCGTTCTCCGGGGAGGATCCCAACTGGGACGGTGCCGACTACCCCGTGCCGGCCACCTCGGCCGTGCTGTTCACCGCCAGCCAGCGGCTCCGGCAGCGGCTGTCGGACCTGTGGGACACCGCGCACCGGGAGGCCCGCAACCTGGGGCTGGGCGCCGGGCTGGTGGCTCCGCGCCCGCCCGAGGAGCTGCGGACGTTCGTCCCGACGCACGACGAGATGGCGGCGCTGGTCGAGACGGGTCCGCACGAGGAGACCGACTACGAGTGGTTCGAGACGCCTCGCTGGATCCCGCTCACCGCGCAGCGGCTCGTGGGCTACGCCCGCGCACGCAATCTCGGTGCGCGGGCGGCCTATCGGGCGCTGGCTCCCCTGCGTGCCATCGGTGCCCTCGTGCCGGAGCTGTCCGCCGAGGCGGAGGCCGCCCTGCCGGACGACGTGCCCACCGCCCACGACGCCGTGGCGGTCGACCCGGAGTACCGCGTCTCCGCGCCCGGCGCCCCGCTGCACCCGCTCGATCTGGTCGGCATCGCCGGCCGCCTCGGTGAGCCGGTGCGGCACACCTGGGAACGGCGCATCACTCCCTACCTCGCCCTGGAGGCGTCACCCCCGTCCGTCACCGCCGTACCCGGCGTCGTGCCCGGCTGGCAGGACCTGGCGATCCTCTCCGAGGGCCTCGACGGGCGACTGCCCGCACTGACCGGCCCGGTCGGGCAGGACCGGATCGAGCGCTGTGCCCGTGCGGTGGGTGAGACCCCCGAGTGGGTACGCCGGCGACTGGAGGTCTACGCGGGGCTGTTCGGGCTCCGATTCTGAGGCACCGCTGTCAGGCGTCCTCGATCGTGATGAAGGGATCCCACTGGAAGTAGCCCTTCAGCTGGCGGTGGCGGTCCAGGATCTGGAAGAAGAAGTGGTAGACGACCTTGCCGGGCTGTTTGACGGTCGTGCGCCAGTAGTGGTCCTGGTAGCGCTGGGTGTCGAACTCCGGCCTGCCCTCGGTGCCCTCCTTCGGCAGCGGGTAGACGCCGCTGACCACCTCGATCTCCGGTGTCCTGATGAGCTGGTACTGGCTGTCGCTGCTCACGTACCGGTAGAGCAGTGCCTTGTAGTCGCTGCCGAGCGACAGGGTCGTCTCCCGCCACTTGATGCTGTCCCCGGGCTCGGCGCGCAGGTTCAGCTCGGCGCCCGACGTGCCGACGATGTGGTCCTGGCGGGTGGTCATGTAGATCAGGCGCGGGTCGACCTGCGTGGGCGCGTCGGGGTTGCGGGACGCGCCCGGGTTGCAGCCGGCCGGCGACGAGGCCGGTGATGCCGGCGCCGATGACGAGGATCTTCTTGCGCGGGTGCGGGGTCGGGCCGAGGCGGCCCGTGTCGATCAGGGTGTGCAGATAGCCGAGTTTGAGGTCGGAGCCGTCCGGCCCGACGAGGAGGAGTTCACGGGCGAGCCTGAGGCAGGTCTGCCAGCGGGCACGGGCGGCCGAGTCGTCCCGGGATAAGTCGGTCATAGCTTGCGATCGCAGATATGCCGAAACGATTTCGCGGTTTCCTCCGGAGACAAAGTCCGGAAAACGCCGATCACGCCGCCTGACGGGATTTCGACTTGCGGCCCGTCACGCCCGCCAACAATTCACTAATGGAATGTGGAAATCCTGGGACCGATGTGCCGCGGGAGACAAAAGGGCCCGCCCCGGATTCGGAACGGGCCCCTTCGGGTCAGCGGAGCTCGCTCAGTCGAGCACGATGCACGTCGTGGGCACCCAGCCCTTGGTGCCCCGGTAGTTGATGTAGTCGAACTGGTCGCTGCCCTGGCCGCACTTGCTGTCGTACCACTTGGCCTTCTCGTTCTTCAGGCTGCAAGCGTTCTTCCCCTTCGGGAAGAGCCCGAGGGCGGTTCCCGAAATGCTCTTCGTCTTGCGGATCTTGACGCTCTCCCGCGCCTTCACCTTTTCTCCGCGCGAGCAGGCGGCAGTCACGGACGCATCGCCCGAGGAAGCGACCGGCGCGGCCACCGCGGGAGTTGAGGAGAAGGCGAGACCCGCCAGCGCCACGACACCCAGTGCGCCCATTACCTTCTTGCGCATGACACCCCGTTCTTTGGAATTACTTCGCGGTCGAATCCAACCTATCAGCCCGGCAGTGACACACCGTCGAATGGCGAATGGGTGACGGAAAGGACTTGTGCCGGTTCCGTGAAAGGGACGCAGATCGGGCGGGAATCCCGGTCCGGGGTTGTTCGGGCCGCGGAACGGGTGGCCGAACAATCCGCCCGCCGGATGGACTGGGGCCTGCGGTACCGGTTGGTCGCGGCACGGAAAGGGGTCGTCGGATGGGTGGGAGCAGGGGCGTCGTCGTGGTGGTCGCCGGGATGGTGCTGGCTGTCGGAGGATGCGGGGGCCCGGCGGACGAGGCGCACCGGGCGGACGGCTCGGCCGGAAAGGGGACGGTGTCCCCGACCCCGGTGCGGTCGCCGTCCGGGGAATTGGTGACATGGGTCGGCGGCCTGTGCGAGTCGACGGTCGCGCTCAAGAACCTGCGGGCACAGAGCGCCGCCGACGTGAAGGAGATCCGGGGCGCGGACGAGGGGGATCTCATCGCCCGGGCCGGTGCCATCGGTTATCTCTCCTCGACCCCGTCGGCGGTCGACGATGTGCGGAGCGGCCTGGACGAACTCGGCTCGTCGGGCGTTCCCGCGGCCGACCGGCTACTCGGCGCCCTGCGGAAGAAGGTGACGGGTGTCGCCACGGAACTCGAAGGGATGTCACCGGCCATGGCCGTCGACGACGCCGCGGGCAGCGCCGAGGACGTCGACGAGCTCGTCCAGTCCCTCACCCCGCCGAAGCCGGACCTGCCGGCGCTCGCCGCGAAGGATCCACGGCTCGGGGCCGCGTACGAGCGGGCCGAGCAGTGCGCCCCGGGCTGGAAGCCGGCCGGCCGGGACACGTCCTCGCCCGCGCCGGCCGGCCCCCTGCCGAAGGCCGCGGACGGCAAGAACTACCGGGCCTGCGCGGACGGCGCGTGCGAGGTGCTGGTGACGTCCACGGCCGACATCACGGCGGACGGCACGCGCGTGCACGTCTCCGTGGCGGACGACTACGTCACCTTCCAGTCGGGGGGCACCCTGATGCAGCTCGGCGGCGCGGGCGGCGAGGCCGGTTTCGGCGACGCCCTGAAGGCGACCGTCGTGGCGCACGACAAGGACGGGGCCGTACTGAAGTTCACCCTGCCCTAACCGCCCTGGCAGGCCTCCCGGTAGCCGAGCCGGGGCAGGTGCTCCCGCCAGTCGGCCCGGGTCAGGATCCCGCCGGTGTGCGCGCAGACGTACCGTGCCGCGCGGTCCGCGTCCAGCGTCCACACCCGGGCCGTGAGGTCGTAGCCGGCGGAGGCGAGGGTGTCGCCGCGCGGGCTGAACGCGACGGTGGTGACGGTGTCGAGGTGGCCGGTGAGTTCCTGTCCGGCCGGCTCGGCCCGGGCCGGGTCGGACACGTCCCACAGGCGGACCGTGTGGTCGCCGCTGCCGGTCGCCAGCGTCCTGCCGTCCGGGGCGAAGGACAGGGCCCGGACCGCCGCGCGGTGTCCGGTCAGCTCCTGTCCCCACGGGCGGGCGCGGTCGCCTCGTTCGACGTCCCGTACGTCCCACAGCCGCACCGTACGGTCGTCGCTGCCCGTCGCCAGGGTCCTCCCGTCCGGGGCGAAGGCCACCGCTTCGACCGACTCGTCGTGCCCGGTGAGGGCGGCGCCCGCGGGCCGGGCCCGCGCCCCGGCGTCGTCCACGTGCCACAGGCGGGCCGTGGCGTCCTCCGCGCCGGTGGCCAGGAGGCGGCCGTCCGGGGCGAAGGCCACGGAGGTGACGGTGTCCGTGTGGCCGCGCAGGCGGGCGCCGAGCGGCCGTGGGCGGTCCGGTCGCCGTACGTCCCACAGCCGGACCGTGTCGTCCGCGCCGCCGGTGGCCAGGGTGCGGCCGTCCGGCGCGAAGGCGACGGCGTGGACCTCGCCGTCGTGGGCGCGCAGGGGCGCTCCGAGCGGGGCCGGGCGGTCGGGCGTGGAGACGTCCCACAGGCGTACGGTGCCGTCCGCCGAGCCGCTGACCGCCGTACGGCCGTCCGGCGCGAAGGCGACGGCGAGCACCCGGTCCTCGTGGACGAGCGGGCGCGGCAGCCGGCGCGGGCGGTCCGGGCGGCGTACGTCCCACAGGCGGACCAGACCGTCGTCGGTGCTGGCGGCGGCGAGCAGGCGTCCGTCGGGGCTGTAGGCGACGGCGGTCACCGGGTTGGTGAAGTCCGTGAGGACCGTCGGCGGCCGGTGCCAGAGCAGGACGCCGCCGTCGGCGCCGGTGCTGGCGAGGGTGCGGCCGTCGGGGCTGAAGGCCACCTCCCACACGGGCTCCGTGTGCCCGGTCAGCGGCTCCCCGAGCCGCTGCGGGTAGGCGGGGTTGGCCACGTTCCACAGCAGCGGCGCGTCGTCCTCGCCGGCGCTCACCAGGGTCTTGCCGTCGGGGCTGAACGCGACCGACATGACGGGCGCGGTGTGCCCGGTGAGCGGTTCGCCCAGGGATGTGAGCCGGCCCGCGCCGGACACGTCCCACAGCCGTACGGTCTCGTCGAAGCCGGCGGTGGCCAGCGTGCGGCCGTCGGGCGAGAAGGCCAGGGTCCAGACCGGCTCGGTGTGGGCGCGCAGGGGCTTGCCGAGCGGCGCGAGCCCGTCGCTGCCGCCATAGCGCCACATCCGGACGGTGCGGTCGTAGCCCGCCGTCGCCAGGGTCTTCCCGTCCGGGGCGAAGGCGACCGCGCGGACGCTGCGGTCGTCCGAGTCGTCGGCCACGGCGGGCTTGCCGAGCGACGCGGGGCGGGCCGGGTCGGACAGATCCCACAGACGTACGGTGGCGTCGTCGCCGGCCGTGGCCAGCGTGCGGCCGTCGGGGGCGAAGGCGGCGGAGACGATGTTCTCCCCGTCGTGGCTCACCAGCGGACGGCCGAGAGCGCGCGGGTGCTCCCGGTCGCGCACGTCCCACAGGCGGATGACACCGCCTTCGCCGGTGGCCGCCAGCAGCTCGCGACCCGCCGGCGCGAAGGCCACCGCGCCGACCCGGTCCGTCCCGAGTCGCAGCGGTGCGCCCAGCGCCCTGCCGCCCGTGTCCCACAGCCGGACCGTCCCGTCGTGGCCGCCGCCGGCCAGGGTGCGGCCGTCGGGCGCGTACGCCACGGAGCTGCCGGCCCCGCCGTGGCCGGGCAGGCGCGTGGCCAGGACCCGGCCCGCGTCCGAGGCCAGCCGGGTCCGCAGGTCCGCCGTGGCGCGCATGCGGTACGCGGCCACGTCGAGCCGGGCGGCCAGCCCGGCGTGGGTGTCGCGGACCCGGTCGGCCTCGGCGGTGAGCCCGCCGAACACGGCGTCGTCCCGTTCGGCCTGCGCGGTGGAGCGGGCCTGGAGGGCGACGACGGCGGTGCCGGTGGCGAGCAGGGCGAGCGCGGCGAGTACGGCCACGACCGTGCGGCGCAGGAGTGCGGCGCGCTGCCGGCGGCGCAGCGAGGCGGTGAGGAACCGCCTTTCCAACGGGGTCAGTTCGTCACTGCCGGGCGCGGCGCCGGCCGCCGGGAAGGCGTCGCGGGCGGCGGACAGCCGGGAGCCGGCGTAGAGCGCGGCGTTCTCCTGGCCGAGGTCCTGCCAGGTGCGGGCCGCCTCGGACAGCGCGCGGTGGACGCGCAGCCGGTCGCGTTCGGCGTCGATCCAGGCCCGCAGCCGGGGCCAGGCGGTGATGAGCGCCTCGTGGGCGAGGTCGGCGGTGCCGTCGTCGAAGGTGATGAGGCGGGCCCGGGCCAGCCGTTCCAGGACCACCCGGGTGTCGGCGGGCTCGCCGAAGTCCAGCTCCGCGTGGTCGGCGGGGCGGCGAGTGTCGGCGGTCCCTCCCCCAAGCTCTCGGCTTCGCTCGAGCAGGGGGGACCCCCATCCGGGCGCGACGAGCCGCAGCAGGATCCGGCGTGCCAGTTCCCCCTGCTCCGGGGTGAGTTCTCCGTACACCTGCTCGGCCGTCCGTACGACGGCGCCGTGCAGTCCGCCGGCCGCCTCGTACGCCGCCTCGGTCAGGGTCCGGCCGCTGCGGTGGCGCCAGGTCTCCAGCAGGGCGTGGGACATCAGCGGCAGTCCGCCGGGGGCGCCCTCGACCTCGTCCAGGAGCCGGTCGGTCAGGGCGCGTTCGACGATCAGTCCGGCCGCGGCGGCCGGGCGGACGATGGCCTCCCGCAGTTCCGCCCGGCTCATCGGCCCGGCCAGCAGCGTGGCGTCCTGCAACGCGGCGGTGAGACCGGGGTGTTCGGCACACCGGCCGAGGAAGTCGGCCCGCACGGCGATGACGACGCGCAGCCCTCGGTCGGCGGCGGTGGCGGCGACGAGCCGGTCGATGAAGGCGTCCCGGTCGGCCGGGCGGGCGCCGAGGGTGTACAGCTCCTCGAACTGGTCGACGATCAGCCAGGTGTCGGCGTCGGTGCCGGGCACGGGTTCCAGCCGCTCGGCGTGCGTGCGCAGCGGGTCGGCACCGGGGGTGAGGATCCGTACGGCCGCGGGCGGCGCGTCACTGTCGTCGGCCGCCCGCAACCGGGGGATCAGGCCCGCCCGCAGCAGCGACGACTTGCCGCTCCCGGAGGGGCCGAAGACGGCGGTGAAGCGGTGCTTGCGGTTCAGCTCGGTGAGCCGCTCCACGAGTTGGCCGCGGCCGAAGAACAGGTGGGCGTCGCCCGGTTCGAACCGGGTCAGGCCGCGGTAGGGCGGCCGGGCGGTGTCGTCGGCGGCACTCTCGGCGGCCAGTTCGTCCGACGCCTCGCGCCAGCGCCGCTCCCACTCGGCGAGGTCGCCGCCGCACGCCCTGACGTAGGCGAGCGTCACCGCGCGGGTGGGCAGCTGCTTGCCCGCCGCCGCCTGCGACAGCGTCGTCACCCCGTACCGCGCCCGCCGGGCCATCTCCCGGTACGTCGGCCTGCCCGCGGACTCGCGCAGCGCACGCAGCCCGGCCGCGAACCGCTGCACCGGCCCGCCCTCCGGATCCAGCTCGCCCTCGGCGCGGCCCGGCCCTGATGGTCCCGGCACGTGCCCGCCCCCCTCACCTCGTACGCCCTCCCCCGACTTTCGGCCGTATCGGCGGCCGCGACACGGGCGTTCACTCCATCCTCACGGTTCCTCCAGGCCACGCGGCCCGGTGCGCGCCGCCGGGTTGTTCGGTGCTGGTGAGGGGCCAGCCGAACAACGGTGTGCGGCGGTCGAATGGCTCAAGGACGCGGCCGGGACGGGCCATGGGGCAGCGGTCCGAACCCTGCGAGGGGAGGGCTCGGGCCGTCCCGCGTCCGCGCACACCCCCGAGAGGCTGGAGGAGAGCCATGCACGGACGCCATCACACACGAGGCCATGAGGCGATCGCGACGCGGCGCTCTCCGCGGGTCCCGGTACCCGGCCCGGCCGCGGGGGTGGGCACGGCATGACGTACCCGGCGTACGAACCCGGTCCGCCCCCGCCGCCGGAGCCCGCCGAGCCACCGCGGCCCGCGGCCCCCGCCGATCCGTGGGCGGTGGCTCTCGGCAACGCCACACTGCTCGGCATCGGCTATCTGCTGCTGCGCCGGTGGCGCCTGGCCGCGACCGCCGCGCTCGGCACGGCCGTGCTCCTCGACCTCACCGCCTCCACCGCCCGGAGCCGGTACGAGATCCTGCTGCTCCTGTGGTGGGCGGCCGGCATCGCCCACGGCTGGTTCCTGGCCCGCCGCCGCCCGGAGCGGGCCGTACGACGCGGGCAGCGCGCGGGGACGCTCGGGCTCGCGCTCGCGGTGGTGCTGACCGCCGTACTGCTCCGCGTCGACGCGTACGGCGTCGAGAACCGTGTGACCGAGGCCCGCGAGGGCGGCGACTGCGAGGCGGCCGTCGCCGCGCAGGGCGAGGTGGGGTGGGGCCACCGGCTGGCGGCCGCGCCGGTGGTGGAACCCGGCGACGCGGTGGTGACGGCGTGCCACCGGCTGGACGGGGCGGCGGCCGTCCTGGCCCGGGCCGCGCGCAGGGGCAGCACGGAGGACCTGGGGCGGGGCTTCGGCACGCTCGCCGGCGTCCTCGTCGAGCCCGGCAACGAGCGCACCGTCGGGACGGTCCTGGACGCCTTCCTCGACGGCCTGCCCACCGACGACTCCTGCGACACCGCCGCCCTCACCGCCTGGCTCCGCGACCGCGGCCCCACCCACGACGTCCTGGACCGCTCCGCCGGCCCGGCGGCACGCACGGAACCCGCCGCCCTGGTGGGCTGCGGCGACCACCTCATGACCGAGGACGCCTGGCAGCAGGCGCGGACCCACTACCAGCGGCTCCTCGACACGTACCCCGACGACGCCCGCGCCGGCAAGGCCCGCGACGGCGTCCGCGAGGCCACCCTCGCCATCGAACTGGACCATGTGCGCGGCCTGGTCGACAACACCCACGGCGCCGACTCCGGCTACTGCTCGAAGCCCGCGAAGTACAGCGGAGCCCCGCCCTACCGCAAGGGCACGCGCGCCCTGTTCCTCGGCGACTCCGAGTACACCGGCAGGCTCCCCGGCTCCTGGCGCACCGGCGACCCGGCCAGGGCCGCGCTCGTGGTCTGCGCGGGCGCGGCGGAGAACGGGGCCGCCGTGCAGACCTGCTCCTACGAGAACGACACGTCGAAGTACCTGCCCCACCAAGTCACCTTCTACAAGGTCAAGATCCCCCTGAAGGTCTACGAACTGCGCACCGGCAAGCGCCTCGACCCGCGCTCGGTCCAGATCGGCGGCGGCAGCTGCCCGAGCGTCCTGCGCTACGAGTACTACATGTACGACCTGGGGCCGGGCGACCAGTTCGTCTCCACGACCAAGTCCGGCGTGCGGGAGGCGTTCCGGCCGGTGGTCCGACGGTGACCGGCCGCCCGGGCCGCCGCGTCACGCCCGCCGCATCCGCCGCAGCGCGGCCCGGGCCGGGACAACGGTGGCCGCCGTGGCGAGCAGCAGACAGCCGGCCACCACGCCCGCGACCCAGGGCCAGGCCACCGACAGCCCGACCGGCAACCCCAGTTCCCGGCGCAGCCCCTGAGCCATGCCGAACAGGGCGGGACCGGCCACCGCCAGGCCGAGGACGGCGCCCAGGGCGACGACACAGCACGTCTCCGCGGCGAGCGTCAGCAGCACCTGGCGCGGTGTCGCACCGGACAGGCGCAGGACGCGGAGGTCCCGCACCCGGCCGGCGGTCGCCGTCAGCACGGTGGAGGCGACGGCGATCATGGTGTAGCCCGCTGTGACGGTGACGAGGATCAGGGTGAACAGCCACACCAGCCAGTCCTCCTCGGCGTCGTCCGAGGCCGCGTACGCCGCCACCGGGACCTGTTCGGCGCCGAGTCCCGCGAGGTTGGGCGTGGGCGTGGCGGTGGTGCGGTACACGACGTCCGTGAGGGCCGAGGGGTCGTGGGCGCGTACCAGCTCGCGCGGCAGGAACACCTGGTACGGCATCGAGTCGTCCAGCACGGCTCGCACGCGCAGGTGCCGGGTGCGGCCGTCCTCGAAGGTGAAGGTGGCAGTACGGCCCTCCCGCCAGCCGTGCGCGGCCGCCACTGCCGAGGTGACGACGACGGTGTTCCCGCGGGGTGCCCGCGCCCGGTACGCCTGCTCGAACCCGGGCGTCACCCCGGCCGCCGACAGGGCCGCCCTGCCCTCGCCGCCGTAGACCGTCGTCGACAGCAGCGCCGTGCCCCCGGCCCGGTCGGCCACGGCGTCCGACAGGCCCGGTGTCCCCCGGGGCACGACGGCCGCCTCGGCCCGTACGGCCGCGGCCTGCCGGGTGGTGTCGGCGCTCTGGGTGGTCTGCACGGCGCTGGTGATCAGGACGGCGAAGGCGACGGTCGCCAGCACCGGGGCGATCGTGGCCGACGTACGGCGCACCGAGGTGAGCATGTTCTCGCGCACGAGCACGGCCGTGGCACCGGGGCGCCGGGCGAGCGGCCGGGTCAGCGCCCCGATCACGGGCCGGGTCAACGCCGGCAGCAGGAGGGTGAGTCCGGCGGTCAGGCCCATGGCCGCGCCCAGGACCAGCAACACCATGGCATCGGCCCCCGCGGCGGCCGTACCCGCCGAGCAGGCCGCGCCCAGGCCCGTCGCCGTCAGCCCGGTGACCCAGCGGCATCGGGTCATCGGCCGGTTGTCCACCGCGGCCTCCCGCATCGCCTCCAGCGGCTTCACCCGGGAGGCCCGACGGGCCGCGGCCCCCGCTCCGGCGAGTGCCACGGCCACGCCCAGGGCCCAGGCGGCGGCCGGTACCCACCACCGGATGCCCACCTCGAAACCGGCCGGCTGGAAGCCCGCGTCGATCAGCAGCCCGGTCATCGAGGGTGCCAGCACGACTCCCGCGACCGCCCCCGCCCCGGCGCCGGCGGCGCCCACCGCGAGGGCCTCCCCGTGGACCAGCCGCCGCACCTGCCGCGGTGTGGCGCCGATCGTGCGCAGCAGGCCGAACTCGCGGCGCCGCTGGGCGACGGCGAACGCGAACGTCGAGGACACGTTGAAGACGGTGACGAAGGCGGAGAGCAGCGCCATGGCGGTGAGCACCTGCCCGCCGATCCAGCGAGTCATCTCGTCCTGCTCGGGTGCGAGCGCGTCACGGGAGGCGCCGGTCAGGACGGCGCCGTCGTCGCCGACGACGTCCCGGGCGGCGGCCGCGACGCGGGCGGGGTCGGTGCCGGGTTCGAGGACGAGCCCGATGGTCCGTACCCCGCCCGCCCCCAGTTCGGCGGCCCGCCGGTCGGTGACGTAGTAGCCGGGGCCGTCGATCGTGCCGGAGACCGAGAAGCGCTGCGGTCCGCGCGCCGTCAGCACCGTGAGGGGCTCGCCCGGCCGGTGTCCGAGGGAGTCGTCCACGACGATCTCGCCGTCTGCCGTCGGCGGTCTGCCCCCGCTCAGGCCGTACGCGGCGAGCGCGGCGGCCGACCAGGGGTGGCCCTGCCGCTCCCCCGTGCGCTGCTCGCTGCCGGGCGCCTGCGCGTAGAAGGACCGGTCGGCCACCGCGGCGGCCACTCCCGGCAGCCGGCCGAGTTCCCGCCGCAGTTCCCCGGCGCGCCGCGGCGCCCACGGCGGGTGCTCCGTGAACACCCCGGCGGCCGGCGCCCCCGCCGGGCTCCGCACCAGCACCGGTGCCCCCGCGAGCCGCTGCGGCACTCCCGTACCGTCCGACAGCAGCACCAGCGCGCTCATGGTGACGACCGCGACGCCCAGCACCACGGCCACGAAGGAGCCCAGGAAGGAAGTCCACCGCTCCCTCGCGGTCGCCAGGCTGATCACAGCCGCACCTCCAGGGCGGCCGTCCGCGCCGCGATCGCCTCGGCGCCCTCGGCACCCGGCAGTTCGTCCACGAGCCGGCCGTCGGCCAGCAGCAGCACCCGGTCCGCGTACGCCGCGGCGGCCGGGTCGTGCGTCACCATCACGACCGTCTGTCCGCGGCTGTCCACCAGGTCCCGCAGCAGCCGCAGCACGACCCGCGAGGCCGTGCTGTCCAGTGCGCCGGTCGGCTCGTCGGCGAAGAGGACGGCGGGCCTGGCGATCATCGCCCGGGCGATCGCGACGCGCTGCTGCTGACCGCCGGACAGCTCGCTCGGCCGGTGTCCGTGCCGGTCGGCGAGCCCGACGGCGGCGAGGGCCGCGTGCACCTCGTCCGCCGAGGGGCGTGACCCGGCCAGCCGCAGGGGCAGTTCGACGTTCTGCGCGGCGGTGAGCGCCGAGACCAGGTTGAACGCCTGGAACACGAAGCCGACCCGGTCCCGGCGCAGCACCGTGAGCGCGTTCTCGTCCAGCCCGCCCAGGTCCGTACCGTCGATCAGCACCTCGCCGGCGCTCGGCCGGTCGATGCCCGCCGCGCAGTGCAGCAGGGTGGACTTGCCGGAGCCGGAGGGGCCCATGACGGCCGTCATCGTCCCGGCCGCGAAGTCCAGGGTGACGTCGTCGAGTGCGGTGACGGCGCGGTCGCCGGTGCCGTGGTGCTTGGTCAGCGACCTGAGCCGGACGGGTGGCAGGGCGGAAGTGCCGTGCTCCGTGGTGGTGTTCGTCGTGGTCATGCCGTCAAGGCAACGACGGGAGCACCCCCCGGCACATTGCCGCCCGGGCGAGAGCCGATACTCCACCTGGCACTACTGCCTTCGCGACCCGGCGCGGCTACGGTCGACCGCGTGACCACCCCTCGAACCGTCCTGGAGGCCCTCACCCGCGGCCCGTTGGGGTTCCCGCGCACCGTCTGGCCGTGGCGTGCCCTGGGTTACCTCCTGTCCGGCGGGGTGTTCGCGACCGGTGTCTACCTCGGTGTGGGCGGGCTGTTCACCGCGCCCATCGGCACGATCGCCAGGGTGCTCTGCGCGGGGGCCGTGGTGGTCTTCGCCGCCGCCCTCGCGGGGCCCTTGGAGCGGCGTCGCCTCTCCCTGGTCGACACCGGCGGACAGCCGGGGTCATCGGGGGGTGCACGGGCCATCGGCTACGGCGTCGTATCGGTCCTGGCGGTCGGCTGGCTGGACCTCGCCGTGGCCCTGGTCTCGCTCGGCATCCCGGGCTTCCTGCTTCTGGCGCCCTTCCAGCCCACCGCCGTGCCCTGGCAGACCGTGGCGGGCCCGGTCGCGGGTGCGCTGCTGCTGCCCGTGGCCGCGTACCCCATCGGGGCGTGGGCCGCCGTCCGTGCGGCGGTGGGCCGGGCCGTGCTCTTCCCGAAGGACCGCGAACTGCGCGAGGTCGTACGGTCCCGGGCCCGCCTCGTCGACGCCTTCGAGACGGAACGCCGCCGCATCGAACGCGACCTGCACGACGGCGCCCAGCAGCGGCTCGTCGCCCTCACCATGAAGCTGGGCCTGGCCACCCTCGACCTGCCGCCCGGCAGCGCGGCGGCGCGGCAGGTCGGCGAGGCCCACGCCCTCGCCAAGGAGGCACTCACCGAGCTGCGCGAACTGATCCGGGGCATCCACCCGCAGATCCTGACGGAACGCGGACTGCCCGCCGCCGCCCGGGACATCGCAGGACGCTGCCCGGTCCCCACGGACCTCGACCTCGACCTCCCGGGCCGGCTGCCGGCCGCCGTCGAGCAGACGGCGTACTACGTGACCGTCGAGGCCCTCACCAACATCGCCCGGCACAGCGGTGCCGACCGCTGCCGCGTCACCGCCCACCACCACGACGGGGTGCTGCGCCTCGACATCGAGGACAACGGCTCCGGCGGCGCCGACCCCGCTCGCGGCACGGGCCTCGTCGGCCTCGCCGACCGGATCGCCGCCGCCGACGGCAGAATGCTCCTGTCCAGCCCGCCCGGCGGACCCACACTGCTGAGAGCGGAGATCCCGTGCGCCGGCCCACCTTCCTGAGAGCAAAGACCTGATGCGGCAGTCCCTGCGCATCGTGCTCGCGGAGGACGCGGTCCTCCTGCGCGAAGGTCTCGTCCATCTGCTGGAGCGCTTCGGCCACCGGGTGCTCGCCGCCGTGGGCGACGGCCCGGCCCTGCTCGCCGCCGCCCGGGATCACCGCCCCGACCTGGTGATCACCGACGTCCGTATGCCACCGGGCCAGACGGACGAAGGCCTGCGCACGGCCCGCCTGCTCCAGGCCGAACAGCCCGGGCTGGCCGTCCTCGTGCTGAGCCAGTACGTCGAGCAGACCTTCGCCGACGAGCTCCTGGACGACCGTCGCAGCAGCGTCGGAACGGGTTACCTCCTCAAGGAGCGCATCGGCGACGTCGAGGAGTTCGCGGACGCCGTCACCCGCGTCGCCGCAGGGGCGACGGTCGTCGACCCGGACGTCGTACGCCAGCTCCTCGCCCGCCGCCGCGACCCCCTGGACCGGCTCACGCCCCGCGAGCGCGAGGTCCTCGCCCTCATGGCCGAGGGCCGCTCCAACGCGGCGATCGCCCGCCGCCTGGTCGTCACGGACGCAGCCGTCGCCAAGCACATCGCGAGCATCCTCCAGAAACTGGACCTGCCCCCGTCGGCCCCCGACGACCACCGCCGCGTCCTGGCGGTACTGGCCTACCTGCGCGCCGCTTGACTCGGCGCCGGCCCGCCGGTGGAGGGCCTCGACCCCGCCCGCCGGGCCCGCACCGCACGCACCCCGAGGAACACCAGCATCCCGAACGGCGACAGCAGGATCGTGAGAACCAGCAGCGGTCCCATCAGCAGGGCGGAGATCTCCAGCCGCCGGCCCTCCCGGTACATCCACTGCCCGATCAGCAGATCCCAGGCGATGACCTGCGCCCAGACGGCAGCGGCACCGCCCGGCAGGGCCGTCAGCTCGCGGAAGGTGCCGAGGTCCGGACTGCTGACCGCGGTCCACAACTCGGGGAACACCGGCACCGCGAGCGCGAGATACACCAAGAGCACCGGCAGCACGGTCAACGGTGACCCGGCGATGCGAGCGGTCGGCCGCCACGCCGGCGCGAAGATCATGAGCAGCCAGACGGGCGCGGCCAGGAGGAAGGAGAGCTCGAAGAGGAATCCGGTCATGACACGAGATCCTTCGAGACGGGAGCACTGGTCGCGTCCGTCGCCCCGTGCGCACGGGACATCCGGCCCGTCCGCACGGCCCCGTACACCCCGAGAGCGACGGCGACCAGAATCAGCCCGGCCGCCCCCAGCGTCGCCCCGTCCGGGCGGGTCAGCGGCTCGCCGCGCAGCGCCTGCCAGAGGACCAGCGCGAAGACGGCGGCGTACGCGGCCGAGGCGACCAGCACGAGACGCAGCCGGATCCGCTCGTCGGCGAGGCGCGCGAAGCGCGGTGCGAGGGCGGTCAGCACCATGACGAGCAGCGGAAGGAGTTGCAGCGCGTGCATGCCGAAGAAGTGCGGGATCCGCAGATCACCGCCGGTCGTGGACCAGCCGGTCAGCGGCATCGCGGGACCCCCGTCCGGCACGCCCACGCTGTGCGCGCCGACCACCTCGGAGACACCACGCCGCTGCCCCGGCGCGGGCTGGGTCATCAGGAAGCCGACGGCGGCCCCGGCCAGCGCCAGCAGGATCCCGCAGCGCATCGCCCAGGCGGACGCCCGGTCGGCGATCCGGGCGCGCAGCAGCAGCACGGCGACGACGAGCGTGCCGGCCCACAGGACGACGACCGTGACGGCCATCGCGTTGAACAGCGCCTCGTCGAACGGTGTCTCGTGATTGAAGTGGCTGCGCTTGCCGCGGACGACCTGCCCGGTGATGATCACCATCTCGACGAGGCTCGCCAGCGCGACGACGGTCCCCGCCCACCAGCCCACGCGCCGCCGGTCGGGCAGCAGCGACAGCATCCAGGCGAGCGACAGGCAGTACGCCACGAACGACACCGCGAACTTGAACGGCTTGGCCCAGATCGGCGCTCCCGCGAGGACGCGGTCGTCGACGAGGAGCCCCACCGCGGACCCGGCCGCCGTGAGAGCCATCGCGGCCGCGAACACCACCAGCGGCCGATGCCAGGACGTACGTAAGAACACCATGCCCCACCCCTGAGCTGGACGAATCATGAATGGATAGCGGCACTATCCGCTATCAGATAGCCCCACTATCTATCATGGGAGCCGAGTCGGCAAGAGCCGGCACGACAGGCAGGGTGAAGGGCGAGGGGTGAACCGGCATTGCGCATCGGAGAGTTGAGCCGGAAGACCGGGGTGCCGGTGCCGACGATCAAGTACTACGTCCGCGAAGGTCTGCTCCCCGCAGGCGAGTTGACCAGCCGCAACCAGGCGAGCTACGACGAGACACACGAACGCCGGCTCCGGCTGATCCGCGCCCTGCTCGACGTCGGCGGCATGAAGGTGGCGGAGATCGCGGACGTCCTGGCGGCCGTCGACGACCCGGAACGCCCGCTGCACAAGGTGCTCGGCGCGGCAGCGGACCGCATGGGCGGCACGGCCGACGGCCACGACGACGCCGAAGCGGCGGCGGCCCGCACCACCGTGACCGGCCTCATCTCCCGGCGCGGCTGGCGCACCCATGAGTCGAACCCCGCCGCCACCGACCTCGCCAGAGCCCTGGCCGCCCTGACCCGGCTCGGCCACGGAGCCTTCGCCGAACTCCTCGACACGTACGCCGACGCCGCCGAGCAGGTCGCCCGGGCCGACCTCGCGTACGTGGACCGGCGGGTCGCCGTCGAGGACATCGTGGAGGGCGTGGTCATCGGCACCGTCCTGGGCGAGGCGGTGTTCAGCGCACTGCGCCGCCTGGCCCATGTCGACGCGTCGGCCAGGCGGTACGGGGCGGAGGGCGGGACGAGCTAGTCGGCCGGTCGCCTTCCGGACTCCCGGTGCGCCGCGCCAGGGGCCGTTACCGTGGACGCCCTATGGACATACGCGGGGGCTTACGGGAGCGGTGGGAGCGCGGTCGGGCGTCGGCGGAGGCCAATCCGCTCCTCGTCGACATCGGTGTCGCGCTCCTCGTCCAGGCCGCGACGACCATGCCGTTCGTCGTGCCGCGGGCGGCCGGGGCGCCGCCGGCGACCTGGGCCGCGTACGGGCTCAGCACGCTCGGCGTGGTGCCCCTGGTCTGGCGGCGGCGCGCCCCCGTCGCCGTGCTGTTCGCGGTGCTGGCCGCGGGCGCGCTGTACCGGCTGACCGTGGACGGGCCCGGGCAGCCGTTGCCGTACACCGGGCTCGTGGTCGTCTACACGATCGCCGCGCTGTCGCCCGCGCGGGGACGGCTCGTCACCGGGCTCGTGCTGCTGGTGGCCGTGCCGGTGGGGACGTGGCTCAACACCCGGTCGGCCCGTGAACTGACCTTCTCCGTCTTCGTGTTCGCCGCCGCCTATGTCCTCGGGCGGCTCACCGACGCCCGTCAGCGGGCCCACCGCGTCGAGGCCGAGCAGGCCGCCGCGCGCGAACGGGCCCGGATCGCACGGGAGATGCACGACATCCTCTCCCACGCCGTGAGCCTGATGATCGTGCAGGCGGAGGCCGGGCCGGTGGCCGTGCGGGCCGCGCCGGAACGGGCCGAGGCCGCCTTCGACGCCATCTCCGCGACCGGGCGGGACGCCATGGAGCAGTTGCGCCGGATGCTGGGCGTGCTGCGGGTGAGCGACGGTGTCCCCCCGCGCGAACCGCAGCCCGGGATCGCGGAGTTGCCCGGTCTGTGCGACCGGGTGCGGGCCGGCGGTGGGCTGGAGGTCGTGTACCGGTCCGCGGGGACCGTCCGGCCGGTGCCGGGGGCGGTCGCGGCGACCGTCTTCCGGGTGGTCCAGGAGGCCCTCACCAATACCGTCCGGCACGCCGGCGCCCGTACCGTGACCGTACAACTGACCTACGGAGACGACGACTTGACTGTGTGCGTGGCCGATGACGGGCGTGGGCCGCAGACCGGGGACGGCGGGCGCCGGGGCGGGCACGGGCTCGTCGGGATCCGGGAGCGGGCGGCGGCGCTCGGCGGGAGCGCGGTGACCGGGCGGGGAGCGGACGGGCGGGGGTTCGAGGTGCGGGTGCGGATTCCCGTGGCGGCCGCGGTGGAGGCCGGGCGGTGACGATCCGGGTGGTGGTCGCCGACGACCAGGAGCTGGTGCGCAGCGGCTTCGCGCTGATCCTGGACGTCCAGCCGGACATCGAGGTCGTCGCGGAGGCGGGCGACGGCGCCGAAGCCGTCGAGGCGGTGCGGCGGCACGCCCCCGACGTGGCGCTGCTCGATGTGCGCATGCCGCGCATGGACGGGATCGAGGCCTGCCGGGCGATCAGCGCCGCGGGCGACTGCCGGACGGTGATGCTCACGACCTTCGACTCCGACGAGTACGTGTACGACGCGCTGCACGCGGGCGCGAGCGGCTTCCTGCTCAAGGACGTCCGCCGGGACGACCTCGTGCACGCGGTCCGGGTCGTCGCCCGGGGCGACGCGCTGCTCGCGCCGTCCGTGGCCCGGCGCCTGGTGGAGCAGTACACGCGCTCCACGAGGAACCCCCGGCCCGCCGCCCGCCTCGACGTGCTGACCGGGCGGGAACGCGAGACGCTGCTGCTGCTCGCCCGGGGCCTGTCCAACGCCGAGATCGCCGCGGAGCTGGTGGTCAGCGACCACACGGTCAAGACGCATGTCGGCAACGTGCTGGCCAAGCTGGGCCTGCGGGACCGGATCCAGGCCGTGATCTGCGCGTACGAGACCGGGCTCGTCGCGGCCGGGGATCCCCCGCCCGGGGGAGCGGACCGGGCCGGGCACTCCCCCTCGTCGGCGAGGAACTGACCCTCCGAGACCCCCTGCGAGGGCGATCCGCCCGGCACCGCCGGTCCCGAGGATGGAGCCGCACACCACGACAACGGCTCATACCCACGGAGTTGACCATGCCGCGTACCGCTTCCCTGCTGGCCGCCGTGCTCCTCGCGGGAGTCGTGGCGGGGCCGTCGGCCCTCCCGGCCGCCGCCGCCAC